>JBEKZL010000332.1:0-7347 GCA_049509915.1 Bryobacteraceae bacterium | reverse complement strand
AAGCGTGACATTGATAGTTCCCAGCCCCTCCGCCAGGAGAGCACAACAAGGACTCGGCGCCTGTCCTTGGACCTTCCTGGGCAAAGCGATGGTGCTCAGCAGCAACGCCAATGCCAGCAGGATCGCGTGGCGGTGGCTCCATCGGTATATACGGACAGCTCCGGCATTCACCCCATTCATTCCGTGTTTGAATTGCTCTCGCATCTTCCTTCCTCCTTCACTTGTGTTGGAGAACGTTAGTCATGTCCGTTTGCAGTTGGCTGGAGTAGGCCGCATTACGCTTGCGAATCGCATTCTCGTGGGCAACGCGGGCCGCTTCTTGCCGTAACCAGCCGGCCAGCATCTTCTGGGTCACGGCCTGGCTCCTGATTTCGCCCGCGACGGCCGCTGCCTGTGCCTGGTCGGATTCCTTCAACATCATCAGGTTGTCTTGCGCCATGGCGTCGTCCATGTCCGTCAGGTCGCGGTCCTGGGGAGCGATGTTGCCGGCTTGAGGAACCGGCCGGAAGGTGCTAACGTAGGCCGGCGGCACGGAAGAAATGTCGGCCGTACTCCGATCGCGAATGACGCTCTCAAGTGCTACTGGGTGAGGCAAGGTTGCGGTGTGAGGGTTGATCGACGTCATTTTTCCATGGCCGCTGCAAATGCCGAGGTGGCCTTACGAGTTCGCAGTCTCGATGCCTTTCCTGCCCGGGGCGCCGATTGGTGAGGAACATCAACGGCGCCATCCTCGTATCACCCTTGAGAGGCGGCATGGCGGGATAGGGCGCCAATCGCGCGTCCCTATCGGGGAATGTGCCTCCGGAGACAATGGATACCCTGCTGCAAGACATTCGCTACGGCATCCGCATGGTTGTCCAATCGCCGGGCTTTGCGGCGATTGCGATTCTCACGCTGGCGCTTGGCATCGGCGCCAATACCGCGCTGTTTTCCGTTGTGAACGGCGTGCTGCTCAATCCGCTCCCATACCAACAACCGGATCGCCTGGTTGCCATTTATTCAAGGACCAAAGAATTTTCGCACTCTTCCATCTCCTACCCTAATTTTCTCGACTGGGAACGCAACCAGCGGTCCTTCTCTTGCATGGCGGCCTTCCGCGAGGAGAATTACAACCTGACGGGCGAGGGCGAGCCCGAGCGCGTGAAAGGGGAAATGGTCTCGGCGAATTTCTTCTCCGTGCTCGGCGTGAATCCCATTGCGGGCCGCCAGCTTCGCCCGGAGGAGGACCGGATGGGCGCACCGCCGGTGGCGCTCATCAGCGGAGGATTCTGGCAGCGGAAATTCGGCTCTTCGCCGGACGCGCTCGGAAAAACGCTGCGGCTCGACGGAGTGGGCTACACCGTGGTTGGGGTGATTCCCGCGGAATTTCGTTATCAAAGCGGCAATTTTGAGAACAGCGACGTTTATGTGCCCATCGGCCAGTGGAGCGACAGGACTTTTCGCGACCGGCGCACGAGCATGGGAATGGACGCGGTAGGGCGGCTCAAGCCGGGAGTCACGCTGCAGCAAGCCCAGGCGGACATGGATGCCGTGGCGCAAGCTCTTGCCGAGAGATATCCGGACGCCAACAAGGGCAGAGGGATCGCGATGGTTTCGCTCAAGCAGGATGTGGTGGGCGCCATCCAGCCATTTCTCATGGTGCTATTGGCCGCGGTGGCGTTTGTTCTCTTGATCGCCTGCGTGAATGTGGCTAATTTGCTTTTGGCGCGCTCGACCGGGCGCACTCGCGAATTCGCCATTCGCGCGGCGCTCGGCGCGAGCCGGGTGCGCGTCGTTCGCCAGCTTCTCACCGAGAGCCTGATACTCTCTTGCGCCGGTGGCGGTTTGGGCCTGCTTCTCGCCGCATGGGGAACGCAAGCGGCAATCGGGCTGATGCCTGAGGCCCTGCCGAGTACCCAGTCCGTGCATGTCGATTCCAGCGTCTTGCTTTTTACTCTGGCTGCGTCGGTGCTGGCGGGAATCTTCTTCGGACTTGCGCCGGCGCTGGGAACTTCCCGCGAAGATCTGCAGGCAACGCTGAAAGAAGGGGGCCGCGGGTCGAGCGGCGCGCGCCATCGGCTGCACGGGCTCTTCGTTGCCGTCGAAATGGCGACGGCCCTGGTGTTGCTGGTAGGCGCGGGGCTGATGGTCCGCAGCCTGGCCAAGCTCTGGAGTGTCAATCCGGGCTTCAATCCGCGCAATGTGGTCACTTTCTCCATTTCCATTCCCACGATCCCGGGCGCCACGCCGGATGCCATTCGCGCCTCGATGCGCCAGCTTCAGGATACGGTGGCCGCGGTTCCCGGGGTGGAGGCGGCTTCGCTCAACGGGGGCGCGCTGCCCATGTCCGGCGATTCCGAGGTGCCGTTTTGGATTGACGGCCAGCCCAAGCCCGCCACCGATTCGGAGATGAAAACTTCGCTGTTTTACGTCGTCGAGCCGGATTATCCGAGGGCCATGGGGATTCCGCTCGAGCGCGGACGATTCCTCACATCAGCCGACAGTGAGCATACCCCGTTCGTCATCGCCATCGACGAACAATTCGCTAAGCTGCACTTCGCGGGGGAGAACCCGATCGGCCGGCGCGTGAACCTGGCAATTCTGAACAAAACGGCCGAAATTGTGGGAATCGTGGGACACGTCAAACAATGGGGCCTGGCCGAGGATGCCCACTCCCCTGTTCAGGCGCAGTTTTACATGACGATTTCGCAGGTCCCCGACCAGTTCATGCCGCTCCTGGCCCGCGGCGGGGTATTCGTGGTGCGGACGCATGGATCACAGGAAATCGAGATGGGCGCCATCCGGCGGGCGCTCGGCAAAATCAACGGCGAGATTGTGGTCTACGAAACCGCGACCATGGACAAGATCATTTCCGATTCGCTGGCGGCGCGCCGATTTTCGATGATTCTGCTAGGCATTTTCGCCGCGCTCGCGCTGGCTCTGTCCTGCGTCGGCATCTATGGCGTAATCTCCTACCTGGCCGGGCAGCGGACGCATGAGATCGGTATTCGGATGGCGCTCGGCGCCCAGCGGAATGACGTGCTGCGGTTAGTTCTGGGCAACGGCGCGAAAATGGTACTGATCGGGGTCGGGGTGGGCGTCGCCGCTTCTCTCGCGCTGACCCGGCTGATGGCCAGGATGCTGTTCGGTGTGAGCGCGTATGACCCGCTCACGTTCCTCGCCGTGGCATTCCTGCTGATTCTGGTTGCCCTTGCCGCGTCCTACATTCCGGCGCGTCGAGCCATGCGCGTCCATCCCATCATCGCGCTGAGATACGAGTAGTCAGCGGCCCAGCCCCGGCCGGCGGTGTTGGCGCGATCGGGGTGAAAGCTGCGACTCAGGACGCACCGGGAACGCGGCGGCCAGCGTCCGGATCTGCGTACGCAACTTCCCGCTACTAAGCGTCCCGACCAGCGCCGCCGGCCTTCGTCGGGAAAACACGGTCTTGAGCCACCCTCCGCCCACCGTCTGCTGCACGTGGGCGGAGGATAGCGCCACACCTGGAGCCCCTGATCAGTTTCAGGTTCTTAAAATGCCTTACTTTTTCTCCGGCGGTCCCGCGGTGGTTTGAATACTGCCCGCCGGAGGCATATAGCCGTCGTTCGAGGGGCCGTTTTGGAAGAGGAACGTTGTGCTGCTTAACGGATTGCCTTTTGCGAATAGCGGATTGGCACAGCCGAAGATCTTCCCCGCCTTGAGCGTGGCATCGTGAATCTTGGTGAGTAGATCCTGATACTGCGGAGACTCGAGTGCGTAACCGGAGAACGAACTCAAATCGTTGTTCCCCACCAGGATGGCGTCAACGCCCGGCACCGAGGCGATATCGAAGGCATTGGCGACACCCGTAGGCGTCTCGATCATCAGCACCAGCATGATGTTGTCGTTGATGGAGTTCCTGTAATCCGGGCCCCAGATCCTCGAGGCTTGGTTCTGGCCCAGGCTGCGGCGCGCCACCGGTGGATACCGAACCCACTTGGCGCCCTCGCGGGCCCGCTCCACGTCGTCCACAGTCGGAACGATGACGCCCAGCGCCCCTATATCGGTGGCTTGCTGAATGTGCCATTCCTGCGCGTCCGGCAGCCTCACGAACGGAATCGCGCCGTTGTAGGGGCACGCTGCGATCATCTTCTCGACATCGGAAAACCACATCGTGCTGTGCTGCATATCGAAAAAGGACCAGTCGTAGTGTTTGGCCTTTTCGCAATACTGGGCCACATCTAAGTGGTTTACCGTGAAGCTGAAGACCTGCTTATGTTGGGCCAGCTTCAGCTTGACCGTGTTGTAGATCTTAGCCTTGGCCCACTCCGGCTTGTCGGCTTGCACCTGCGCCAATGCGGAGCCGCCGAGCAGGGCCGCCCACGCTAGTCCAGAACCTACTATTGCTAACCGTCTCATCCCGAGATTTACCTCCTGATTACCGTTGTATGAAAAAATGCCTCGAACATCAAAGTTTACCTGAAAGGCGGCGGCTTTGCCGAAAAGCGTCCGGCCCGCCCGCGTAGTACAACGCGTTCACATAAATAACATAGCGGGTTTCTGACGGTGTAGTCGGAGAGGCGCGCCCGCGTTGGCCCTCCCGCGGCGCGGCACGATGCCGCGTGGCTGAAGGAGAGCAGGCACCACGGATGGACACGGCAGCACGGGAGTTCGCGCCGGAACGCGGCTGGCAGCGGTCTGCTACATGGCTCTTTGTCGACGCCCCGAAAACGCTGGTAGGCTTGCGCAAGAACTCGCCGTACATTACCGTGAGCTTTGATGAAACGCTGTACCTTCTTCCTGCTCATCGCCACGCTGATGGCGGCTAACTGCGCCGCGCAGACTACCGGGCGCAAACGCGTTCTGGTCTATACCAGACAGACCGTCACCGCCTCCAGCAGTTATATTCACGACAACACTCAAAGCAGCGTGGACGCTATCCGGAAAATGGGCGCGGAGAACGGCTTTGCCGTGGATGCCGCCGAAGACCCCGCTGTGTTCACCGCGGCCAGCCTGAAGCGGTACAACGTGCTGATTTTTTCCAGCACGCACAACGAGGCGTTCCTGACCGACGCCCAGCGCGAAGCGTTCCAAGACTACATCCAAAGGGGCGGCGGCTTTGTGGGACTGCATGCCGCAACCACGACCGAGCGCCAGTGGCCATTTTTCGTCTCCACCATCGGCGGCAAATTTGTGCGGCACCCGGCGCTGCAGAAGTTTGTGGTCCGGGTCGTGGATTCGAGCCACCCTTCCACACGGAGTCTGCCGGCCTCCTTCGAGTGGGAGGACGAATGCTACTTCCATGACAGCTTGAATCCGGATCTCCACCCTCTGCTTGTCGCCGATCCCGCGCAACTGAACGACCCCGAGCGCGGGAAGTTCCCGAACAGCCTGATCGACGGGTCGGTGCCGCTGGCCTGGACAATTACCACCGGCGGGCGCCGGGTTTTCTACTCGGCCCTCGGGCACAATAAGGAAGCTTACTCCAATCCGCTGCTGGCGGGGCACATTCTGGGTGGAATACTCTGGGCCCTGGGCGATGCGAAAGAGGGCTCCAGCCGGTAGGAAGAATTTTATGGAGCGGCCCATATCCTTCACTCTCAACGGCCGGGCGACTCGCATCACGGTGGACAACGAGCGCATGTTGCTGTGGGTCTTGCGCAGCGATCTTGCACTTACCGGCACCAAGTGCGGCTGCGGCGAGGGGCTATGCGGAGCATGCACGGTACTGGTGGACAACCAGGCCGTCCGGTCCTGCTCGACCCAGGTCAAAGATGTCGCCGGCAAGCGGGTGCTGACGATCGAAGGCTTGGCCCAGGGCGGCCGTCTGCACCCCATTCAGGAAGCCTTCGTGAAGCATAACGCCTTTCAATGCGGCTTCTGCACCCCCGGTATGATTCTGAGTGCATACGCCCTGCTGGCGGAGAAGGCCGAGCCCTCGCGCGAGGAGATCGTGAAGCACATGGACGACAATCTCTGCCGCTGCGGGTCGCATCCTCGCGTGCTGGAGGCCATCGAAGGAGCCGCGGCCGCCATGAAGAGGGGCGTCTGATGAAACGCCGCGAACCAGCCGGGGATCCCAGCCGGCGCGGCTTTCTGGCGCTGGGTGGAACCGGGCTGTTCGTGTTCTTCGCCGCGGAGCGATCGCCCGCGTTTCAACAGGCAGCCGTTAAGGGGTATCCCACCGACTGGAACGCCTATCTGCGCATCGGCGCTGATGGCCGCGTCACGTGCTTCACCGGCAAGGTGGAACTAGGCCAGGGCACTACGACCGCTCTGGCGCAAATGCTGGCTGAGGAACTGGATGTCGCCTTCGATTCGGTCGATATGGTAATGGCCGATACCGGTGTCTGCCCGTGGGACAGGGCCACGGTAGGTTCGCTCGGCATCTCGCAATTCGGCCCGGTGCTGCGCGCGGCCGGCGCGGAGGCGCGGTCGGTGCTGCTTGAAATGGCGGCCGAGCGTCTGCGTGTGCCGGTCGAACACTTGCAGGTCGCGGCCGGAGTGGTCGCCGAATCCGCGGCGCCGGGCAACCGCGTCAGCTACGCACAAATGGTCGGGGGCAAGCGCATCGAACGCCATGTCCAGGGGGCGCCGTTGAAGCCCGCCTCGGCTTTCCGCATTGTGGGACAATCGGTGCCGCGCAAGGACGCGGTGGACAAGGTCACCGGCAAGGCGAAGTACTCCGCCGATGTGATTCTGCCAGGTCTGCTGCACGCCCGTCTGGTGCGGCCGCCGGTGCTGGGCGCCCGACTGAGGGGCGCCGACATCAGCGCGGCGGAGAAGCTGCCTGGAGTGCGCGTGATCCGGGATGAAGGGCTGATCGCGGTTCTGCACGAGCGGCCTGACATGGCCGACGAGGCACTGACGCTGGTGAAGGCGGAATTCGAACGCCCGCAGCCGGGACCGGACGACAAAACGATTTTCGATCACCTGGTGAAAAACGCGCCTACGCCGCGGGTGGTGGGTGAAAAGGGTAGCCTGGCTGAGGGGGAAAAGCTGGCGACCGCGGTGGCGGCCCGAAGGTACATGAACGGCTACATCGCGCACGCGGTCCTCGAAACCTATTCGGCGATGGCGAGCGTCGAGGGGTCGCGAGCGACGGTCTGGGCCAGCACGCAGGTGCCGTTCCGCACCAAACAGGAGGTGGCTGAGGTTTTGGGTGTGCCGCCGGACAACGTTCGCGTGATTGCGTCGTTGGTCGGCGGCGCTTTCGGCGGAAAGTGTTACGGGACGCCGCCGCTCGAAGCCGCGCGGCTCTCGCGGATAGCCGGCAGACCCGTACAGGTGGTGTTCGATCGCGCGGAGGAGTTCCGGTTCGGCAGGTTGTGTCCCGCTGCCGTGGTGGAGATCCGTTCGGGGTTGACCGGCGAAGGCAAATTGGCCTTCTGG
>JBEKZL010000331.1:0-7009 GCA_049509915.1 Bryobacteraceae bacterium | reverse complement strand
CAGCTATCCACGTAAGGCGAATTCGCCGGCGCCGCCTCGGCAGCCGAAACCTGCGCGCACAGAGCGTAGCTCCCCGCAGCCAACCGGGAAAAGCTGAACGACCCATCCGCCCCCGTGGACACGCGCCGCGGCGGCGCCGGGTACCCCCGAGCGCTGGCAAACGTGAGCGTCACCTTAGCCTGCAGCAAAACCCCCTGCTCGGAAACCACCCGCCCGGAAATGGAACCGTTGCCCTGCGCCATCGCCAGCGCCGCCAAGAGGAATCCGGCTCCGATCCCACGAAGGGCGAACCGCATTGTCCAAATCATCGTTGTACCTCCAGAAATTGGTGACACGCCCCTTAACGGCCCCGTAGCACCGAGGACTACCCCGCCGCCCCGCCCCCGGCGGCGCTACAGGGGAACAAAAATCTGGCGTAACCACGCCCAGAACGGGACGCCCCGCGGGCTTTCGAACCTGAACTCCCAGCCACAGGGCGTGACCCGCAACTGGTCGGGCGCGTGGACTAGGCGCGGGTCAATCCCAATCGCCTTGTACATCCGGAACGACTCCAGGGCAATTGCATTCAGAACCTCGCGCACAGAGACGTTGGAGAGATGTATCGCGAAGTGCGGCAGCCTGCCGTCGCCGGAAAGCCCGGACCCGACCGGAGCCCAGTCCGGCTCAGTTCCCCCTCCCCCCAGGTAGACCCCACGGAGGTAGGCGGTCAGGACGGGAGAGTAGTCCGGCAGCTTCAAGATCAGGTTCTGCGGCAGTTCGTCCAGGTCTAGGTCGAACCTGGGAAGCCGGAATTCCAGCACCTCACGCCCCGGCGCCCCGCCATCGGCCGCGAGGAGATTAATCAGGTGTGGGCTGCTCGTGTCCACCACCTTGTAGCTGGGGTCCTGGCCGCAGATGGTGCGAAGCGCGGCTCCGAGGTCTGTGTTGGCGGCGGCCAGAGACACCACGTGCCCCGGCGCGTTAAGGCTCTCGAACCCGACCACTCTCTCGAACACACCCTGCTGGTACATGGACCGCATGAGCCCCCTGACGACCTCGGCCGTCGGGCCCGTTCGGGAAAATTCCCGGATTGGCGCGGACGTCAGCCCCTGTGCGGCGGACGCGCCGGGCCAAGCGCCCAGGCATATGGCGTAGCCCAGCAACAAGTTCTGGAAACTCTTCGTTAGCATAAGGTTAATGCCGGTCACTGAGCCGTGGCCCCCGTGCACGTCCACGTAACATTCTTCGTGGCAACGCTGAAGTTGTTTGCATAGATGGTCTGGGTAGCGGTCACCGTCTGGGTTCCGTTCTGCCTACACGTTTGAGAGCAGAAGACAAAGAAATCCGTTACCACCACGTTGGCACCCGTCCCTGTGTTGACGGTGACGCCCTGCTGAGTTGGGCTGTAGGTTTCCGCCAGGGCCATCGACAGTTGAACGGTCTCGGGCGCAAACTGGTCGAACACGGACGCCGGAGGCGTTATTGTCCCGTAGACGCGGCTGAGGAGATAGGACGTGTACGTGGCGCCCACCAGGCTGTCGGCGTAGTAACTCATCGCCGCCGTGGTCGGCCCCGCGCCCTGGATGCAGGTGTGCCGGACGGGCTGAATGTGTCCGTGCTCGGCTCCAAGGACATGGGTTCCTGGATGGTTAACGTGGTCGTCGCGGGAGGGCTCGCTCCGCCGCCCGCCGTATAGGTGACGTTCACGGCCACGTCCCCGCGGGCCTGGCTGAACGCCCCCGCGACGGAGCACACGGTAACATTGGCCGTGTCTGCGTTGGACAGCGTGACCGCGGGGCTCGAGGTCGTCCAGGAGAACGTCCCCCCTCCGGCCGCCCAGCGGCCTGAATCGTGACGCAGCTGTTCAGCGGCACCGTCGACGGGCCAGCGCTCTGCCACGCCAGTATCGTCGTGGGGCCTGGAGTCACCTGAACGGCTGCCGACTCCTGCTGCCCCACCCCTGCCGTCACCGTCTCACCCACCGGGCCGTTCCAGCAGCCGAATTCCGGCGGTTCGAGGAACTCGTCCGGATTATAGTATCCCCCGCACATGTTCACGATTATGCCGTAGTCGCCCGCGGAGTACTGGCCCGCGCAAAGCTCCGCGGAAAGGGATGAAGTGGTCCAGCTCGTGACGTAGCCCGTCAGGTTTCCAGGGCCGTTGATGATCAGGCTGGGGCTGGAGCAATCGTCGTCCTCTTCGCAGTCCTCGTCCGTCATGGTCCCGTAAATCGTGACCGCCTCGCTCTGGCCCGCCTGGATTGTCGATGGCACGATACTACTGATCGTATCCTCGCATTCGCAGTCCGCGAGCGCCACATGCGAAGTCCCGGCGCCCCCATTCAGTTTCAGCACCCGCGTGCCATGGCACCGCGCCGGTCCCGGCGGTGACGTACAGGGTAACCGTCCCCGACGACGAGGAAATCACCTCGCAGGTCACGTTCGGGTCCGCGGCGCTGCACGTCGTGTACTCCGGGGCGTTGTTGGCCGGAACGCTCTGCGTGATCTCGACCCCCTGCCCTGTATTTTGCACGATTCCGCCGCCGGTCACAGAGGTCACCTGGAAAGTGGTCACCTGGGTGGAGAGCGTGAAAGCCGCGCTGTTCGCCTGCAGGCCCCCCGTGGCCGTAACTCCCAGCGGGAAGCTACCGCCCGGCGTGGCCGTGGAACTGGTGAACGTCAGGTAGCTGGTCGCCGTGCCTCCGCCGTACAGGGTAACCTGCGCCGGCGAGAAGTAATAGCTCACCCCCGCCGGCGGGGCGCTGCTCAGGCTCAAGCTCAGGGTGCCGGCGAAGCCGCCGACCGAGCTTAACGTCACCGGGAAAGTTACCTGGCCCTGCGGCGTCAGCGTGACCGGCGAAGGCGCGCCCACCGCGACCGTGAAGTTGCCGGAGGGCTGGGCGACAATCATGGTGCCGGTGCCGGCCGGGGGCCGGCTAATGCCGTTCGCCGAGCCCAGCAAATAGAAAATCGCCGTCGCCGCCGCCGGGCAATCGCTGATTTGAATGGCGACGGTGACTTGCCCATTGGCCGCAATCGTGCCCGGCGCGCCGACCAGCTCCATGCAGCTTTCGCCCATCGGCAGCAGGTCGTAGGAAAGCGAAATATTGCCGCTGAACCCGCCCACGGGCTGCGCGGTCAGCGCCAGATACTGCACGGTGTAGGTGCTGGCCGGCACCATCACCGCGCCGGTGGGCGCCAGGTTCAAGGTGAAATCCTGCCCCTGGCTCACTACCAGGGACCCGAGATCCACCTGCCCGGTGGACAGCCCTTCGTTGGTCGTGCCCCAGGCGTACACCTCATGCGGCCCGACGAAGCTAATCGGGACGCCGTTAGTGAGGGTGCCCGGGTAGTCCAGCTCCGGGAAAGTGATATTCACCGTCAGCACCAGCGCATGCGGGTTTCCGACCGGCCTCGACAGGCTTGAACTCTGCAGTTTGATCGTGCAGTTTCCGGCCCAAATGGAAGCCGCCTGCCCCAACACCCCGCTGGCGTTCGAGTATCCGGACGTGCCGCCATACAACAGCACGTTGCCCGAACTGTCCCAGGCGAAATAGCAGCCGTCGATCTGGATCTGGCCGGAGGCGATATCGGCCGGGCCGATTGTCAATCGGTCCAGCCGGGTGCCAGCCCGGCCGTGCTGGGGATCTACCTCCGTGGGGCCAAACTCGTCAAGGGTGCCCGTGGCACCGGAGCGCATTTTCATCCGTTCCGGCGACGGCCTCGCAGGGCCGTATAGTTGCGTCACAAACTTTGAAAATATTTCTAAATCCCACTCTCCCATCGTCTTGCGACCGATCCACGCCTTCCCCACCCCCCGTTTTTTCCCACTCCCCCGCTATCGTATAGCCGAAAGGGAATCCCCACGCCTTACCTGACTGGCCCACAACTCCAGGTCGTCGACGCCCTGTCCAATGGCGCCTCTTTGACCCATCCGCACCGTCCTCACCGACCCCAACTCCTCGCCTTCCATCCGCCTCCGCGCCGCCATGTTCGTTATCGATAAGATCTCCACCCCGCCCAAGTTCGAAAAGGAAAAGCCCGCCGGCACGGCCGACTCGTTGGCCGCCATGGAGGAAGCCAGCCACACGCATTTCCTCAGCAGCCCGCCGAATCGCCCGCCGATGCACAAAATTGCACAACCGCGCCCAACCCGCCCGAGGCCGAAGCCCAACCGAACCCCGCCCATATGCACAATTTTGCACAAAAGCCCGAACCATACCGCCGAAATACAAACACTGCTGCCTCGGCAAATCCTCAGCGGTGAGCCAGGTTTCGGAACTTGTGGAGCAGGCCCTTCGGCCTGCGGCGGCCTCCCAGGCCGCCCCGCCGAAAGGAGCACCGCCGCAACTCCGGTCGGAACGCTCCGCCTGCTTGATCGGCCAGCAGGTTTCAGCCATGAGCGGGTGGGACAGACCTGGACAGACCATCGTTTTCGTGGTCTGTCGGACCCTCGCCAGGGCCGTAACAGCCCGACAGACGACAAAAGACGATCGTCTGTCCCACGTCTGAGTCAGGCTGGCCGTCAGCGGCTACCGGCCCGCCGGTACTCGTCCGCCGTCATTTGATGGGGCGACTTACGCCGGCGTTCGGGGGTTGAAGTCTGGTGAACAGCCAGGCGCGCGCCACGCGCCAGTCCCGGACCACGGTAGGTTCCGAGACTCCCAGAACCGCGGCAATTTCCGCGTTTTCCAGTCCGCCAAAGTAGCGGAGTTCCACCACCTGTGCCTGCCGCGGGTCAAGCCTGGACAAATCCTCCAAGGCCGCATCGAGATCGATCAGATCGACCGCGCTCGCTGCCTTCCCGGGAGAATCCTCGATCTCGGAAATGTCAACGTGCGGCGCGCGATTGCCCCTCTTGCCGGCCTGTTGGGCACGCGCGAAATCAATCAGAATCTGCCGCATCAGACGGGCGGAGACGGCAAAAAAGTGCGCACGGCTGGCCCACTCCACCGGTGCGCCACGCATCAGGCGCACAAAGGCTTCGTTGACTAAAGCCGAGGGCTGTAACAGATGACCGTCCCGTTCACCGGCCATGTTGTGCTGGGCCAGCCGGTGCAGTTCGGCGTAGACGACAGGCGTCAGGCGATCGAGCGCCGAGCGGTCACCCCCGCTCCAGGCCTTCAGCATGCGCGTCAGCGCAACCGAAGAGAGACCCCGGACCTCCATTGCAAAATTATATCCCACCGTGATCGCTCAACCGCGAATTCCCCGCCTTTACAGTCAGAGGAGGTAAAACGATGCTGCGACGCCTTTTCGCCCCGACCACGGTAGCCATCCTGAGCGGAGGGTTATTGCTCTGTCCGCTTCGCGCGCGTGAAGCCAACAAATCCGTACCCACGGTTGCCGCCTGGCAAAATAGCATGGAGATGCATACCGGGGACCTCCATCCCTTCACCCACCTTGCCTACCTTCCGGCAGGAACCGATCCCGGCACCATTCGATTCGAAAGGGTGAAACTGGTCCGGGTCGCCACCAGGGTCAAATACACCATGGACTCGAACTACTGCAAACGGCTGGCTTCCAGGGATCCCGGCGGCTCTATCGTCTGCCCGTCAGCCGAAACCGAAGCGTCCGCACCGGCCTATGAAGTCATCTATTCGGTAACCGGCCAGCCTCTGGCATCGGACGAGCACACGGATACCGGCTTCACCTTTAGCGTTTATTTTCGGCCCGACGAGTTGCCCGCGGACATGCAAAAGGCTCTCGTTGGTGGAAAACTGAGCCGCGCGGACCGAACCGCCTACTTCGCGGTGAGTACCTACCGGGAGCCGGTTAGGCGAGTCGCCATCGACGAGAGGAAATCGCACTTCTGCGAGGGCAACCTTGTGGATGGTGCATGGACTCACACCGATCCTGGCTGCAAAGACGACGTCAGCTATACCGCGGTCACCGCCCCCTCCGGCTACATCACCGTCAAAGTGGAGCCGGTTTCCAAGAAGCTGGAGCGGGCCGGAATGCTCTCCGCGAAATAAGCATCCGAACGCGCCCGGCGGCGTACACTACGGGTATGCCCTTCACCCGGCGGCAGGCGCTGGCGCTCACGGCAAGCGCGTTGGCGGCGCAGGACCGCAACGCCGATGGGCCTCGGCCCCGGGCGCTGCCGGCGATTTGCCTGGATTCGGAGGCGCTTGTCAAGATCGGCTACGACGAAATGGGCGGCCTGCTGGGGATGATGGGATTCGACGGCGCCGCGATCGCCGTTGCGCCGGGCGCGCACGTCACCCCCGAGCATGCCGACCTGGACCTGATGCGTTTCGTGGAGGCGTTGACTGGTGTGGGGCTGGACGCAGTGGCGATCGCGACCCCCCAGTCCTTTTCGCCACAGGACCGAACCGTGCGCCTTTCCATGGCCGTGGCCGGGATGATGGGCGTGCCGTTGTTCGTCCCCGGCCGCCCGAAATCGCCGGCCACCATGCCACGGGAACTGGCGCTGCTGGCGTCGATTGCGCGCCAAACCGGAACGGCGGTCGGCCTCGGGCCCGAAATCGTCGCGGCGCTGACGGCTGGGGCCGGCACAGCGGCGGGCGTCGACCCGCTGGCGCGACTCGATGCCAAGGTCGTGGGCTACGTATTCGATCCGGCTGATACGGCCGCGAGATCCGGCGGTGACGGATGCCTGGCAGGTTTGCGCGCCTCGCTGCCGCGGCTGAAGATGATTACGGCGCGCGACTATGCCAAGCCCACCGGTGGCGATGCCAGATTGAGGCCGGCCCGATTGGGCCAGGGAATGGTGGATTGGCCGGGGGTGCTGGCGGTGCTGGCGCAAGTGAAATATCGCGGCCCGATCACCATCTACGTCGATGCCGCTTCCACCGATTCGCTGCCCGCCATCCGCGCCGACCTGGCCTTCCTAAAGCAGGCATTGACCGAAGCGTATCGAGCCTGAATTCAGCGGGACAGACCCCCAGGCCTGTCCCACTCAGCTAGACGGCGGCCATTTCCACCTGCGCGCGCCGTGTGATGGGCACGAAATCGCGCACTTCCGGGCCGACGTAGATTTGCCGCGGGCGGGCGATTTTCCTTTCCGG
>JBEKZL010000330.1:0-9138 GCA_049509915.1 Bryobacteraceae bacterium | reverse complement strand
GCTCGGCGCGCGCTAACGGCTTTGTCCATAATGAGGCGCTCGCCTATGAGGTAGCCGCGCGTTTTTATGCCGCGCGTGGCTTCGAGACATTCGCCGACGCCTATCTTCGGAATGCGCGGAATTGCTATGACCATTGGGGCGCCACGGGGAAGGTAAGACAACTCGAAGCGCAGTACCCCCAGTTGCGCGCACAAGAGTTGCGCGCACAAGCGGCATCGTCCTCGCTCACTTCCACCATTGGCCCGCCGAGCGGGCAGTTGGATGTCGAGACTGTCGTGAAAGCGTCTCAGGCACTTTCAAGTGATATCGTCCTACCCAGTCTGATCGAGAAGCTCGTCCGAATCGCGGTGGAGAATGCCGGAGCTGAGCGGGGTCTGCTGATCCTCCTTGGGGATGGCGATCCGCGGATCGAAGCGGAGGCTACCACTGGCCCGGCCGGGATCGAGGTTACGGTTCGACAGATAACTGTCGGGCCGTCTGATCTCCCGCAATCCGCACTGCATTACGTAATCCGGACACAGGAGGGCGTGCTCCTCGACGATGCCTCGGCCGATAGCGTGTATTCAAAGGACGAATATGTACGGCAGAAGGGCTCCAAGTCCATCCTCTGCCTCCCAATCGTCAAGCAGGCGAAGCTGGTCGGCGCACTGTATTTGGAGAACAATCTGACTGCGTGCGCTTTCACGCCGGAGCGGGTTGCCGTACTGCAGTTGCTGGCTTCGCAAGCCGCAATTTCGCTCGAGAACGCGGGCCTTTATTTCGATCTACAAAGGGAGGGACAGAATTTTCGTCTCATCGTCGATTCCGTTCCCGGATTCCTCGTCACGATGACTCCGCGAGGCGAGGTCGAATTCGGCAATCAAGGAATCCTGGACTATACGGGCTGGAGCCTCGATCAACTGGCCGATTGGCGCCCGCTTCTACATCCGGATGAATACGAGATGGTGGCGGCGCGCTGGATCCACTCGATAGAAACCGGGGATCCGTATGACATTGAACACCGGATCCTTGGCGCCGACGGTGTCTACCGCTGGTTCGTGGTACGCGGCCTGCCGGCGCGAGACGCAGAAGGTCGTATCGTACGTTGGTATATCTTGATAACGGATATTGATGAGCGTAGGAGAATGCATGAGAAACTCCGCCAAAGCGAAAAGGAAGCCCGGCAACTTCTCGACTTGTCACCGCTGCACATCACCGAATTGGCGCCCGACGGGGCACGCCTCTACACGAATCGGGCGTCGCTGGATTATTACGGCATTACTTTGGAAGAATGGCAGAATGCCGGCTTGCAGCAGGTCCTGCATCCGCAGGATGCCGCGCTCGTGAGCAATGACCTTCCCGCAAAATTCCAAAGCGGATCGCCATTTGAATACGAAGTGCGGCTCAAGAGAACGACGCGGTGGTATGCCGCCGGGACCGATATCGATGATCGCAAGCTAGCCGAGCAACGGCTCCAGGAAGAGAATGTAACGTTGCGCGAAGAACTCGACAAGGCATCGATGTTCGAAGAAATTGTGGGAATTTCGGCGTCCCTTAGAAAGGTGCTTTCCCGAATCTCCAAGGTCGCGCCCACCGACTCCAGCGTTCTGATTACCGGCGAGACCGGTACCGGGAAAGAACTTGTGGCGCGTGCCATCCACAGGCGGTCACCGCGATCTTCACACACATTCGTGAGCGTAAACTGTGCCGTGATCCCCCGTGATCTCATCGCATCGGAATTATTTGGCCATGAGAAAGGCGCCTTCACGGGCGCAACGCAGCGCCGATTGGGACGCTTTGAACTGGCCGAAAAAGGCACGATCTTTTTGGACGAGGTCGGAGAGCTTCCGGCCGAAACCCAGACGGCGCTGCTGCGAGTGCTGCAGGAACACGAATTTGATCGGGTCGGAGGAAGCGGATCCATTCGGGCCGATGTTCGTGTGATCGCCGCCACCAATCGAGACTTGGAGTCCGCGATCGCCGCGGATAAGTTCCGAAGCGACCTGTTTTACCGGCTGAACGTCTTTCCCGTTGAGATGCCGCCTCTGCGGGATCGAAGAGAAGACATCCCGTTGCTTGTCACGTATTTCCTGAATCGGTACGCGCGGAAAGCAGGCAGGCATTTTACCGCGGTCGACAAAAGGAGCCTGGATTTGCTGCAAGCATACACGTGGCCCGGTAATATTCGGGAGTTGCAAAACGTGATCGAACGCTCCGTCATTGTCAGTGAATCCAAGACGTTTTCAGTGGATGAAAGTTGGCTTTCCCGGCAGCGTTCGCCCCTTGACCCGGATATCCAGCCGGGCCTCCTTAACAGACCACCTGCTCAGGAGAAGGCCATAATTGAAGCTGCGTTGCGTGAATGCGGAGGACGCGTCTACGGGCCCTCGGGCGCCGCTGAGAAACTCGGTATACCGCGGACCACGCTGGAGTCGAAGATCAGGTCCTTGAAGATCAACAAGAATCGCTTCAAGGGGACGGATCCTTCGAAAGGCAGCTAGGCCCCCCGCGGGTTGTCCACACCCTCCTTACGAGAAGGCTTTTGACCCCATTCGGCAATTGCCGAAGCTCGTTGATCTTACAGCCAGACAATGTCTTTGGTTTCAGCGACTTCCGGAGGACTTCTGTGGGCATCAAACTGGGAGACGACGTCGAGGGTTGGCAGCCCTTACGCGAGTGTCTCTCCGAATGGGGCCGCAGTGGGGCGCGATAGCGGCATCGACCTTTCGGGCATATTGGAGCGAGTACTGCACGGTCGAATACGCTTCGTCCTCATGTCGCCAGTGGATTCAGGCGGCAGATTGGACCGAATATCTGCAACCTAAATCCGAGGGACCTGCCGGAGGACGCGTCCGCGATCGTGACCGAACCGGTCGAGCAGGAACCGGCGAGCGAGCCCTTCGCCGAACTCGACGCGTCCGCGGCCGAGGCGTTTCGGGAAGCCGGCGCACGTTTGCGCGGCACAATGGTATCCTTCGGACAGTCGGTTGCGAAACTCAGCTTTGCCCCAGTAGGCGCACGTGGATCAGATGACGTGCTTTTCTAATCCCTCGCCAGAATGCATATCTGGGCTCGTTGAGCTGTGGCGCTGTGGATGCCCCCAATGGCAGCTGCTTCTGAGTACGTGTTGGAGCCAATCCGCAATAGAGCGGAATTCACTCTTTACCGCGCCCGGCAGCGCGGCAATCCAATGCCCCTCCTGGTGGTAGCTCCTACCGCAGAACAACCGTTGCCCGAGAGTCTGCGACGCCTTGAGCACGAATCCTCGCTCGCAGCCGAACTGGAGCCCGCGTGGGCGGCCAAGCCGCTGGCGCTCACGCGTCACGAAGGGCGGACAATCCTGGTTCTCGCCGATCCAGGCGGTGAGCCCCTAGACGTCGTTCTGGAGCGGGCGAGCGACCAGCCTCTCGATCTGGCGAGTCTTCTAAGCCTTGCGATCAACTTGGCAACGGTGCTCGGCCATGCCCATCAGCGCGGTTTGATCCATAAAGATGTCAAGCCCGAGAACGTGCTCGTCAACGACGCCGGCCACGTATGGCTTACCGGCTTCGGCATCGCGTCCCGTCTGCCGCGCGAGCGCCAGGCGCCGGCGCCACCGGAAATCATTGCCGGTACCCTTGCCTACATGTCCCCGGAACAGACCGGGCGCATGAATCGATCAATGGATACCCGTAGCGATCTCTACTCTTTGGGCGTCACCTTGTACCAGATGCTTACGGGCGTGCTGCCGTTTGTTGCCGCCGACCCTCTGGAGTGGGTCCACTGCCACATCGCACGTCAGCCGGTGGCACCCGCGGATCGCCGCGCGGTCCCAGATCCGTTATCCGCTATCGTCATGAAGCTCCTTTCCAAAAATGCTGAAGAGCGCTATCAGACGGTCGCTGGTCTGGAAGCCGATCTCCGGCATTGCATGGAGGAGTGGCAGTCGCATGGTCACATCGACCCCTTCCCTCTGGGTACGCATGACTCGTCGGACCGCTTGCTGATACCCGAGAAGCTGTACGGGAGGGAGCGTGAGGTCGATACGCTGCTTGCGGCATTCGATCGGGTGGTGGCGCAGGGAACCGCCGAACTGGTGCTGGTGTCTGGGTATTCCGGCGTCGGCAAATCTTCGGTAGTGAATGAGTTGCACAAGGTGCTGGTTCCGCCGCGCGGGCTTTTCGCCGCAGGCAAGTTTGACCAGTACCAGCGCGACGTACCTTACGCGACGCTGGCACAGGCATTCCAGATGCTGGTGCGTCAGATCCTGGTTTCGAGTGAAGCCGAGGTGGACCGTTGGCGGCACGCCCTTCTAGAGACGCTGGGGCCGAATGGCCAACTGATGGTCAACCTCATACCCGAAGTTGAATTCGTCATCGGCAAACAACCACCCGTAACAGACCTGCCACCGCAAGAAGCGCGGGCACGTTTCCAGTTGGTGTTCCGGCGGTTCCTCGGCGCCTTCGCCCGCCCGGAGCATCCGCTGGCGTTGTTTCTGGACGATCTGCAATGGCTGGACACGGCAACTCTGGAACTGCTGGAGCGCCTGGTTACCGATCGGGACGTGCGGCACGTGCTGGTGATCGGAGCCTATCGCGACAACGAAGTTAGTGCGTCTCATCCGTTGATGCGGACGCTGGGCGCGATCCGCGAAGCGGGGACGAGAGTGCAGGAAATCGTGCTGGCGCCTCTCGGGCTCGACGACGTTGAACGGCTGGTCCTCGACGCCCTGCGCTGCGGACCGAACTCCGCTGGTCCTCTGGCGCTGTTGATCCACGAAAAGACCGGCGGCAATCCGTTCTTCACGATCCAGTTCCTCACCGCCCTGGTTGAGGAAGGCCTGCTCCGGTTCGATCCGAGTGCGGCGGCCTGGATCTGGGACTTGGACCGGATTCGCGGCAAGCGCTACTCCGGCAACGTGGTGGATCTGATGGTGGGCAAGCTGCGGCGATTGCCGCGCCACACGCAGACCGCTCTCCAGCAACTCGCCTGCCTCGGCAACGCGGCTGAGATCGGTACGCTAAACGTGGTCTTCGGACAATCTGAAGAGGCGATCCACGCTGCTCTTCTGGAAGCCGTGCGCACTGGGCTGATCCTCCGCCTGGAGGGATCGTATGCCTTCCTCCATGACCGTATTCAGGAAGCGGCCTATGCGCTGATCCCGGAAAGCGAGCGCGCTGGGGCACACCTTCGGATTGGCAGGTTGCTGGTCGCGGATACGCCTCCCGCCAAGCTGGACGAAGCCGTTTTCGCGATTGTCAACCAACTCAACCGCGCATCGTCCCTGGTGACGGCGCCGGAGGACCGCGGGCAACTGGCCGAATTCAATCTGCTTGCCGGCAAGCGTGCCCAAGCCTCATCCGCCTATGTATCCGCGTTGAATTACCTGACCACGGGAGCCGCGTTACTGACGAGGGATAGTTGGCAGCAGCGTCGCGAATTCTGCTTTACCCTGGAGCTGGCTAGAGCGCAGTGCGAGTTCGCCTCCGGAATGATCGCGGAAGCCGAAGCGCGTTTGCGCGGCCTTTCCATCCGTGCCGTTACGACGGGAGAGCGCGTCGCGGTGGCCTGCCTGCAAGTCGATCTTTACCAGGGAATCGATCGTAGCGATGAGGCAGTCGCCGTGGGCTTGCGTGCGTTACGACACCTCGACGTCAACCTGCCGGAGCGTCCGACGGAAGTGGATGCTCGGCGCGCCTACGAGGGCATCTGGACCCGGCTGGGCGCTCGCGCCATCGAGGATCTCATCAATCTGCCGCTCATGAGCGCCCCGGATTCGCTGGCAGCTCTGGATCTTCTGATCAGAGTTGCAGTCGCAGGGCACTTCTTTGACTCCTATCATCTATTCGAAGTGGCTGTTTGCACCGCTGTTAGCTTGGGACTCGAGCGCGGTCACAGTGATGCGTCTTGCATCGCCTACGTACAGCTAGGCACGTTGGCGGGGCCCCACTTCGGCCAGTTCGATGCCGGCTACCGCTTCGGACGATTGGGGTGCGATTTGGCCGAGCGTCCCGGACTGCAGCGTTTTCAAGCCAGGACATTCGAGACATTTGGCTTCGTCGTGCCATGGAGTCAGCATGTCCGAAAGGGGCGCGAGTTCCTATTTCGTGGTTTCGACCTCGCCAGCCGGACCGGCGAAATCAGTTACGCGGGATACGCTTGCGGCCAGCTCAACACCAACTATCTCATGGCCGGCGACCCGTTGTTCCTGGCTCAGGAGCAAGCGGAACACGGGCTCGCCTTTGCCCGTAAAGTCGGCTTCGGAGCGATCGAGGGCTGGATCCTGGGCCAACTCGGTCTCATCCGCTGCCTGCGGGGACTGACCACCCGTTTTGGCTTCTTCGATGGCGCCGTGTTCCGTGAAAGCGATCTTGAGCGCGATCTGGCTGGCAACCCGGTGCTGGCGCTCCCGGAATGTTGGTATTACATCCGCAAGCTGCAGGCCCGATTCTTCGCGGGTGAATATGTGGACGCCCTGCAAGCGGCCTCCAGGGCGGAACCGATGCTCTGGAATACCGTGTCTCTCCTGGAGATCGTCGAGTACCACTTCTACGATGCGCTTTGCCATGCGGCCGTCCATGAGTCCGCCTCGTCTGAGGACCGCAAATATCATCGTGCGAGGTTGACGGAACATCTGGAAAAGCTCGATACTTGGGGACTCCATTGTCCGGAGAATTTTTCCAACCGGGCGGCACTCGCCGGGGCGGAGGCGGCGCGGATCGATGGGCGGGAACTCGACGCAGAGCGGCTGTACGAACGTGCAATCGGTTCCGCACGTGCCGCAGACATGGTCCACAACGAGGCCCTCGCCAACGAGCTGGCAGGGCGATTTTACCTGGCGCGCGGTATCGAAACCGCGGGCTACGCCTATCTCCGCAACGCGCGAAATTGCTATGACCGTTGGGGCGCCCACGGAAAAGTAAAACAACTCGACGAACGCTATCCGTTCCTGCGCGAGGAGCGAACTCACGGTTCCGCAGCCACGATTGGGGTGCAGTCCGGGCAGGTGGACGTCGAAACCGTAGTCAAAGCCTCGCAGGCGATTTCGAGTGAAATGGTGCTTCCCGAACTGATCGAGAAGCTCTTGCGAATCGCGGTGGAGAATGCCGGGGCCGAGCGGGGTCTTCTGGTCCTGCTCCGAGGCGGCGAGCCGCGAATCGAAGCGGAGGCTACCACTGGCCCAGGCAAGGTCGAAGTTGTCGTTCGACAGGTACCCGTTACGCCGTCTGATCTCCCCCGATCCGCGCTGCATTACGTGATCCGGACGCAGGAGGGCGTGCTTCTCGATGATGCCTCGGCCGATCCCGTCTATTCGAAGGACGAATATGTGCGGCACAAGCGCTCCAGGTCAGTTCTGTGCCTGCCAATCGTCAGGCAGGCGAAGCTTGTCGGCACACTATACTTGGAGAACAATCTGACTCCGGGCACCTTCACACCGGACCAGGTTACCGTGCTGCAGTTGCTGGCTTCGCAGGCCGCGATTTCGCTCGAGAACGCCGGCCTTTATTCCGACCTGCAACGGAGCGAAGCTTTCCTGGCTCAAGGGCAGCGGATCAGCCAAACGGGCAGTTTCGGCTTGGGTGTTGCCAGCGGAGAGATCTACTGGTCGGATGAGACCTATAACATCGTGGAATACGATCGAGCGGTTAAGCCCACATTCGATCTGGTGTTTCAGCGGATTCATCAGGGCGATAGAGAATTCGTCCGGCAGACTCTCGACCATGCAACCAGGGAAAAGACGGATTTCGATATGGAACATCGTTTCGTGATGCCGGATGGCCGGGTGAAGCACGTCCACTTAATCGGCCGCGCGGTGAAAACGGGCAACCTCGACTTTGTGGGCGCAGTGACGGACATCACCGCCGCAAAGCAGGCGGAAGAGAAGATCCGCCAAAGCGAAAGTGAGTTTCGGCAGATCCTGGATTTCGCTCCGCAGCACGTGTATGTGTTGGGGACTGATCCCAGCAGCATGCGGCTTTATGTTAACAAGGCTGCGCTCGATTATCTCGGCCTTACCTTTGAGGAGTGGCAGACCCGCGACCTTCGCGACCTGATCCATCCAGAGGATTGGGCAAGGACGATGAGCGGGGAGCAGAACCAAATCGCGGCCGGTCTCCCGCACGAAGTCGAATTGCGTTTACGTAGGAAGGATGGGAGGTATCGCTGGTTTCTTTCCCGCCGGAACCCGCTGCGGGATCATCACGGACACCTCACACGCTGGTACACGGCAGCCACCGATATCGATGATCGCAAGCTAGCAGAACAACGGCTCCAGGAAGAGAATGTTACGTTGCGCGAAGAACTCGACAAGGCGTCGATGTTCGAAGAAATCGTGGGAACTTCGGCTCCCCTGCAAAAGGTGCTTTCCCGCATCTCCAAGGTCGCGCCGACCGACTCCAGCGTTCTGATCACCGGCGAGACCGGCACTGGCAAGGAACTGCTGGCGCGCGCCATTCACCGGCGGTCACGGCGATCTTCAGGTGCATTTGTGAGTGTGAATTGTGCGGTGATCCCTCGCGACCTCATCGTGTAATGGGTCACGATCTTTCCCCGCTGCATTCTCACGATATTCTCCGGTGCGTTCGTCACATTCCTCTCTGACGGTGTAGGCGACCGTGGCGCAGGGATCGGGTGCGGTCGGGATAGGATACTTCGTTGTATAGGCAGCAGAGGGTATCCCGCGAGGAAGATTCAATAAGGAAGCCCCGGCGCCAAAGCGCGCCGTGGCGGCTTCGCGTTTTAACTCCGAGGACAGGCTCGGAAGCTGATCCCAGTGTTCTGTTTTTGAAGACAAGAACCCCGCCGGAACCGATGCCGGAACCGGCGGGGTGGGACTGAGGAACAGGTCTGGGCTACAGATCCGTCGCCAGCCTCGGGCCCCGACTCCCCGCGGGGCAGGGTTTGCGCCGGCGCGACCCAGCGCAAAGTCGCGCGAATCAAAACGGCAGCCGATACTGGCCGTTGGCCTGCACGATGGAACCTTGCCGGCAAGCCTCGGCGATGGCCAGTTGCGCGGTGCGCCGGGAACAATCGGCGAGATCCATCACCTGCTCGCGCAGTTGGTTATAACGCGCCGCTTGGCCGAGCCCGGCCAGCGCCTTGGTGACGTGCTCCTGCTCCACCTTTTTGCGCGCGGTGGCAGCCTTGGAAGGCGCCAGGCCAGCGGCGGAAAAGCACAAC
>JBEKZL010000033.1:0-46673 GCA_049509915.1 Bryobacteraceae bacterium | reverse complement strand
CACATTCGCCGCGAAGATGGCCAATATCGCGTGGCCGACGACGGCAGCGAATTCGGCACCCGCGTTTTCCGCGACGGCCGCTCCATCGAAGTGCCCGCCGGCAACCGCCGCGGCGAACGACTTAGGCCGGGAGACGAGATTTATCTCGGGCGCGCGTGTTTGCGCTTCGAAGGGTAAATGACTTTTCCTTATCGTGTGCCCCACATGGAGAACCAGCTTCGAAACCAGATGGTAGGTTTGGCCACCTGGACTGCAAAGCTATCCGGCATCGCGATGGAGAGCCGCGGCGCAGACAGTCGTGCCAATTTCGAGGGTAGTCTGAACACTGCTCCGGGCTACGGTGCGGGAGGCAAACCTCGGCACAGATGGCTACGCGGCAGGCATGAATGCCTGCAGAGGTGCATGCGCCAAGCCGGCGGATTCGAAGTCAATTCCGCGCCGATCCTCAATCAGGCTTAAGACTCACCGTCGACGAGCGCGCGAAGCTGGGCCACGATTCCACGCATCGACTCGGATTGAGCGGTGAGTTCCTGGCTCGCCGCCGCGCTCTCCTCCGCGCTGGCGGCCGTCTCCTGAGTGGTATGCTCCATCCGCGACACGGCTTGCGAGATGAGATCGACGCCGCGCACCTGCTCGACTGTCGCCCCATCCAGTTCATCGGTCAGTTGCACCACGCGCTTGGCGAGTTGAGAATTGGTTGCCATGGCCTGCGCGCATCGATCCACGGTGACCTGTCCTTCCGCGGTTTTGTCGATCGACTCCTGGATCAGGGTGGAGGTTTCTTTGGCTGCGTCCGCGCTACGCTTCGCGAGGTTGCGGACCTCGTCGGCGACCACGGCGAATCCCATGCCGGCCTCGCCGGCCCGGGCCGCCTCCACGGCCGCATTCAAAGCCAGAATATTCGTCTGAAACGCGATTTCATCGATGGCTTTGATGATTTTCGAGACCTTCTCGCTGGAGTGTTTGGAGTCTTTCATCCAGCGGAGCAGTTGTTCCATGGAATTGTCCATCACCTGGAAGCTGGTTCCGGCTTCTCGCATTACGCCGGCCAGGGTCGCCGTCCGTTCCTTGCTCTTATGCGCACCCTCGGTGACTTCGCGCGCCGTCTCGGATGCCTCTTCGAGCGAGGCCGCCTGCTGGGAGGCTCCTTGAGCGACGCTCTGAGCGGTCTGCGCGATCTGGGAGGAAGCCGCCACGACCTGCCCGGCTGAACCGCCCAGATCGGAAACAACGCTACGGATCAAGCGCGAGACCCTCCCCGCGATTACCAATACGGCGCACACCGTACCGGTCAGCATCACGAGGCCGAACAGAACTAAGTAGAGCTGGATCGTTCGTACGCCCTCCCGTAATTCTTTGGCCGGTAACATGGCGCCAATGATCCATGCTTTTTTTTGTGCGCGCCGAAAGTGGGCTATTTTGGTGGTTCCCTCAGATTCGTACTGTAGGGATCCCTGGCCCCGTGTCAACATTTCACGGCCGAAGTCTGTATTGGCAACGGAGGTCATAATTTTCGCCGGGTCGGGGTGCGCCAGGGTGATTCCGGCGCTATCGAGCATGAACAAACACCCGGTCTTGCCAATCGGGTGGTTCTTGACGAAGGCGTCCGAGAAGTTCGATACCTCGATTGGAGTGCCCAGGATACCCACTACCTGTCCTCCGGCGTTGATCGGCGCCGTGAGAAGTGTCACGGGCCGGCCCGTCGCGGGCGACTTCATGACTTCCCCCATCCAGACTTCTCCCTGGCGGGCGTGCTCCGCATTCACGCGAAAGCCTTCGACCGACGCCAAATCGAAGCCGACGGCCTTTCCGGCGGCGTCGAGAAACAGCTTGCCGTCCGGGTCGGCCAGGAACACGTTCTCGTAAAATGCCGACCGGCCCTGGATCCGGTTCAGAACCTGTTGGGCTTCGGCTAGTTTATGGTTCGTGCAGGCGGCGACCAGCGGCTGTAGCTCGCTCAAGTTGACCGCATCCCGCTCACGGCTGCCAATCCATAGATCCAGCGCTTCGGCGGTACTGCCAACGATACGGTCCAATCCTTCGTCCGCCTGCTCAGTGAGGGCGCGAGAGGAGACGGAATAGACCGTGACTGTCAGACCTAGAGTGGCAGCCGCGATCACGGCGGATGTCCATACTGCAAACCTGGCGCTCAGCGAAAGTCTTCTTTTGGCCATGTTGGCTTTATCCTCATATCGTTCTTGTGCTTCGTGCCCCGGACCTTTACGGAAGGCCAGTATCCGGAGCCACGGCGAGCTCGCGTCCATGCCCTCGGGCGTGTAACTTTGGCGGACAACGTTGCTGAAGTACGTATCGGACAAAAGGCATCGTTCCAATAGGGGCTCTTTGAGCGGCGATACGGCACGCCGCTTTTATGCCGTAACCCTTTGCCGTACCCGCGAATGCGAGTTTGCGCTATCAATAGATAGAACCGATGGCGCAAACGAAAAATGCCGGGTCTATTCCTTCCATTCTTGTGGCCGACGACCAGCCGGATGTGCTGGAGGCGCTTCGCCTGCTGATCAAAGGGGAGGGATATCGGGCGGAAACGGCCACCTCGCCCGCGGCGGCGCTGGCGGCCATTGAATCGCGCGATTTCGACGCGGTGCTGATGGACCTGAACTACGCCCGCGACACCACCTCGGGGCAGGAGGGGCTGGAGTTGCTGGAGCGGATTCAGAACCTGGACACTACCTTACCGGTGATCGTGATGACGGCCTGGGGATCGGTCGAGCTGGCGGTGGAAGCGATGCGGCGGGGGGCGCGCGACTTCATCCAGAAGCCCTGGGAGAACGCGCGGCTGGCCACCATTTTACGGACCCAGATCGAGCTGGGGAGGGCGTTGCGGACCGGGCAGCGCCTCGAAGCCGAAAACCGTGAGCTGCGGGCGGAACGGTTTCCGGAGCTGGTGGCGCAATCGGCGGCTATGCGCCCGGTGCTGGAAGTGATCGCGCGGGTGGGGCCGTCGGACGCCAATGTTCTGATCACCGGCGAAAACGGCACCGGCAAGGGGCTGGTGGCCAAAACCCTGCACAACGCCTCGCTGCGCGCCACCAGGCCGCTGGTGACGGTGAATACGGGCGGTCTGGCCGAGGGCATTTTCGAAAGCGAGCTGTACGGCCACGTCAAGGGCGCGTTTACCGACGCCAAGACGGACCGGGTGGGGCGATTCGAAATGGCCGATGGCGGCACGCTCTTTCTCGATGAGATCGCTAACGTCTCGCTGCCGCTGCAGGCCAAGCTGTTGCGGTCGCTCGAAACCGGCGAATTCGAACGGGTCGGCTCGTCGAAGAACCGCCGCGTGGACGTACGCGTATTCTCCGCCACCAATGCGGACTTGAACGCGGCGGTGGAGGGGGGCCGGTTCCGCCAGGACCTGCTCTTCCGGTTGAATACCATCGAAATACACCTGCCGCCGTTGCGCGACCGCCGCGAAGATATTCCGCCGCTGGCCGGCCACTTTCTGGCGCAGCACAAAGGCCATTACCGCAAGGCCATCGCCGGATTCGAGGAAGGCGCTGTGAAAGCCCTGCTGGCGCACACCTGGCCGGGGAACGTGCGCGAGCTCGACCACGCCGTGGAGCGGGCCGTGCTGATGGCGCAAGGGGAGACTATCCGCGCGGCCGACCTGGGTTTGCGTACCGGGCGCGAAGGCCCGCCGAAGCTCGAAGAGATGAGCCTGGAGGAAGTGGAAGCGCTGCTGATCAAGAAGGCCCTGGCGCGGTTCAACGGCAATGTGAGCCACGCCGCCGAAGCCCTGGGCGTGAGCCGCAGTGCGCTGTACCGCCGCTTGCAGCGTTATGGGCTGTCGTGATCGAGGTTTGAGCCGACGGTAGTGCCGACGATGGCCCGCCCGACCAAAACCGAAAGGCTGAGTTTCCAGGATCGCATCGTGCTGCTGGCCGTACTGGCCGGGTTGCCGGGTTCGCTGTGCGCGCTGGTGCTGCTATGGTCGGACGTGCGCGGCGGCCGGTGGCTGCGCTTACTGGACGTCGGCGGGAAACCGTGGGTGCTGACGGTGCTGATCGCGGCGGTATGGATCGGCGTGGCTTTTGCACTGCGGGAGCGGGTGGTCTTCCCGCTGCAAACCGTATCGAACCTGCTGGCGGCTTTGCGCGAGGGCGATTTTTCCGTGCGCGGCCGCGCGGCCCGGCCCAACGATGCCCTGGCCGAAGTGATGCGCGAGGTGAACAACCTGGGCAGCACACTGCGCGAGCAGCGGCTCGGCGCCATGGAAGCCACCACCCTGCTGCGCACGGTGATGCGGGAAATCGACGTGGCCGTCTTTGCCTTCGACGAGCGCGAGCGCCTGCGCCTGGCCAATCGCGCCGGCGAGCGGCTGCTGGACGCAGGGCCGGAAAAACTGCTGGGCCGCAGCGCCGGGGAACTGGGCCTCGACGCCTGCCTGCGGGGGCCGGAGCAGACCACCTTTGAAGCCGTGTTTCCCGGCGGCGCGGGGCGCTGGGGAGTTCGCCGCACGCGCGTGCGGGAGCGCGGCCTGCCGCTGGAACTGGTGGTGATCAGCGACCTCACCAAGGCCCTGAGCGAACAGGAGCTGGAAGCGTGGCAGCGGCTTGTGCGGGTGCTCGGCCACGAGCTGAACAACTCGCTGGCGCCCATCAAATCGATTGCGGGGTCGCTCGAAAGCATGCTGGCGCGAGAGACCATGGCGGAGGATTGGCGTGACGACATGCGGCGCGGATTGAGTGTGATTACGTCGCGGTCCGACAGCCTGAGCCGCTTCATCGGCGCCTACGCGCGGCTGGCGAAGCTGCCGCGCCCGACGCTGCAGCCCCTGAACGTGGCCGAGGCGGTGGAAAGGGCCGCGCGACTGGAAACCCGGCTGCCGGTGGCGATGGAAGCCGGCCCGCAGATCACTGTGCAAGCCGATCCCGACCAGTTGGAGCAGGTGCTGATCAACCTGTTGCGCAACGCCACGGACGCGTCGCTTTCGACCGGCGGCGCGGTTGGCATCGGTTGGCGCCGCGACGGCTCGATGCTCGAGATCCGCGTGATCGACGACGGCCCGGGTCTGGCCGGCACGGCCAACCTGTTCGTTCCCTTCTTCACCACCAAACCCGGCGGCAGCGGCATCGGCCTGGTGCTGAGCCGCAAGATCGCCGAGGGCCACGGCGGTGCGCTGATTCTGGAAAACCGCGCCGGTGCGGCAGGCTGCGTGGCGCGGTTCAGGCTGCCGCTGTGAGGGAGAGCGGGCCGTCCTGTTATGACCCGGTAGTGCTGGCGAGGGCTGCGGCTCGCGGCGTGTCGGCGCGCCGCCGTCCGTAGTTGGCGGCGCCGGGCCGTTTGCGTCCGTTCTTTCCCTGGCGTCCGCCCTGCACAAACACGATCAGATGCTCAACCAGATCCTTCAAAACCTCGGACTCGGAAATCAGCGCGGCGGAGGCGGAGGCGTTCCTCTGGCTACCTTCGCTCAGCATTTGCTCGGAGGATCGAATCGCTTCCGAGAATTGGAACACATATTGCGTTTGTTCCTGGCTCGCGGTGCATATCTCGTTCACCAAGTTCCTTCACCCGGTTCGACTGCTGCGCGATAGTTTGGAAAGACCGCGCAGTCCGGTCGACCTTCGCCCCGCTTGGATTGGACTTGGCGATCGACTCCTCGATCAGGGCCGCGGTATCTTCCGCAGCCTCCGCTGAACGGCGGGCAAGGCGGCGCACTTCGTCGGCCACCACGGCGAAGCCCAGTCGGCCTGACCCGCGCGAGCGGCTTCCACCGACGCATTCAGGGCAAGCAAATTGGTTTGAAACGCGATCTCGTTGATTACCTTGATGATGTGGGAGATCTTGGCGCTGGAAACGATCTGCTCCTTCATCGCCGCGACGGTCTGATCGAGCGCCTGGCCCGTCTCGCCGATCGTGCACTGCGTCTGGGTAACGAGTTCGACCGCGGTCTGGGCGTTGGCCTGGTTGAGCTTCGCGCTTTCGTTCACCTTCTCGCTCGCGGCGATTGTGTTACTACCGGCCAGGACGGTTCCCCTGGATTTGGCGCCCAGAGCCAGGGCTTGGCTGGTCTCGGAGACTGAGGCAGCCGCCGAGGCGACCTGGTTGGCTCCTTTGTAAACGCCCAGGATACCGCTTTTCAGCAGCTCACCCGCTCGGCGCGCCAACCGGATCGCTACACCAATCACCGTCAGGAACAGCAATGCCGCAAAGGAAGCAACCCACAAGCCGGCCATGTTGATCAGGCCGGACCGCTCACCGGCCTGTTTGAGCCTCTCGCGCCCGGTATCCCGCAACGCCGCTCCGGCCTCGTCCATCTCTTTGATGCAGGGATCTATCTTGTCCAACAGAGGCCCGAGCTCGTCCAGTTTGCCGCTCCGCACCAGACCCATGAAGGCAGCCGCCCGCGGTTCGCACGCTGCCTAGGCGGCTTCGACCCGGTTCAGCTGCCACGCGCCTCCGGGGTCTTCCTCCAGCAATGGCATTACCGTATCGGCCATTTCATGTGCCCGCTTGTCGGCGGCGTACCATGCCTTGATGTCCCGTTCCATCGCGGCCTGATCGTGTTGCGCGGCATGGAGCGCGCTCTGCTGTTGGCGGGCAATCATCTCCGAAGACGTGGCGCGAAGGCCCTGGGAATAGTCGATTCGAGGCGAATGATAGCGGATGGCACGCGTCAGCTCCGCGCTGACCATCCTCAGCTCCCAGATGGCCCCCAGAGAGTGCAGTCCTCCAATCGCCACGAGTGCGCCCAAGGCCAATAGCATCCGTCCAATGAACCCGACTCGTTTCATGCTTTCCTTACTGCCCGAGGGTTGCGGCAGCGGCCGCCGTCCTCGAGGGATCAGACCGGACCTGCCCCTCGTTTCACATATCGGTCACAAACCGGGAGAACTTAAGCTGCCAAGTTCAATGCCGAGCAACTGCTCCTCGGCGTTTCGCGAGCGCTTCCTGCCTTGTGGGACCGTCCGCGACGCAACCCGGCAATTCCGGTACTTCCGCTATGAATGCCTCGTTGTCGTGCTCCAGTACAGGATGATCGCGTATTTCGTCATTCGAGCACTTGCTTGACCCGGCACGACTTAGCCAGCGCTCCGCGCAGTTGCAGATTGAGAATCCCGGCAACCTCCGGCTTCGTGAAAATGTGACGGCAGCCCTTCACACGTTCGGCAAAGGATGTTGGCATCCGCGGCACCGCCAATAACCTTGAGCAGAAGTTGCCTGCGCACAATCCTTATCGCCGCGCCTGAGCCCTGAGCTTCTACCGCTACGCCGGTTCCACTTCGATTTTCTTCCCCGCCGGATCCAGGGCAACGATTTTGAAGCTGCGCAACTGGCCGGATCGCAGCGATTGGTCGTCGCTGGCGCCGGAGGCGCCGCCGCTCTTCCATTTGGCGGCCAGCATTTCGCTTAGCGACGACAGGTCGGCTTTGCTTTCGGCGCGCTTGCCGGTGGCATTGCCGGCTTCGCTCTTGAGGCGGCAGATCGCCATTACGCCTTCACCCAGCTCGAGCTTGGCGCGGCTGCCGGAAGCGTCCAGAACGCGCCCGGTCACAATGTCGCCCACTTTGTGCTCGGCGATGTATTCGTCCAGGCTGGTGGGCACGAGCTGCTTCATGCCCAGACGCAGGCGGCGCTTGGCCACGTCCAGTTCGAGCACCTGGGCCTTCACCACCTGGCCCATTTTGAGCTCTTCCTGGGGATGGTTGAGGCGCTTGGCGGCGCTGATGTCGCCGATGTGGATCATGCCTTCCACGCCCTCGGCCAACTGCAGGAACGCGCCGAACTTCTGAAGGCTGGTGACCGGGCCTTCCACCACCGCGCCCACCGCATACTTCTGCGCCGCTTCGGCCCAGGGATCGCCCAGGGCTTGTTTCAGCCCGAGGGAAATGCGCCGTTCGGCCTGGTTTACGCCGAGTACCACCACTTCCACCTGGTCGCCGGGCTTGACCACGTCGGCCGGCTTGCGCACCTTCTTCGACCACGACATTTCGGAAAGGTGAATCAGGCCCTCGACACCTTTTTCGATTTCGACGAAAGCCCCAAATTCGGCCACGCGGGTGACCGAACCCTTTACCCGGTCGCCGGTTTTGTATTTTTCGCCCACCAACTCCCAGGGGTGGGGCTGGAGCTGCTTCATGCCGATGGAGACGCGTTTTCGGGCTAGGTCGACCTTAAGCACACGCGCTTCCACAACCTGCCCCACCGAAAGCACGTCGGCGGGCTTGGCAATGCGCGCCCAGGATATATCGGCCACGTGCAGCAGGGCGTCGATGCCGCCGATATCGACGAACGCACCGTATTCGGTCAGGCTGCGGACGGCGCCAGACACGGTTTCGCCTTCCTTGATTTCGGTATAGCGGCGATCTTTGGCAGCGCGCTCCTCGTCCTCGAGCACCGCCCTGCGGTCCACCACCACGTCTTCTTCGGCCACTTCCAGCTTGATCACGCGGCAACGGATTTCCTGGCCGACCAGCTTTTCCATTTCGGCGGCATCCCGCGCCCCGCTGCGCGATGCGGGCAGGAAGGCGCGCACGCCCACGTCCAAGCTCAAGCCGCCTTTTACCACGGCCGAGACCACGCCCGCGATGGGAGTTTTATCGGCGAACGCCTTTTCGAGCGACGACCAATCCTTGGGCCGCTCCACTCGGATCTTGGTGAGCTCGTAATACCCTTCGGGGCCGCGGCCTTTATTGGAAACGGCAACTTTGTCGCCACGCTGGACGGTTTCACCGGCCTTGGTAAATTCCTCGAGCGGAATGATGCCTTCGATTTTCAGGCCAATATCCACCAGCACCGAGGTATCCGTCACGGTCACCACCGTGCCTTCCAACCCACTACCGCCCGATTCGGACTTATGGGAATGCGCGTGCTCGTATTGGTTCAGAATATCGGCGAAAGATTCGCCTGGTGTGGGTGTCGTGGGAACTTCGGGGTCGGCTGACGGCTCCCGGGCCACAATACTGATGTTAAGCATGAGACTTACGACACTATTGTGGCATAATCCCGACTGAGATGACACGCGTGGACGCGCCCGCGGCGGGCCGGTGGATCCGGCCGCACGACATGGTGGTATGGGCCTTGCTGGCCGCCACGCTCATATTTAGCGCTACCCGCGACCCGGGGATCCAGCCGTTGGCGGCGTTTTTGGCGCTGGCGGCGGTGCAGGTGGCCGAGCCCCGCATTCCGGCTTTGAACTCGGGCCGCGGCCATACCGTCGCGCTGCTGGTGAAAATCGCCCTCGCCTACCTGTTGATCGGTACCACCGGCAGCTTGACCAGCCATTATTGGATCGTGATGGCGCTGCCGGTGATTGCGGCGGCTACCGCGCTGGGGCTGGGAGCGACCCTGGCGGTAGCGGTGGCCGCTTCCGGGGGATGGCTGTCGTTCTTATACCTGCACGAATACTATCTGGATCAGGACGACGTGAACGCGCTCATCGGGAGCGTGGTGTTCCTGATCGTGGTGGGCGTTCTGACCAACGCCCTGGCCGAAGACCTGAGGGCGCAAAAAGAGAACTACCGGCGCGCGGCCGAGCAACTGGCCCAAGCCAACCGCCAGCTTCACGCCGCCGAAGACGCCATTCGCCGCTCCGACCGCCTGGCCGCCCTGGGCCAACTTTCGGCCGGACTGGCCCACGAGCTGCGCAATCCGATGGGCACCATCCGCGGCTCGGCCGAGATGCTGGCGCAAGCGGTCGCCGTGGAAAACGAAGTAGCGCGCGAAATGGCCGGTTTCATCGTGGCTGAAGTGGAGCGCGCCAATTCGTTGATCACGCGCTTTTTGCAGTTCGCCCGGCCCATCGAGCTGCGCCTGGAGACCGCCGACCTCGCCCAAACGCTCGACCGCGCCATCGCCCTGGCCGAACGCGAAGCGCCCGGAATCTCAATCTATCGCAATTACCAGCTCGACATGCCGGCATTCGGCTTCGATGCCGAGCTGATGGAACGAGTGTTCTACAACCTGGTGCTGAACGCCGCCCAGGCCTCTCCGGCGGGCGGCGCGGTGACGGTGAAAACCCGCGCCGACGGCGGCCAGGCCGAAGTGGCGGTGATCGACCGCGGCTCGGGAATCCAGCCCGAAAACCGAAACAACATCTTCAATCCGTTCTTCACCACCAAGCCCGGCGGGGTTGGGTTGGGCCTGGCCATTGTGGCGAAAATCGTGGATGAACACGGCGGTAAAATAACCGTGGAGAGCGAAGCGGGCAAAGGCAGCGTGTTTCACGTGCTGCTGCCGATGGAGCGACTGACGACGGCCTCATGAAGAAGCGCATTCTGGTTGTCGAAGACGAAGAAAAGCTCCGCCGCGTCCTCCAGCTGCAGCTCGCGTCGGCCGGTTACGACGTGGACCTGGCCGCCACGGCCGAGGAAGGCATCCGCGTCGTGGACCGGGCCGACCTGGTGCTGACCGATCTGAAACTGCCCCGCATGGATGGGCTCGAGTTTCTTTCCAAGGTCCGCCTGCAAAACGCCCATGTGCCGGTGATCATGATGACTGCCTTCGGCAGCGTGGAAACGGCGGTGGAAGCCATGAAGGCGGGGGCCACCGATTTCCTGCTCAAGCCGTTCGGTTTCGACCATCTGCAGCAGGTGGTGGCGAAAGCGCTGGAAGTTCGCGCCTTGCGGGACGAAAACCGCCAGTTGAAAGCCGAGTTGGGGCGGCGCTACGAATTTGACAACATCGTCGGCCGCAGTCCCAACATGCAGGAAATCTTCGCTACCATCGAGCGCGTGGCGCCCACCCGCGCCACGGTTCTGCTGGCGGGCGAAAGCGGGGTGGGCAAGGACCTGATTGCGCGCGCCATCCACTTTCACTCGCCGCGCCGCGACCGTCCGCTGGTGAAGATCAACTGCACCGCCATCCCCGAAAACCTGATGGAGAGCGAGCTGTTCGGCTACGAGAAAGGCGCGTTCACGGGCGCCAACACCTCCAAACCGGGCAAGTTCGAGCAGGCCGATACGGGCACCGTGTTTCTGGATGAGATCGGCGACGTGCCGGCCGCCATCCAGGTGAAGCTGCTGCGCATTCTGCAGGAACGCGAATTCGAGCGCCTGGGCAGCAACACCACCCGGCACATCGACGTGCGCGTCGTCGCCGCCACCAACCGGGACCTGCGCGAGGCGCTGGAACAGGGCGCCTTTCGCGAGGATCTTTACTATCGCCTGAACGTGGTGCCGCTCAATATCCCGCCGCTGCGTGAACGCAAGCAGGACATTCCGTTCCTGGCCAACCATTTCATTCACAAGCTGGCGCCGGACTCCGGCTCGCGGGTGGAATCCATCACCGAGGCCGGAATGGAAAAGCTGGTGGCCTACCCCTGGCCGGGGAACGTGCGGGAGCTGGAGAACGTGATCGAGCGCGGCCTGGTAATGTGTACGGGAACGGCTCTGGACGCGGCCGATATCCGGCTGGAATCCGCCCCGCGCCCGCGCGCCAATTCCGATTCCCATTTCCTGCCGGACGGCATGACGCTCGACCAGTACGAACAGGACATTCTGAAGGAAGCCCTGCGCCGCGCCGACGGCAACAAGAGCCAGGCCGCCCGCCTGCTGGGCCTCACCCGCAACGCTCTCCGCTACCGGCTGACGCAAATGGGGATGGAAGCGTAAGCGGCGAGCCGGCGGACGACCTGTTTGCATCGCCCAAGCCCGTCAGAGCCGCCCGCACAATGGTTCTCCGGCGCGCGTGGTTGCCGGTATTGCCGCGGCTTGTTTGAGCGCGGCTAAAGCTAAACAGTGAACATGAGGGTTGTCCCGTGGGAGAAATCAGGCGGCGGCGGTTTGGGGCTGATTGAGGCAACATTGTTTGAATTTCTTGCCGCTGCCACAGGGGCAGTGGTCGTTGCGGCCGGTTTTGGGACCAGGGCGGCGATAGGGCTGTTGGGGGAGTTGTGCATTTTTGTGCATGATTTCGGGATTTTGGGCGGCGGGCTCCTGGGCAACGGGTCCCTGGGCGGATTTTGGGAGGGTGGGGGTGGCGCGGCGCTCCTTGGCGGGAGAGGGCAGGGCGTGGCTGAGGATGACGATGGCGGCGCGGAGGCGGGTGGAGGCGGAGGATTTCGGGTCCTGGAGGATCTGTCCGAGGGCTTGGAAGGCCAGCTCGGCGCGGGCGACGGCTAGTTCGCGCAGCATGTCGGCGCGGTCGTTTTGGGCGTCGCGGAGGGCTGTTTCAAAGGCCGGCGAGGTATGGCGCCAATTGGCGATGGTGTTGCGGTGGACGCCGGCCTGGCCGGCGGCGGCGGTGAGGTTGGCGCCGTTCAAGAGGGCGTCGATAACCTGGAGCTGCGCAGCGTCGAGGGCGGAATCGAGCATAGGAGCTACCTTTCGGCCACTACGATAGCCTGCGAGCGCGGGGGAGCAGGTGTGCGGAGGAGACGGATTTGGCGGAAGTGGCCTGGAATGAAGGGGAATGGAAAATTTTTAAAATCCGTGACCGGGTTTTGGCCGGGGTGGAGTTTTCAGGGAACTCTCTCCAAGCTTAGGAGGGGCCGAGGGGTCGCGGTTTCCACGGAGCCCTCGCCCCTGTCGAAGCCGTCGAAATCGACCTCGCCCTCGCTCAGGCCCGCGTCTGGGAACGTGAGGAAAGACGCAATAACTGTTCACTTAACTCGTGGCGCGGGCTGTCAAGCGCTGCAGCGCCTAGAGTCCGTACGCCTGAAGTCGCGCCGGAGAATCTCTGGCGATGGGGAAAATGGCCTGACCCATTTTGGCGTGGGTGTGCACGACTTGTGGGGCAGGCCCTCGGCCGGCCCCACAAACTCCAAAACGTGGCTCAATCTCGCCCGCGGACGGCATGACGCTCGACCAATACGAGCAGGACATCCTGAAGGAAGCCCTGCGCCGCGCCGACGGCAACAAAAGCCAGGCCGCCCGCCTGTTGGGCCTCACCCGCAACGCGCTCCGCTACCGGCTGACGCAAATGGGAATGGAAGCGTAGAGCCTCTCCCTACCGATTCGTGGTCGCGAACGAGCCGTGTCTATGCCCCAGCCGCGACGGCGCGCCCAAACAAGGTGTCGGTCTCGGGCAGGCGGCGCGCGCGAGCGAGCGTTAGCACCGATCCAAACACGATGCCAACGTCGCAAAGAGTCACGTCAAGGTCGTTGTCAGTGAGGGGCGCGACGGCGCGCTTGGGGCTGGGACAGAGGGATATCGACCATTCCCTGAGCGCTTTGTCGTCCACGTTGCCGAGCACGTCGAGCAGTACGTCTTTCAATAACGTGTCGGGCGTTCTGTAGAGCACCCGCCGGGTCGGCTCCCTGCCGCTGTCGGCATTCACGACTGTCCAGAAGCGAATCAGCCGGGAAGTGAGCAGCTCGTGCAAGCCGACCTGGCGCGAAGTCAGGTTCAATAGAACCTGGGGTCCGACGTGCGCGATCAGATGCAACGGCCTTGGGCTGAGCCTCGCCCAATTCCCGAACGCGCGGACAGCTTCAACGAAACCATAGACCGGCGGGACGGTTCCGCCGGCGGAGGGCAGATGCAGATGCAGGACGCTCCAGCGCTCGCCAAGCTCCTGAAGCAGTTCTCGAACAGAGGCGCCGACCGAATCGCTTTCACTCTCACTCTCGGGCCTGGTGCGCGCCCTGACCGCGAAGATGCCGAGAGCAGGAGACAGCACGTGGCGACCCTCGAGAAAGATCCGGTCTTTGAAAATGGAGCCAAGCTCCTGCTGGTGGTTGAGCAAGTCGCGATCGAGATCGAAGTGACCCTCCGCGCATGCCCGCACCACTACGGCGACCGCGGAATCGGAATCCGGTTCGGGCATGGGCAGGTGGGAGTAAGGAAGGATTTCGAGGCAGGAGCCGCCATCCAGTTGAACGCGCCAGCGGGAGATGCGAGCGGGCGGTTCGTCGACGAAGCACTTAAGCGCGCGCAGCATGGGCACCAAATCCTTGTAGCTGCTGTACTCGCACACAGTGATGTTCATCTCTTCGGCGAGGAAACGGACATCGATGTTATCCTGTTCCGGCAGAAAAGCGAAGTGCGGCACGGGACTGGGGCCGCACAGTTCCAGCGTCTCGCCAAAGAGGTTCCAGAAGTACTCCTCCGAAAGGCCGGAGCCGAGGAAAAGAAAAGAGCGCGACCGAAAGACTTCCCCGAAGCACCGCCGGAAATGAACGGCGGTGTTGACGGCCCGCCGATACTCCGAATGGCCAATTACCAGTTCGCTCCGCAATTGTTGAAGCTGCGCCTCGCTTTGGACCGGGTCCGAGCGGCACTCTTGGCACGGTTCACCCAGAAAGCCCTGGATGTGCCAAATGACCTCGCGGTCGAACGGGCTTACCAGTGCCGACATGACCTGTTTGCAGTCTTCGGCGGAACGCCCCAGGACCATGGGAGGCAGCCGGTCTTCGAAGACCTTGCGGCAGGCACGATAAAAGAGAGGGTCGTAATTCGTCGAGACCGTCAAAGGCCAGTAAATCGCGGCTAATGCTTCGGTTTGCTCAGGTATGCCCGGCCTGTCGAAATCCTCGCCTTTCAGCGCGTCGCCGATGATGCTCCAAAATCGCTCCTCGCTGTGGCCATTTCTAATCGTGGAGGCAGCCCGTTGCGCCCTGACTTCGAGGTGGGCGTCCGACGTTTCGCCGGGGGGCGCAGTCTTCTCCAGATTGGCAACAAAGCCCTCCCAGCCAGCGAGCTTTGTTCTGCTCATCCCGGCCCCGATAAACGGCACCAACCGGCCCGCCTCATAACTGCTTGCCAGAAGCGGTAGGATTTCATCGAGTTTCAATACCTGAAGTGCCTTAGAAATAGCCATGGGACTAAGACTACACCGACCAGGCGGGCAGTACAAGCTACTCGGTACCACCGGTACGAAGAGGGCATTCTGGAGGAGGCCCTGCGCCGCGCCGCGCCGATGGCAACAGTAGTTTATCTGCGCGGCGATGCTCCGGGCGCTTCAGGCGGCCTCGAAACGCGGCCCCGATAAGCCTCATCGAGCGAGATATTGTTCTGATCGAGCAGCGTTCCAACGGCGCGGCCCAGACCTGCGACGGCCTTGAAATAGTCTCCCTTTGCGGCCACCTCGGTCGAGCGCGCCTGCGACAAATACGCCTGATATTGGATCACCAAGAACGCCGTATCCACTCCCGCCTCATAGCTTGCGCGTTCCACGTCCAGCGATTCCTGCTACAACTGCCGGGTGCGCACCGCCGCTTCATAAGCGGACCGGGCACGCCGAACAGCGATGGTCGCGGTGTCGATTTCGAGTGCGGCCTGATTCTGCAGTTGGATCAGCTGGGTCTGGTAGGCGCGCTTCTGCAGCAGATCGCGGGTCAAATCGGCCTGGGTCACCCGGTTCCGCAAGGGGAGCGTGAGCTGAACGCCGACTTCGTAGCTGGGGTATTTCTGCGTGAGCATTTGCTCCAGCGCGGTCCCGTAGCCGCCGGAAAAGGCCGTGTTCGGAGTCCCCGAACCGGTTGCGCCGGTCGGAGACTGGGTGGACACCGGCTGTCCCGCCAGGCCTTGGCTTTGCACCGTCGCCACCAGGTCCAGTTCCGGCAGCAACGCATTCCTGGTTCCTTCCAGCGCGATATCGGCGTTGCGGATTTCCATACCCACCGCCGCCAGGTCCGGCCGGAGTTGCTCCGCCTGTTTCAGTAGATCGGGCAAAACCGGAATACTGTCGGCCGCCGGCACCGTCAGTTCGTCAGCGCTGCGATATGATGCGCTGCATGAAGGCAACACTCCAACGAATCGCCCGACCGATGCTCGTAATCGCTTTCTTGGCGGCGGTCACACCCGCCGAAGTCGTCATCAACGGACGGCGTACCGTAGTACTCGAGAGTCCTGCTGCCACTCTGCGCATCGATCTCGGGGGTGGTTCGATCGTGGACTTCCATATTTCCGGCGGTGGCTTGAATCCTCTCCGCTGGCTTGCACCTAGCGATGAGAATGCCGCACTGCGGCCCATGGCTCACTTTCTGTGCCTGGACCGATGGGGTCCGCCGTCGGAAGCCGAACAGCGCAACGGAATGCCCTTTCATGGAGAGGCTTCACGCGTTGCTTGGACAGAATCGGACACACCCGGAAGTCGCGGCGCCAGAAACTCCGCCGGCATGTCGGCCATTCTTCCGCTGGCAGGTCTCGAGATACACCGCTCGGTCAGACTCTCCGAATCGGCGGCGGTCTTCACCGTCTCGGAAACCGTGACCAACCGAAACAAGCTCGGGCGCATCTACAACATGGTCCAGCACGCGACGATCGGCCCCCCCTTCCTGGACGAAACCACTGTTGTCGATTGCAACGCGCGGCGGGGACTCATGCAGTCAAGTCCGCTGCCCAATCCGGAGCAGCCCGAGATACGGTGGCCGCAAGCGATCAACCTGGGAAATCCGGTCGATCTGCGCCGTCTGACAAATGACCCCGACCCGAACGTCGTCTCCTTTGTTATCGACGACGAGATAGGATGGGTTACTGCTGTGAATGCCTCCAAAGAGTTGTTGCTGGGCTATCTCTTCAGCGCCAACGACTATCCATGGCTCAACCTGTGGCGCCACGTGGAAGCTGGGCATCCGCTCGCGCGGGGACTGGAATTCGGCACGACTGGCCTCCATCAGCCGTTCAAAGTGTTGGCCGCCAAACCGCACATTTTTGGCAAGCCGACGTTTGCCTACCTGGATGCCGGAGAAAGGGCAACGCGCCGGTACACGGCGTTCTTGACCAAGGTGCCGAACGATTTTGTCGGCGTTCGCAGTGTTTTGTACCGCGATGGCAGGATCGTCATCCAGGAGCGCGGGGGAAGCGGACGCGAGGTAATCCTCATGCCGGGCAGACTATTTTGAGAACCAGCTAACCTTCGTGCGCTGATCCGTTCTTTTCAGGCGGCCGGGTGCGGCGTGTGACTCCGCCGGGAGCGGCTCTTCGCTCGCGCTTCACCGGCGGGAACATCCCATACCATCGATGATCGCGATCGACCCTTCCCGGACAACAGCGCCCTCATGTTGAAACGAGCGCGCAAGCCGAAAAGATGCAGGCTTGCCGGTGGCTGAAACCGGCGCTCGCCGGCGAGTTCGAGTTCGTTGAATGGACACCGGATGGCCACCTGCCCACTCGTTTTATCGGCCTCCTCGAGGACAAGGAACCGCGGCAGGTGGCGGGAGGCGTAGCCCCATAGCGAACAAAAAGCGAAACATGGATATCCTGGCTTGCGTGAAGAGGTGCCGGGTCTCGTTCCGGGATTCCGATGGTATAGAGCACGCGGTCGAGCTGGACGCCGGAACCCCTAGATGAAGCGGTGGGACTGGCCATCGATCGATTTCGTCGCTGCGAACACGTCAAATACGACCCGGAAGGGCTGCACGAATTCATCATGGAATCGCGTGAGCCCGCTACTCGGCACCGGCTAACGCAGAATATGTTCGATGCATGGCTCCAGCGGCCGGGCGGATCGCCCGCCGAGCCATCGGGACGGCGAATTCGTCCGCCGCCATCTGGCGTCACACGAATCTCAATACCAAGCCATGGGCGAAGGTTCCGATGAACGAGGATGACCAGCGGAAATCGGCAAGGGCCATGAGTTCCCCACGCAGCTTTGGGTTTGCATTTTTTGAGGTATTATCTGTCTTGAGTTACGACGCGCGGCGCAAGTCTCGAAAATTGGATGCCTCGTCCGTGACAAGATGAGGACGAATGAACCTTATGGATGCTGCGTGTCTTACTCTAGTTCTTGTTCCCGCCCCCGGGGAGCCACCTTTGTCATCGGACGGCTGCCAAAGCGAGATTCGCGCTTTGGCGGAATCCCTCAGAGTTCACGGCGCCGACCCTTCGAACGACGCTCTCAACCTGCGTGAGGCGTGGTCCCCTTCTACGCTCCAATTGGGAGGCGAGTTCACCGTCAAGCTCGTTTCCGCTATTGTGCCTCCCCTGATTACCGGACTGGCGGGATGGCTTCACGGCCGAAACGGTCGGCGGGTTCACCTGAAGGTCGACGACATCGAGGTGGATGCTCCTTCAATCGATGAAGTGGAGCGGCTGCTGGTGCGCGCACAGGAGTTGGCGAAAAACAGCGACAAACCGAGAATCATTACGCAATCCGAAAAGTAGATGGGACGCCCCGAGGACAGCCTGCTCAATCTGTTCCGCGGCCGTAAGCTGCCTACCGGCTATGTATATCCGGCACCGGTGAAGCATCTGGAGCCGCGATTGCGCGATTCCCTGGCGCACACCCAGAGGTTGCTCGACACCGCTCTTGCCCGAAATGGTTCTTTCGAAAAGAGCGCTCGGCCATTTCATTTCGATTACATGGGCAGCGATTCTCCGAATGCGATCGCCTTTCAATACGAAGAACACCGATTCATCATCGTCACGATTCCCATGGCTCAACTGTTGCTGCGGACTTCGGAGCTCCTTAGCAAATCGTCTTCGGTTGTCTCGCTGCTCGGTCTTCCGACCCTCGAACCGCCACAGCAAGAAGGCCTCAGCACGGCTCTGTTTCTATTCCAACTCAGCTTCCTGACGTTGCACGAGTTCGCCCATCATATTCTGGGCCATGTGGGAGCGGGATCATCCGAGGGCGCATTCAGCATATGGACAGAGGCGCTCGACAAGGCTAAGACGACGGCGTTGGAAAGACAGGCCCAGGAACTCCACGCGGACTCTCTGGCTGTATGGTACTTGCTCAACCACCAGTTTCGCGCTCAGGACTCCGTGCCGGGAATGCTGCGGCTCGACAGAACGATCTCTGACGATGAACTCCTTGGACTGTTTCTTGTCGCCGTGACGGCGTTTTTCGAATCGTCCCCGGCGGCAGCGGCCAACGAAACGGACGTCTACACGCTTGGCCATCCGCCGCGCGATCTGCGGATGGCCAGCTATGTCAGGGATTGGATCGAGGGGTGGTGCGGCGAGAATCGGCCGGGTCTTAAGGTGTGGCTTACCGACGATTGCCTTCAACACTACATGATCGCCGCGATGTTCGCCGTGTCGGGCGCCGATGCTGTCAAGAGGCGCATTGAGGAAATGAACTTCCTGCGAACTCCGGAGGGACAGAAGTACTTCAAACGGTTGGAGAGGGTTCGGCGTCGGCAGAGCTCCGCCATGAGGCAAGACCGGTCTTGGCTTATAGGTGAAGCTGATCTGGCCAAGTCGTCCGGTGCTATAGACGATCCGGAGCAGCCGCCGCCGGAAGACAACGCTTTAGCGGAAGCCCTTGTGGAACAAGCGCGATCCCTCCGCGACCGGCACGCGAAAGCGGCCGAGAACGGACAACTCGAAATAGCCACCACAGCACTGCGGGAAATGCGCGAATTGCAGGAGCGCTATCCGGAGGATCTTGTGCTTCCCGGAGCTCTGTCGAGCGTCCTTAAACATCACTGCGATGCGCTGGCGCTGGCCGGACAAACGGATCAAGCCTTCGCGTTTGTCGAGGAGGAGGCCCGCCTGCTCCAACGATATCCCGACGATCCGACTATCCCTGGAACGTTTGCGAGCGCGCTCGGCATGGCTTGGTACATTTCTCAGGGCGCGGGCCGCACGCGGGAATCCGCCAGACAGCTTGATCGGTTGATGGAACTGGGGAAAGAGTATCCAAACGACGTGCTGATTCGCAAACTTCTGGCGCAGATATTCCACACGTGGGGGCGTTTTCTCGCAGGCGCCGGCAGCCTGGATGAACTGACTGCGCTGACCGCCACGGCGAGGTCTCTCTACCGGCAATGTCCCGGCGACGAGCACGTCCGAGAAGCGCTGGTGGACGCGATGCTCACATATGCGCAACGTCTAATAAATAGCGGAGGATCGAAGGCACAGCTTCCGTTGATCGATGAACTGCGGCAATTGCATCGGCAATTTCCCGAAGACCGGAAACTGCTTAGCGGCTTAGTGAATTCCATCGGCGGCTATTGCTACTATCTCGGCGGCGGTGGCAATCTTGCCGAATCCGGAGAACGGATTAAGGAGCTGGCAGAACTCCAGGCGGAGCATCCGGACGACGCGGAGCTCCGCGAGACGTTCGCAAAGGCGCTGGGGAACTACTGCCTCCAACTGGAATCCGGCGGGCACACGGTCAAGTCCGGCCAGACGATCGCGTCTTTGCGCCACCTTCAGCGAGAGCACCCACAGGAGACGGCGCTTCTCAAAGTCCTGGCGCAGGCTCTGTACAATCGCTCTGTGTTGTTGAGAGAGTCCGGATCGTTGGACGCAATCAGGGAAGTTTCAGAGGAACTGAGGCGCTTTCACCATCTTCACCCTGCAGAAGCGGACATCGCCCGTTGGTTCGCGGAGGCGCTGCTCGATTTGTTCGGCGTCTGCCACAGAGCAGCCCTGTTCTCCGAATTCAGTTCGATCACCGATGAACTGCGGCTCCTTTGCCGGAAGTTCCCCGGCGATCCGACTTTTCGGCAACTCCTGGCGCGAGCGCTCATTTCCACCGCGATTGTGATCGTGCAAGACCGGTCCCAGCTTGCCGGGCTGTCGGCATTGATCAACGAGGTCCGCGATTTATACAAACAAGACCATGACCCGGCCATCCGTGAGCTGCTTGCTAAAGTTGGCTTGTTATAACCTCTTGGATTCGCGTCGCCTGAGGGAGCCACTGGGCCCGGGTGACAGATATCGCGCGGACGGACGTGCAGGGGTTGGAACTGGTGGAGGTGGGGTGGCGCCTCACGCTGCGTTTCGCACTTCGAAGTGTAGACGCTTGCCGAGTGCAGCGAATGCCGACTCGATGTGGTCCAGCCGCGAGTGATGCCTCAGGGAAAACAAGCGCTCGATGTGCGTCTTGGGTATGTCAATCCGCCCCGCAAACTCCGTTTTTCTCAGGCCCGACTCCCGAAATGCAGCGTAGAGATCGACTTTGGCGGCTTGCAGGGCCGGTAGCCGCACGGGACGGAACTTCGAGCCGCGGCGCCATATCAGGCCAGATGCAGAGCGCGGAACATCGCGATGCGCCGCTCCCGCAACGGATCGTTGACCACTTTGCTGACGTTGTCGATCACCATCGTGGCGCGATCCTTGGCGGTGAACTCGGGCCAGTGCGGTAACTTCGGAGTATTGGGATTCCCCGTCCGCGCGAACGCGATCCAGGCATCGCTGACTTTATCCGCGAGGGCCACGGCTTCCGGGCCTCCGCCCGTCAACTTGGCGGAGATCTGGACGTTGTCAAAAGCGAACGGGATCTCCATGTTATGCGGCGTTCTCAGTGCGCCGCCCTGCACGGGAGTCGCCCAGGTGAAGTAGTACTGATACACCGGCGCCTTTCCCAGCGCTGCGCGCCGTTCGGCGATCTTCATGGTGGGTGCAACGTAGTGGTAGTCGCTGGCGATCAGAAAGAAGATATCGGAGGCTGTGGCGCCGGGGTTGGACTTGCGATACAAGTCGATCATCGCCGGCGATTGATCGCCGAGCATTTCTTTCACCTGCGCACGCATGCCATCCTCGTCCAATCGAAAGAGGGCGACATCGGTGGTCAGGCCCGTCCATTCCGTGCGGGTCGAGCCGATCATCACCGGCACATCGGCCGACTCCGGCGACGCCGCCGGGTGGAAAGGATGCTGCGGCAGGATCTTGCCGTCGACTGTGGGCGCGAATCCCGCCACATTCTGATCGATCTGACCGGCTTCCCGAAGGACGGCGAAAGAGGCCGCCATGATCCGTTCCAGCGGGACATTCTGGACTTCGTGAACTTCCGCTTTGGGAATCCCGAGTTTGGCGAGCAATTGCTCCGCCAGGCGGATTGCGGTGTCGCGGCTGACCACCTGAATGGCGACGCCGCTTTCAATCGTGGCGCGATGAAACAACCCCTTGGCAGACGGCATGGCGAGGAGCGTCTCGCATTTTCGTCCGCCGCCGGACTGCCCGAAAATCATCACCGTATTGGGATCGCCGCCAAATTGCGCGATGTTCGCGCGCACCCATTTGAGCGCATGGACGATGTCCAGCATGCCGGCGTCGCCGGATGCCGCGAAGTCTGCGCTGAACTCGCTGAAGTTCGCAAATCCCAAAACGTTGAGGCGATGATTCACGGTGACCACCACCACGTCTCCGCGTAATGCCAGATTGGTCCCGTCATTACTCAGTGAGGATCCTGAACCCGAGCCAAAACCGCCGCCATGCAGCCAGAGCATCACCGGCCGCTTCCGGCCATCGTGAACGGCCGGCGTCCAGACGTTCAAAAAGAGGCAGTCCTCGCCTTCACTAGGCGAACTCCCTCCCGGTACGCCTAATGCGGTGAAGATCGAAGGTCCGGGCGCCGGTTTTTGAGCGGCGAGGTCTCGCGGCGCCGCAGGCGGAGGGCATGGGTCGCGCTGTGGAGCGCTATGGCCGTATTCCAGCGCGTCGCGGACGCCAGTCCAGGGCGCAGGATCGACCGGCGGCATGAACCGGTGCGCGCCGGCGGTACTCGCACCGTAAGGAATCCCTTTGAAAACCTTGATCCCGCGGCTTTCGAATCCGTGAATCTTTCCGCAGTTGGTCTCCGCGCCTACGAGCGTGCGCTTCTCTCCTCTGGACTGTTGGATCGGGATGCTCGCGAAAAGGGCCGCCGCGGAAGCGCGCTGCAGGAAATTGCGACGGTTCAGACCCGGCGTAGCGATGGAGCGCTCCGGCATGGTTCGACACAACCTCCGTGGCTATGATTGCGCCGCGGTGCAGGACTGTCAAGCGTCCAGATGAAATGAACCATCTCCAGCTGAAACTAAACGGTCCTGAATACGACCTGATGCGGATTACAATTATCTTTCCCGTTTGCGGAGGACGCATGATGCAGCGTAGATCCATCTTGACCATAATTCTGGCGGTGTCGCTGTGTCCGCCCGGGACTTGGGCGCAGGCCCACCCGGCAAACTGGCGAGGCGCAGGTCCCACCCCGTGCCTCGGTCCCGAGGGCGGCATCCTGCAGTGCCCTCCTCCGGCGCGTGTGATTGCGATCCGCGCCGGCCGTCTGTTCGACAGCAAGAGCGGAGAGATTCTGACGAACCAATTGGTGATTCTCTCGGGCGAGCGCATCACCGAAGTCGGACCGCAATCGCAGATCGGAATTCCGGTTGGAGCACAGGTGATCGACCTCGGCCAAGCCACCGTGCTACCCGGATTGATCGACGCGCACGAACACATGTTCAACTCGCGGCGGCGCAACGAAACCACGGAAATGGCCGTCTTGATCGCCGTTCAGAACGGGCAGGCGGATTTGCGGGCGGGCTTCACCGCCGAGCGCGACATGAGTTCCCACGGCAATGGCTATGCCGATGTTGCGATCCGCGACGCGATCAATCAGGGACGCATCGAGGGGCCGCGATATCAGGTCTCCACGCGGGGCATCGTTTGGGGAGCCACCCCAGCGAGACCCGCCGCCCCGGATAACCCGCTCGATGGCCAGATAGTCCGCTCCGTCGAGGATGCGCGCGCGGCGGTACGCGAGCAGATAGGGCGTGGCGCGGACTGGATCAAACTCTATCCGACGGGCGATTATTCTTTCACTGCCACCGGCGCGGCGAAGTATCAGCTGACCTATCCGATGCCTGTCTTACAGGCTCTGATCGACGAAACGCATCGCCTCGGCAAGAAGGCGGCCTGCCACGTGATGGGCGGCGAGGGTCAGAAGAACGCCATCACCGCCGGCTGTGACACCATTGAACACGCGTTCGGTCTGGATCGGGAGCAAGCGGAGATGATGGTCCAAAAGGGCCTCTTTTACGATCCGACCTTTGTGCGTTACCTCGAACCGTACATGGACGATAACGATGCCAAGAACACCGGCGGTAAGTATCGCATGATTCCCATCTTCGAGAGGGCCGTAACCATGGCCGCCGCCACCAAAGGACTAAAACTCATGATGGGCAGCGGCGCCGACGGTTCCACGTACGCCCACGGAACGCAGGCGCTCGACTTTGAAGCGCTGGTGAAGCGCGCCGGCATGAGCCCGGTGCGAGCCATCCAAGCTGGAACCACGATTAACGCCGAGGTGCTGGGATGGCAGGACCGGATCGGGTCCATCGACAAAGGAAAGTATGCCGACCTGATCGCGGTCTCGGGCGACCCATTGGCTGACATCACCGAACTTCAGCGCGTGAAGTTTGTGATGAAAAGCGGAAAGATCATCAGGAACGAAGTGCAGTGACCGGTTTGGCGCGTCCAGCGCATGAACCGGTTCTGTCGGCTGCGATGGGCCGGGCAACCCGGATCAATTCCAGTAATTCCTATCCAAACTCCGATACTGGATCGCTTCGGCCAAATGCTTGGCGGCTATTAGTTCCGAACCGGCGATGTCGGCGATGGTGCGGGCGACTTTTAGGATGCGGTCGTGGGCGCGGGCCGAAAGGGACATGCGGCGGACGGCGAGTTCCAGGGTACGTTCGCCGGAATCGTCCAGGGCGCAATGTTTGCGGATGGAACGGGTAGGCATGCTGGCGTTGGTGCCGCCGCGGGTTTGCTGCACGGCGCGAGCCTGGAGGACGCGGTCGCGGATGGCCGAGGACGGTTCGGCTTTGGCTTCGCCGCGCAACTCTTGAAAGGGAACGGCGGGGACTTCCACGTGGATATCGATGCGGTCGAGCAGGGGGCCGCTGATTTTGCCGAGGTATTGCTGGATCTGCGCGGGAGTGCAGCGGCATTCGCGGGTGGCGTCGCCATAGAAGCCGCAGCGGCAGGGATTCATGGCAGCGACGAGCATGAAGTTGGACGGAAACGAGAGCGTCATGTTGGCGCGGGCGATGGTCACGGTTCCATCCTCGAGCGGCTGGCGCAGGATTTCCAGGACGTCGCGCGGAAACTCGGGGAATTCATCGAGAAACAGCACGCCGTTGTGAGCCAGGCTGACTTCGCCGGGGCGGGGCATACCGCTGCCGCCGCCGGTGAGGCCGGCGTCCGAAATGGTGTGGTGCGGGGCGCGAAACGGCCGCTCGCGCATCAGCCCGGCGCCGCTTCCAAGCACTCCGGCGATACTGTGGACCTTGGTGGTTTCTATGGCTTCGGCGAAGGTTAAGGGCGGCAAGATTCCGGCCAGGCGTTTGGCCAGCATGGTTTTGCCGGAACCGGGAGGCCCGATCATCAGCACGTTGTGCGCGCCGGCTGCGGCGACTTCGAGAGCGCGTTTGGCGGTGACTTGGCCGCGGACGTCGCGGAAATCGGGAGTGGACGCGGTGGGCGGGGCCTCGATGGCCACTTCGGCCAGGGTGGGCTGAAACTGATCGGGGCGGGTGAGCAGGGCCACGACCTCGGCGAGATGCCGCACCCCGAACACGCTAACGCCCTTGACCACGGCGGCTTCGGCGGCGTTCTCCACAGGCACGATCAGGTTGGGAATGCCCCGGTCGCGGGCACAGACGGCCACCGAAAGCATGCCGCGCACCGAGCGGATGGCGCCATCCAGCGACAACTCGCCCACGATCAGGTGCCGGTCCAACCCGCGCACCATCCCCATCGCGCCAAGTACGCCCATTGCCATGGGCAGGTCGAAACCGGCGCCCTCTTTGCGCAGATTGGCGGGCGCCAGGTTGATGGTGACGCAGCGCGGCGGGTAGCCGAAACCGGAGTTCATGAGCGCCGATTTGATGCGCTCGCGACTCTCCTTCACGGCGATATCCGGTAAGCCGACCATCACGAAATCGCGCGCCGAGCCGGATCCGTACATATCCACCTCGATATCGATTAGGTGGGCGTCGATGCCGAACACGGCCGCGCTTTGCGTCTTGAAGAGCGCCATAGGTTGTAAGACCCGATAAAGTGCGGAACCCCAGGAAGATGGAAGTGGGGGGCCGGCTCTGGTTCTCTCAGTAGAATTTGCGGGGAAGGGGACAAACATAGTTTTGAGAGTTTTGATTCCAGTGGCAACACAACTAATGGCAGGCGACGAAAATGCCGGTGAATATGAGACAGGCGCAAGCGGAAAGGCTTTCTAGTCGGCCGGGGGCTTGACCCCGGCAATCGGACAGGGTAGTATGAAAATGCAACATATTGTTGATAACTAACAGAAATCAAAGGGTTAAATGCCCTTCTTTTGGGCGATATGGCCCAGGATTTCTGTCGCTAGCGGCGACGCTTCCCTTGGAAAACCAGTCACTTGCCGCGATTTTCGACACGGCACGAGGTTTGCATCACTAGATTTTCAAAAGGACGATCCCTCCAATGGCCAAAACCATCGATGTTACCGAGCTAATCTTGCGCGATGCCCACCAGAGCCTGATGGCGACGCGCATGGCAATGGAAGATATGATACCCGCCTGCGCGGATTTGGACCAGGCCGGCTACTGGTCGGTGGAGTGCTGGGGCGGGGCAACCTTCGATGCCTGCATCCGTTTTCTGAACGAAGACCCGTGGGAGCGTTTGCGCACGTTTCGCAAACTGATGCCGCACACGCGGCTGCAGATGCTACTGCGGGGACAGAATCTGCTCGGCTACCGGCACTACGAAGATACGGTGGTCGACCGATTCGTGGCGAAGGCGGCGGAAAACGGCATGGACGTGTTTCGCGTGTTCGACGCGCTCAACGACATCCGCAATGTGCGCCGCTCGATTGAAGCCGTGCGCCGCGCTGGCAAGCACGCTCAGGGTACGATCTGCTACACCGTCAGCCCGCTGCATACGGTGGAAGGCTTCGTCGAGATGGCCGAGCGGCTGCTCGACCTGGGGTGCGATTCGATCTGCATCAAAGACATGGCTGCGTTGCTGAAGCCGCACGCGGCTTATGAACTGGTGAAGGGCATCAAGGACACCTGCGGCAGCGACGTACGGGTGCACGTACATGTGCATGCCACCACTGGTGTGACCATGGTGAGCTTGATGAAGGCCATTGAAGCGGGCGCGGATTGCGTGGATACGGCCATCAGTTCGCTGAGCCTGGGCCCGGGGCACAATCCCACCGAAAGCTTGGTGGAAATGCTGGAGGGCACGGGCTTCGACACGAAACTGGACAAGGCGCGCCTGCTCAAAATTAAGGACTATTTCAATACTGTGCGACCGCGCTACAAGGAATTCCTCTCCAACATCACCGGCGTGGAGACGGAAATTTTCGCCAGCCAGATACCGGGCGGGATGCTTTCCAACATGGAGAGCCAGCTCAAACAGCAAAAAGCGGCCGACCGTCTGAAAGAAGTGCTGCTCGAAGTGCCAAATGTCCGCAAGGACGCGGGCTACCCGCCGCTGGTGACGCCATCCAGCCAGATCGTGGGGACGCAGGCGGTATTCAACGTGATGATGGGCCGCTACAAAGTGCTGACGGGCGAATTCGCCGACCTGATGCTCGGCTACTACGGCGAAACCATCGCGCGGCGCGACCGCCACGTGATCGAGTTGGCGAATAAGCAGACCGGCAAGCCGATCGTGGATTGCCGGCCGGCGGATCTGTTGAAGCCGGAGTGGCAGGAACTGCGCACGGCGGCGCTGGCGTTGAACGGTTGCAACGGGTCGGATGAAGACGTGCTCACCTACGCCATGTTCCCGCAGGTGGCGACGAAGTTTTTCGGAACGCGCGCGGAGGGGGCGAAGAACCTGGGCAAGCAACCGGAGGCCCAGACAGCTCCGGCGCCGCAACCGGCCGCAAGCGCCAAGACCGCGGCGGGTTCTATGATCTACGACGTGAAATTCAACGGCCATGAGCACCGCGTCACCGTCACTCCGGCGGCATAGGGTCGCGGGGCAACGGCAAACAGGCTTAAAGGGATGGGATTGAAATGCAAACGTTAGAGAAGTCGGCAACCAACTCTATGCAGGCAAAGGTGGAGCAACTCCAGAAGCGGCGCGAGCAGGTAATGCTGGGCGGCGGGGCGGACAAGCTCGAAAAGCAACGGCAGCAGGGCAAGATGACGGCGCGGGAACGGGTCGATGCCCTGGTGGACGCCGGCAGCTTCGATGAGAGCGGCCTGTTCGCCGAACACCGCTCCACGCTGTTCGGCATGGAGGGCAAGAGCATGCCGGCCGACGGGGTAGTGACCGGAGCGGCCACCGTGGGCGGGCGCCTGATCCACCTGGCCAGCCAGGACTTCACCGTGGCGGGAGGCTCGGCCGGCGAAGTGCACTCGATTAAAGTGGCCGAGATCATGGAGCAGGCGCTCAAAACCGGCTCGCCTTTCGTCTTCATCAACGATTCGGGCGGGGCGCGGGTGCAGGAGGGCATCGATTCGCTCTCCGGCTACGGCAAGGTGTTCTACACCAACGTGATGCTCTCCGGCGCGGTGCCCCAGGTTTCGCTCATCTGCGGTCCCTGCGCGGGCGGCGCGGCCTACAGCCCGGCGCTGACGGACTTCATCATCCAGACCCGACAGGCGCAGATGTTCATTACGGGTCCACAGGTGATCAAGCAGGTGACCGGCGAGGTGGTGACAGCGGAACAGTTGGGAGGGCCGGAAGCCCACATGGTCCGCTCCGGCGTGATTCACTTCGTGGCCGAAGACGACCGCCATGCGGTGGCGCTGTGCCAGAAGCTGTTGAGCTTTCTACCGAACAACAATCTGGAAGACCCGCCGCAAGTGGAAGGCGACCCCAACGTGGATGCTAATCCGGCGCTTGAAGACATCGTGCCCGTGGACGGAAAGAAGGGCTACGACGTGCGCCAGGTGATTCTGGCGGTGGTGGATTTCGGCGACTTTCTGGAGGTGCAGTCGGGCTACGCGGCCAACGTCGTGGTGGGGTTCGCGCGCATCAACGGCCGCTCGGTGGGAGTGATCGCCAACCAGCCGGCGGTGAATGCCGGCGTGCTGGATATCAACGCTTCCAGCAAAGCGGCGCGCTTCATCCGGTTCTGCAACGCCTTCAACGTGCCGCTGGTGACCTTCGCCGACGTGCCTGGGTTTATGCCAGGCGTGGAACAGGAGTACGGCGGCATCATCCGCCACGGGGCCAAGATGTTATTCGCGTACTCGGCCGCGACGGTTCCTAAAATCACCGTGATATTGCGCAAGTGCTACGGCGGCGCGTACCTGGCGATGTGCTCGAAGGACCTGGGCGCGGACCGTGTCTTCGCCTGGCCCACTGCCGAGGTGGCTGTGATGGGCGCCGAGGGAGCGGCCGAGATCGTCTTCCGCAAGGAGATTCAGGAAGCCGCCAATAAAGCGGAGAAGCGCAAGGAGATGATCGCGCGCTACCGCGACGCGTTTTCGAACCCTTACGTGGCGGCCGGGCGCCGTCTGGTGGACGCGGTGATCGAGCCGGCGCTGACGCGGCGGCACATCGGCCAGGCGCTCGAATACCTGCACACCAAGCGCGAATTGCGGCCCGCCAAGAAGCACGGGCTGATTCCTCTGTAGAGGCTGCTTATGGAAACCGCAACCGATCTCGAAAGCCTGATCCTGGAACTGAAAGAGCAGGTGCGCGAGCTGAGCGAGCGCCTGGCTCGGGTGGAGGCCGGCGGGGCTCGAAGCGCCGCTGTCGATACCGCCGAATCACCCGCTGCATTTGCCGCATCAGTTGCCGCGCCCGTTCCCACGCCAGCCGCCGTTCCCGAGCCGCCCGCGCCCGAACCGATTGCCGAAGAGGAACTGGCGGCCATCGCCGCGGCGATAGCGGCTTACCTGGGCGTTCGCGCCCACATCCGCCAGATCCGCCTGATCGGTTCCGGCAGGTGGGCCCAGGAGGGACGCGTTTCGATTCAAGCGTCCCATCAACTGCATTGAAAAGGGACTAACCCGTGAAGCTGAAAATCACTATCGACCAGAAGACTTATGAAGTGGACGTAGAGGCCGCCGAGCCGGAGACCGCCGCGGCGCCCCCGCGCGGCTACCCGGTCGAGCCGGCGCAGGTTCGTCTGCCCGCGGCTGCCCCTCCCGTTGCTCCGCTTGCCGAGGGGGCCCCGGTTAACGAGGGGAAGGTATGCCGCAGTCCGGTTTCCGGCATCGTGGTCCGGGTGGTGGCGCAGCCCGGTCAGAGCCTGCAGGCGGGCGACATTCTGCTAGTGCTGGAAGCCATGAAGATGGAGACCAACATTACCGCCCCGATCGCCGGTAAGGTAAAGGATATAAAAGTGAAGCAGGGGGACAGCCTGCAATCCGGCCAGGTGGCCGTGGAGTTCGAGTGATGAGGCTGGAACAGGTTCCTGGATTTTTGTTTTTCGACCACGTCGCCGTTTCGGTAAAGGCCGGCGATTTGGAAGCGCAGGTGGCAGCCTACCGCGCGCTGGGGTTCACCGAGGTGCACCGGGAAGACGTGCTGGGCGGCGATCAGGTGCGCGAAGTGCTGCTCCAGGTGGGCGACGGTCCGAACCTTGTTCAGTTGCTCGAGCCGCTCAACGCGGAATCGCCGGTATCGAAGCAGATCGAAAAGAACGGCGGGCGCGGCGGCCTGGCGCACGTGGCGCTGCGCGTGGCCGATATTCAGAAGGCCTATGACTACATGCGGGAGCACGGCTTCAAGCTGATCGACAAGGCGCCGCGGAAGGGTTCGCGCGGCACCACCGTATTTTTCGTGCATCCCAAGACCACAGAGCAGGCGGCATTCGGCTACCTGATCGAAGTGGTCCAGGAGAACAACCATGCCGGACAGCACGCCTGAAGCGGTTCCCGGTACCGAGATTCTGAGCCTGGCGCAGGATTTTCCGCCGATCGCGGCGGCAGATTGGGACCGGGCAGTGCGCGCCGATCTGAAGGGCGCCGATTACGACAAAAAGCTCGTCTGGCGAACCGACGAAGGTCTGGCGGTGCGGCCCTATTGCCGCCGAGAGGACCTGGCCGGGCTGGAAAGCCAGACCCAGGCTGCGCCCGGAGAGTTCCCCTTCGTAAGGGGCAGCGGCAAGGCATGGCAGGCGGCCAACGGGGCGAGTTTTTCCGAGACCGCGATTCGCGCCGACCAGTGGCACGACGGGGGCGCGCACGCCGTCCAGGAACTTGCCTGGGCAGTGGCGGCCGGGGTGGAAAGGGTTGCCGAGCGGCCGGCCGGCCAACCGGTGGACGATGCCACCCGGTCGATCGAATTCGTTTTCGCCGTGGGCTCCGCGTATTTTGTGGAGATCGCCAAACTCCGCGCCGCGCGCTTGTTGTGGGCTCGTGCCGTGGAAGCGTTTCAACCGGCCAGCCCCGCCGCGTGCCTGATGCGCCTTTCGGTGCGCACGGGGCGCCTGAATAAGAGCATTTTCGATCCTTACGCCAATCTGCTGCGGGCGACCACCGAAGCGCTTTCCGCGGTGATCGGCGGGTGCGACAGCCTCGAAGTGGAAGCCTTTGGTTTCGGCGCCCACCTGGCGGAGAACGTCCACCACGTGCTGCGCGAGGAAGCGCACATGGGAGAAGTGGCCGACCCCGCCGGCGGTTCGTATTACATCGAAACCCTGACCGACGCCCTCGCCCGGGCGGGGTGGACGCTGTTTCAGCAGATCGAAGCCGCGGGCGGATACCGCGCGGCGGCCGAATCCGGCGCTCTGTCGAAAGCGCTGGCCGAAACCCGAGCGGGTAGGGAAAAGGCCGTTTCGTCGCGCCGGCGCACGCTTGTGGGCGTCAACAATTACCCCGATCTGAACGAGAAGACTTCGGACGTGAAGCCGCCGGCGGCTTCGGAAAACACTGCGCCGCGATTGGCCGCTCCCTTCGAGAAGATCCGGCAGCGAACCGCGCGCCACGCCGCGGCCGCCGGCCGCTATCCCAAACTGCTGCTGCTGGCTCGCGGCGACGTCAAGATGCGCGGCGCGCGCGCCAACTTCATGTTGAACTTTTTCGGCTGCGCGGGCTTCGACATCGAGCAATCCTCCGACTACGCAGGCACAGACGCCAATCTGATCGCGCTTTGCAGCTCCGACGCCGAATACCTGGAGCTGGCGCGGGAAGTCTGCCCGGCGGCGAAAGTCCCGGTGATTGTGGCCGGCAACCCCAAAGACCAGATCGAGGCTTTGACGCAGGCTGGCGTAGCGGGATTCGTCCATGTGCAGAGCGACGCCGTCGGGACCCTCACGGATTGGCAAAATCGCCTGGGAATGACGGAATAGCCATGGCGAGCTTCTTAGAGGGCAGGCGGAACCGCCTGTCCCACCACGGCAAACAGTGCATCCGTCAGGGAGCCCCAGTCTCTAACCGAAGGAATAGCCCATGAAACCGGATTTTCCGAAGATCGATTACCGGCCGGCGGTTTCCGGCTCGCCGGCGCACGCGGGCGCTGACGAACCCGCCGCCTGGATGACGCCCGAACAGATCCTGGTGAAGCCGTTTTATACCGCCGACGACCTCTACGCCATGGAGCACCTGGACTACGCCGCGGGCCTTCCGCCCTTCCTGCGCGGTCCCTACTCCACCATGTACACGCTGCGGCCCTGGACGATCCGCCAGTACGCGGGCTTCTCCACCGCCGAAGAATCGAACGCCTTCTATCGCCGCAACCTGGCGGCCGGGCAGAAGGGCCTTTCGGTGGCATTCGACCTGGCGACCCACCGCGGCTACGATTCCGACAACGAACGCGTGGTGGGCGACGTGGGCAAGGCCGGCGTGGCCATCGATTCGGTCGAGGACATGAAGATTCTCTTCGACCAGATTCCGCTGGGGCAGATGTCGGTTTCGATGACCATGAACGGCGCCGTGCTGCCGGTGCTGGCGTTTTACATCGTGGCCGCCGAAGAGCAAGGCGTGGCGCCGGCAGCGTTGACCGGAACCATTCAGAACGACATTCTGAAGGAGTTCATGGTCCGCAATACGTATATCTACCCGCCGGTGCCCTCCATGCATATCATCGGCGATATTTTCCGGTATTGCGCGACCAATATGCCCAAGTTCAACTGCATCTCAATCAGCGGCTACCACATGCAGGAAGCCGGCGCCACCGCCGACATCGAGCTGGGCTACACTCTGGCCGATGGGGTCGAGTACATCCGCACGGGCATTGCAGCGGGCCTCGATATCGACGGCTTCGCGCCGCGGTTGAGCTTCTTCTGGGGCATCGGCATGAACCACTTCATGGAGATCGCCAAGATGCGGGCGGGCCGTGTGCTGTGGGCCAAGCTGATTAAGAGCTTTCATCCCACCAGCGCCAAATCGATGGCCTTGCGCACCCATTGCCAGACTTCGGGCTGGAGCCTGACCGCCCAGGACGCGTTCAACAACGTGACGCGCACGGCGGTGGAAGCGCTGGCGGCGGTTCTGGGCCATACCCAGTCGCTGCACACCAACGCGTTCGACGAGGCCATCGCCCTGCCCACCGATTATTCGGCTCGTATCGCCCGCAACACGCAGATCTACCTGCAGGAAGAGACCGGTATCACGCGCGCGATCGACCCTTGGGCGGGCAGCTATTACGTGGAAAGCCTGACCCACGAGCTGATGCACAAAGCGTGGCATCATATTCAGGAAATCGAAAGTCTCGGCGGCATGGCCAAGGCCATCGAGACCGGCGTCCCTAAGATGCGTATCGAAGAAGCCGCCGCACGGCGGCAGGCGCGCATCGATTCCGGCAAGGAAACCATCGTGGGAGTCAACAAATATATCGCGGCCGAGGAAACCGCGATCGACACTCTCGAAGTGGATAACCGCGCTGTGCGCGAGAGCCAGTTGCGGCGGCTGGCGGAAGTTCGCGCCGCGCGCAATCCGAAGGTGGTAACGGAAGCCCTGGCCGCCCTGACGCACGCCGCCGAAACCAAATCGGGCAACCTGCTGGAGCTTGCCATTCAGGCCGCGCGCGCGCGCGCTACGCTGGGAGAAATCTCGCAGGCGCTGGAAACGGTGTTTGGGCGCTACCAGGCCACCAACCGTACCATTTCCGGAGTCTACTCGGCGGAGAGCCAGGCCGATCCCGAGTTCCGCAAGGCCGCCGGCATGGCCGAGGAGTTCGCCGGGGAAGAAGGCCGCCGGCCGCGTATTCTGGTTGCCAAAATGGGTCAGGACGGTCACGACCGCGGCGCCAAGGTGATTGCCACCGCTTTCGCCGATCTGGGCTTCGACGTGGACGTAGGCCCGCTGTTCCAGACGCCGCGCGAAGCCGCCCGCATGGCCGCGGAGAACGACGTTCACGTGCTGGGAGTGTCCAGCCTGGCCGGCGGCCACAAGACGCTGGTGCCGGAGGTGATTGGCGAGTTGCGCCGACTCGGCCGCGAGGACATCCTGGTGGTGGTCGGCGGCGTCATCCCTCCGCGCGATTACGCTTTTCTCGAAAAGGCCGGTGTAGCCGCGGTTTTCGGCCCGGGAACCGTCATACCGATCTGCGCGCAGCGAATCCTGCGGGCATTGATGGGGAGTACGCGTGCGGCGTAGGAGTTTACCGTGGGGCAGACCATCGTCTTTCGTGGTCTGCCAGGTGGGCTCTTTGTCGAGGGCAGACCACAAAGAACGATGGTCTGCCCCACGGACCAGCTGTGCCTGGCACTGAGGCGAGCATGCTGCGCCGCCGGCGTCTCCCGCTGGAGCGCTACGTCGAAGGCATTCTGGCGGGCGACCGCGTCGTGCTGGCGCGCGCCATCACCTTGGTCGAAAGCGACCTGGCGGCCGATAACGATCTTTCCGCGCGCCTGCTCGGCGCTATTCTGCCGCACAGCGGAAGTTCCCGGCGCGTAGGGATCACCGGAGTGCCCGGAGTCGGCAAGAGCACCTTCATCGACGCCTTGGGCATGCACCTGATTCGCGAGCGCACCGAGCGCGTGGCGGTGCTGAGCATCGATCCTTCCAGCCCCATTTCCCAGGGCAGCATTCTGGGCGACAAAACCCGCATGGAGCGCCTGAGCGTGGAGGAGAACGCCTTCATCCGCCCCTCGGCGGCGCGCGGGCACCTGGGCGGCGTGGCGCGCCGCACCCGTGAAACCATCTTATTGTGCGAGGCTGCCGGTTTCGACAACGTGCTGGTGGAAACCGTGGGCGTGGGACAATCGGAAACCGCGGTTCGCTCCATGACCGATTTTTTCCTGCTGCTCATGCTGGCCGGGGCGGGCGACGAACTGCAGGGAATGAAGCGCGGCATCATCGAGATGATCGACGGCATGGCCATCAACAAGGCCGATGGCGACAACCGCCAGCGCGCCGATCGGGCTAGAGCGGAATACGCCGGTGCGCTGCATTTGTTTCCCGCACCGGCCGATGGCTGGCTGCCGCCGGTGGTCACCTGCTCGGCTCTCGATGGCTCGGGTATCGCCGCAATCTGGGACACTGTTCTGCGCCACCGCGAGCACATGGAGGCGACCGGGGAACTGGCGCGCCGCCGCAGCCGGCAGGCGCTCGAATGGATGAAGGAGCTGATCGCGCTAGGGCTGGAGGACTCTTTTCGGCGCCACGCCGCGGTCGCGGCCCGCATGCCCGAACTCGAAGACGCGGTTTCGCGCGGCCAGGCGACGCCGTTCGCCGCCAGCCGCGAGCTGCTCGATCTTTTTCATCGCAAGGAGAAGTAAGTCACCGTCATGTCCAATCCATTTCCCAGCCTGACCGCGGAGGAGGCTGCCGGCCACATCCGCCACGGCCAGCGCATCGGTTTCAGCGGGTTCACGGCAGCCGGCACGCCGAAGGCGATCCCGCAGGCGATCGCACGCCGCGCGGAAGACGAACACGCCGCCGGGCGCGACTTCCAGATCGGCGTGCTCACCGGCGCTTCCACCGGTCCCTCGCTCGATGGCGCGCTGGCCAAGGCCCGCGCCATCAGTTTTCGGACTCCCTATCAATCCAGCCCCGAGCTACGCGCCGAGATCAACCGCGGCGGCACGCGCTTTGTCGACATGCACCTCTCCATGTTGCAGCAGACGGTGCGGTACGGGTTTCTGGGACCGCTCGACTGGGCGGTGGTGGAGGCGTGCGACGTAACCGCCGGCGGCGGTATCGTGCTGACGACCGCCGTGGGCGCCGTGCCCACGTATCTCGACAAAGCCGAAAAGGTGCTCATCGAGCTCAACCGTCACCACCCGCCCACGTTGCTCGGAATGCACGACATCTACCAGCCGCTCGACCCTCCGCTGCGCCGCGAGATCCCCATCTACAGCGCATCGGAACGCATCGGCACGCCGCTGGCGCTGGTCGACCCGGCCAAGATCGTGGGCGTCGTCGAAACCGACCTCGAAGACGAAGTCCATGGCTTCGACAAACCGACGCCGGCTACCGAAGCCATCGGCCTCAACGTGGCCGATTTTCTGGTAGCGGAAATGCGCGCCGGCCGCATGCCGCGGCAATTCCTGCCGCTGCAATCGGGCGTCGGCAATATCGCCAACAGCGTGCTCGGCGCCCTCGGCCGGCATCCCGACATCCCGGCCTTTGAAATGTACACCGAGGTGCTGCAGGATGCCGTGGTGCCCTTGCTCGAAAGCGGGCGCTGCTGTTTTGCCTCCACCTGCTCGCTTACCCTTAGCCCCGAGGTGATGCGCCGCGTCACTGGCAACCTGCCGTATTTCCGGCCGCGGATTCTGATGCGCCCGCAGGAAATCAGTAACAATCCCGAAATCGTGCGCCGGCTCGGGGTCGTCTCCATGAACACGGCCATCGAGGTCGATCTGTTCGGCGACGTCAACTCCACCCACGTCATGGGCCGGCAGATGATGAACGGCATCGGCGGCTCGGGTGATTTCACCCGCAACGCGTATCTTTCGATTTTCAGTTGCCCATCCACTGCCAAGGGCGGGAACATTTCCGCCATCGTGCCGCTGGTGACGCACGCCGATCACAGCGAACATTCCGTGCAGGTAGTCATCACCGAACAGGGCGTGGCGGACCTGCGCGGGCTCGACCCGCACGAGCGCTCCCGGTTGATCATCGACCGCTGCGCCCACCCCGATTACCGCCCGCAGTTGCACCAGTACCTGGAACTAGTGAAACAGGGCCACAGCCCGCAATCGCTCTCTCTCGCCTTCGCCATGCATCGCCAGTTCGCTCGCACCGGCACCATGGCAGGCGTGGTGTGGGAAGACTGGCGGTAGCGCCGGTCTATCCGTCTGGTGGCCGGGCCGTTGCCGAGTGGGACAGTCCTCCTGGCCTGTCACTGGCTGGAACTGGAAGAGCCGCCTCGCGGCTACGACAGGCCGGGAGGCCTGTCCCACATTTAGCTAATCCGTGGTCTCGGCGCGGTGCCGGACGTCGATGCCTTTCACCATGAAAAGGACGTCCTCGGCGATGTTGGTGGCGTGGTCGGCGATGCGCTCCAGGTTTTGGGCGATGAACATCAGGGCCACCGAGCGGTTAATCGTGCCGCTTTCTTCCTGCATGAATTCCAGCAGTTCGTCGTAGACGGCGTCGCGCAGGCGGTCCACTTACCATGCCCTGCGCCAGTTCGGCGATCTTGGGGATGTCGATCAGGGGGCGAATCGCCGGCTCCTTCATGAGGGTGAGCGCCCGCTCGGTAATGTTCACCGCCATGTCGCCCATGCGCTCCAGGTCGGTATTGATCTTGATGGCCGACGTCAGAAAGCGCAAGTCGCGCGCCATGGGCTGGTACAGGGCGAGCAGGCGGGTGGCCAAGTCGTCGATTTCCATCTCCTGCTGATTGATTAACGCCTCGGTCCACATGACCTCTTTGGCCATCTGTTCGTTGCGCTCCACCAGAGAGTAGACGGAATTGTGGATGGACGACTCCACCAGCCGGCCCATATCGACCAGCTTGTTTTCCAGTTCGTCCAGTTCGTCGCGAAAGTGGCGCATGGTTTCTACCCGAACCGTCCCGTGATGTAATCCTCGGTTTCCTTCCTGGCCGGCCGCTTGAAGATCTTCTCCGTCCGGTCGAATTCTATCAGTTTGCCCATCAGGAAGAATCCCGTGAACTCGGCCACGCGGGCGGCCTGCTGCATGTTGTGGGTCACGATCACCTGGGTGCATTGGTCCTTCAAATTGAACATCAGGTCTTCGATCTTGGCGGTGGCGATGGGATCGAGGGCGGAACAGGGCTCATCGAGCAGCAGCACCTCTGGATCCACCGCCAGGGCGCGCGCGATGCAGAGCCGCTGCTGCTGGCCGCCGGAGAGCGAATACGCCGATTCGTGCAGCTTGTCCTTGACTTCGTCCCACAGCGCCGCCACGCGCAGGCTGTGCTCCACTTTTTCCGCCAGCGAACCGTTGCCGCTGAGGCCGTTGATGCGGATGCCGAAGGCGACGTTGTCGAAGATAGACTTGGGAAACGGATTGGGACGCTGAAAGACCATGCCCACGCGGCGCCGCAGGCTGGTGACGTCGACGGTTTCGAGCACGTTCTCGCCGTCCATGGTGACCGTGCCCTCCGCCCGCGCGTTACGCACCATGTCGTTGATGCGGTTCAGGGTGCGCAAAAACGTGGATTTGCCGCAACCGGAGGGACCGATCAGGGCGGTGATGCGCTTCTCCGGCATGTCGATGTTGATATCGTGAAGCGCCTGATAAGCGCCGTAGAAGAAATTGAGACCTTTCACCGAAATTTTGGGCGGCGCGGCCGCTTGAGCGGTCGCGGCGCCGGCCGAAACTGTCATTGGAGGACTCGACACATGCGGCTCCCGAGTTACTAAGTTGCCCGCGGTTTCCATGGCTTACCCCTTTTGCACCGCGGTTCCCCGCGAGAGAACCCAGCGCGCGGTAATATTGGTTACCAGCACCATGGCCAGCAACACCAGGCCCGCGGCCCAGGCCTGGCGATGCCAGTCGTCGAAAGGCGACATGGCGTGAGTGAAGATCATGACCGGAAGAGCGGCAACGGGCTGGTTTAGGCCGGTGGGCCAGTATTGATTGTTGAGGGCGGTAAACAGCAGCGGCGCGGTTTCACCGGCAATGCGGGCCACGCCCAGAATCATGCCCGTCAAAATGCCGCGCATGGCCGCCGGTACTACCACAGTGGCCACCATTTTCCATTGCGGCGCGCCCAGCGCCAGCGCGCCTTCTCGAAGCGACCGCGGCACGCCGAGCAGAAACTGCTCGGTGCTGCGGAGGGCGATGGGAATCAGCATCAGGCTGAGGGCGAAGCCGCCCGCCAGCGCCGAGAAAGAATGCATGGGCGCCACCACCACGGTCCAGGCGAACACGCCGATCACGATGGAGGGCACGCCGTTGAGCAGGTCCGCCATGTAGCGGACGGCCGATGCGAAAGCCTTGTTGCCGAACTCGGCCAGGTAGATGCCGCCCAGGAACCCCACCGGCAGACCGATGACCGCGGCCAGACCTACCATGACGGCACTGCCCACAATCGCGTTGGCCATGCCGCCGCCAACTTGCCCCTGCGGCAGCGGCAGCTTGGTGAGGAAGTCCCAGTCGATGGACTTGCCGCCGTTCCATACCAGGTAGCCCAGAATCACGAACAGGACCGAAACCGTCAGCAGCGTGCACACGCCGGTGGCCGCCAGCATCAGGTTGTTCACGAACTTGCGAACGCCCAGCCGCCTCATGCCGCTGTCCCCGTCCCTTTGCCGCGGGTGGCCATGACGAGCAGCCGCGCCAGCGCGTTGATGATGATGGTGATCAGGAACAGGACCAAGCCTAGTTCCACCAGCGAGCTCTGGTACAGCTTGCCTACGGCCTCGGTAAATTCATTGGCGATGACGGCGGCGATGGTGTAGCCGGAAGCCAGCAGGGAGGCGTGGATATTCGGGTCGTTACCGATCACCATGGTGACAGCCATGGTTTCGCCCAGCGCTCGCGCCAGGCCCAGAAAGATCGATCCCAGGATGCCCAGCCGCGCGTACGGCACCACCACCTGCGAAGTGGATTCCCACCGCGTGGCGCCCAGCGCCAGGGCGGCTTCACGCTGGTCGCGGGGCACCTCCAGCAGCGACTCGCGCGAGATGGAAATAATAAAAGGAAACGTCATCACGGCCAGGACCACGCCGGCCGCCAGATAGCCGAATCCGAGGGCGGGGCCGCGGAACAGAACGCCTAGCCCGGGAACTTCACCCAATGTGGACTTGAGCAACGGCTCCACGTAATCGCGCAACAACGGGACAATCGTGAAGGCTCCCAGCAATCCATAAATCACGCTGGGAACGGCGGCCAGCAGCTCCACCAGGAAGGTGCATGCGTCGGCCCATTTGGGAGGCGCGAGCTCGGCCAGAAAAATCGCCGCTCCCACGCCGAGGGGCACGGAGATGAGCAACGCCAGCACCGAGGTCAACAGCGTTCCATAGACGAACGGTAGAGCGCCAAAATCGCCGGCCACCGGGTCCCAGTTGGTGCCGGCGAAAAAATGCAGCCCGAATTTCGCCCGCGATGGCCCGGAGCTCTGCCAGAGCTGCGAGATCAACAACACTGTCACCAGCAGCACGCTGGCGGCGAAGACCAGGGTGAGGAGCCGGGCGCTTTGATCGCCGCTCCACACCCTGCGCTTGGGCTTTACCGCGATGGCCGGGGCCGACATGCTTATTTCACGAGCGAGATCTGCCTCAGTTCCTTCGCCACCACTTCTTTCGGCAGGGGAGCGTAGCCCAGACCCTCGGCTTCCTTCTGTCCATCGGTCAGCATCCACTGCAGGAAGTTGGTAATGGCCTTACGCTTGGCCGCATCCGGAATCCGGCTGGGAATGAGCAGCCAGGTGAAGGTGGAAATAGGATAGGCGCCCTTGCCGGGGGCGTTGACGATGGAGACGCGGAAATCGGCCGGCATTGCCTTGGCCGCACCGGCGGCGGCCGCGGTAACCGCGGCAGCGTCGGCGTTGACAAAGGCGCCGCTCTTGTTCTTCAACGTGGCATAGGAAATCTTGTTCTGGGTGGCGTAGATCAGCTCCACATAGCCGATCGATCCGGGCGTGCTCTTAACCATGCCCGAAACCCCGTCACTGCCCTTCTGGCCGGTGCCGGCGGGCCACTTCGGCGAAGGCGCGGCGCCCACTTTGCTCTTCCACTCGGCGCTCACCGAAGAAAGGTAGTCGGTGAATACGAAGGTCGTGCCGCTGCCGTCGGACCGGTGTACCACCACGATCTCCTGCGCTGGCAATCTGACGCCGGGGTTGTCCCTGGCAATGGCCGCATCGTTCCATTTGCCGATCTTGCCGAGGAAAACGCCGGCCAGGGTGTCGGCGGAGAATTTCAACTGCTGGCCGACACCAGGCAGGTTGTAAATGATTGCCACGCCGCCGAGGACGGTCGGGAAATGCAGCGGCTTCACTTTCAGATCGGCGATTTGTGCGTCGGTCATGGGCACATCCGACGCCCCGAAATCCACCGTGCCGGCAGTCAACTGCTGGATGCCGGCGCCCGAGCCGATCGACTGGTAGTTGATCTGCGCGCCAGTCTTATTCTTGAATTCGTTGAACCATTGTGAATAGATGGCGTTGGGGAACGTCGCCCCCGCCGCGTTAATGGATTGCCCCGCCGCAATCCCCGCACACCAGAGTCCGGCAAACCCGGCCAAAGCCAGAGTCCTGCTTTTCTTCATTTCGACTTATTCCTTTCTCCAAGTTCTCACGCTGAAGTTACAAATACGTTGCTGCATCGTTACAATTACGCAACGAAAGCAACTGCCGTATTATCCGAACGTTATGAGCTTGCGCCCGGCCTACTTCGAGGCCGGAACGCCGCCGGGAAGGGTGTAACGGACGTCCATATAGATGGTGTTGTCGTGGGTACCTTTAGGCGCTCCCAAGGCGACGTACCACGGGTCGCGGAAGGCGTATTCGTATTGGCCGATCAGGCTCAGGGCGCCGTAGCGCGCGTCCTTCCAGAAAGTGTTGGTGAAGCCGATGGTAAACTCTTGCTCCGTGCGGTTTTGGCTATTCGCCGAGCCGTGGTAGCCGTAGCCGACGAGGGTGGTGCCGTTGGCGTCGAGCGCGGTATCGCGGCCGATATAGATGCCGCCGTAATAGCCCCACAGCAGCAGGTTCTTGGTGGCGTTGGCTTCGAAGCCTTCGTTAAAGCCTCCGGTGTGAATCGGGCTGATGCTGCCATCGGAGCGCACCGCGAAATCGGGCGCCTGGCCGAACAGGTAGCGGCCGCCGCCGTCGCTCCAGAAGTTGTTGGAAACCACGCGGAAGTTCTTAACCACTTCCACGTTGGCGTTGAACGAGCCGCCCGCGCCTTCCTTGGTGAAATAGTCGCCGGAGGTCGCCGTACCGGTGGTCGTGTTCCAGAGTTTAAACGTTCGCACGATACCGGCCACTTCCAAGTGCACGCGCGAGGTGGGATCGGCCGCGACCTTGGCGATAAAGTCCGGCACCAGGTTCGGGGTGACGAGCACGTTGGTTTGGTTGTCGATTTCGGTCGCCGCCAGACCGGACAGAGCCGAGGGCAGAACGACCGAGCCGCCGCCCGAAGAACCGCCCATGTACTGGTCGGGGTTCTCGGCGGCAAAGCCGACCGCGACCTGGCTGGTGGGATGGAATACCACACGCACGCCCGGCTGCCGCGTCCACGTCAAGCCCGCCAGGTAATTGACATCCATCACCTGGCTGTAGAAGAGGTCGCCCGGCAATGGTGAGATGCCTTTGCGGTTGGGCGTGAGCATGGACCAGCTTTGGCCGGCCAGAAACTCTACCTTCCCTTTGCGGATATCGACCCAGTACAGGCGGATGCGAGGCACGAAAGCGCCGTTGGTGACGCCCAGGTTGTTGCCCCCGCTGGTGCCCAGGAAGTCGAACTCGTTATAGCCGATGAAGTGGGCACCCTTCCAGTCGCCGTCGATGCGGAAACCGAGCCGCGAGTTCTGCGGGCTGAAGCGAAATTCGGAGAGCTTGCCGGCGGTCGCGTTGTTGTATGGAATGCTGCCGAAACTGGTGCCGATACCCGAGCCGGCGTCCTTGTCGCGCCACACTCCGGTTAGATCCATGAAGCCAACCGGCACGATGGTGATGTTGCCGAGCTGCAATTGTAGCGGCGAAGGGGCATTGGAGTTATCCGCCTGGGCGGGTGGATAGTAGACGGGAGAAGGACTGGGCGCCGCCGGGGATGCGGAAGCCGTGGAAGGCAACGTGCCGGTGGTGCTGGCCACTAATCCGGATCGAGCGTGCGCTGCTGATCCGCCAACGCCTTCTGCAGCAGGTCGATCTCTTTCTGTTGGGTGGCCAACCGGGCCTTCAATTGTTCGACTTCGTCGTTGTTTCCGCTCTGGGCCTGGACAGCGTGCAAGCCCAATACGGACCACAAACACATCACGAGTGCTGGTTTCGCGGGTCTCATATCGAAACGTGAGTATAATTGGCTGGAAATTACAGTTCGATGAGAGTCGCTTTGCGGGAAGATTATTCGAAGCTGCGGTTCGGTTACAAACCACGCGGACAGCCGGCGCGTGGGCGCCAGGCTGCTCGGTCCGGGAGTCCCTGTCCTACCCGCCCACTGCTTGCCGTTCGGCCTCGGCCAGTTCGCGGGCGTGGCGCTCCAGACTGGGGCGGAGCACGGTCACCAGATCCTTCTCCATATCTTCGCCGGTGCGTACTAGTTCCCCCAGGTGGAGCGCGGCCAGGCGCCCGCAAAAGGCGTCATCCATCGGCCTGCCCAGAGCCTGGCAAACCGCCAGCAGATCGGCGTGCGGCAGGGCGATGGTCTTCGCGCTGCGGGTATTGTCCTCGGCGATGAGCAGAAATTTCACATCCACGGTATCGGCGTGACGAATGGAAATGGCCGTTTGCAGCCACTGGAGCAGCACCCGGTACTTGCGGGGCCGTTTGCAGCCACTGGAGCAGCACCCGGTACTTGCGGCCAAACGGGTCCGGCCCGGCTTCGAACTGGCGGAAGTTGAGCATCTCCCGCTATCTTATCAATAGCGGCAGTTGCACGACATCCGCCGCTGGGAGTCTCAATGCTGGTAGCTGAATTGACGGCGCCGCGCGAATTTCGCCTGGTGCAACAAGAGATCGAAGAACCCCAACCGGGCGAAGTGCAGGTACGGGTGGATTCCGTGGGCCTGTGCGGCTCGGATCTGCATTCGTACGCGGAAGGTGGCGTCGGCGATACGCCCTGCCAATACCCCATGATTCTGGGGCACGAGCCGGCCGGAACGGTGGTTGCCGTGGGTGCCGGCGTGACCGGCTGGTCGCGGGGCGACCGCGCCGTCCTGGAACCCGCCCTGTATTGCTACCACTGCGAATTCTGCCATTCCGGGCGGCACAACATCTGTGCCAACATCCGTTTTCTGAGCACTCCCGGAAATCCCGGCTTCTTTCGGGAACGGGTCAATCTGCCGATCTCCAACGTGCTGCCGCTGCCGGATGGGGTCTCCACCGACGTCGGCACGCTGGCCGAGCCCCTGGCCATCACCCTGCACTCGGTGAAACTCGCCCGCGTGGATGTGGGAGAAACCGTGGCCGTGTGGGGCGCCGGCCCTATCGGGCTGTGCACCATCGCCTGCCTCAAGTTGGCCGGCGCCGGGCGCATCTTCGCCGTCGAGCCGGTGGCCCACCGCCGCGAACTGGCAAAGCACATGGGTGCGGACGCCGCGTTCGACCCGGCTTCGGTCGACGCCGCCCGCCAGATTGTGGCCGACACCGGCGGACGCGGTGTGGATTGCGCCATAGATTGCGCCGCCAAGGGCGACACCATCAATGCCGGTATCCGCGCCGCGCGCAACGGCGGCCGCGTAGTGCTCACCGGCATTCACTCCGCCACCCACGTGGAGTTCGAAGTCTCGCCCATGCGCCGCAAAGAACTCGCTATTTTGAACGTCCGCCGCAACAATCACGAATCGGAAACCGCCGTGAAGCTGATCGCGAGCCACACTGCGTGGTTTGCCCCCATGGTCACGCACACGCGGCCGCTGGATCGAATCGCGGATGCCTTCCAGCTCACCGAAGCGTACGCCGACGGCGTCGGCAAAATGATCGTGCGCTGCGCGGAATGAACGGCCGCTTCCCCCGCGCGGCGAGGCCGTGGGAACTCCCCCCGGCAATAGACTTCCACTAACCGAAGCAGTCTTTCGCACCCCCGGGCTCTGGCCCTAGAATGGGGGGCACGTGATCCCATTTCCGCTTTCGATGTGGCGTTTACAGGGCTGGAACCGGCCCCACCAGCGCAGCCATGGAGCGGCTGCCAACTCTTTAGGCGCCAGAGGGGAAAAAGTTCGAGGACTACCGGTACTATTGCATGAATTTTTGCAGAGTATGCCAGCCTGAAAGTGTTACAATCGGAGCCTATGTCAGTCCCTTAAATCCGTCGAACCTAATGGGGTGCAATTCAGCCCCATCCAATCCGCCGCCGCGCCACCGAGTCCCTCTTGTACATATTTTCTCGGTCCTGACGCAGGCGGCCACTTCCAACTTCTAATCAAAGGAGTATTTTTGATGAGGAAACTGTTGTCTAGTGGTTTGGCTGTTTTTACGGGAGTCGTCTGCACGCCACTGGTGGTGTCGCCGTTGCAGATGCATAAAACGCCGGTTCCCGAGTTCCGAATCGATCAACGGTTGCAAATCCTGCGTGGTTTTTTCCAGCAGTTTGGTTGTCCGGCGCGAGATTACGCGCACCTTTTCCTGGAGGCGTCGGACGCCTACAATTTGGACTGGCGCCTGCTTCCCAGTCTTTCCTATGTAGAATCGACCGGTGGTAAAGCTGCCCACGGGAACAATCTCTTCGGCTGGGACAACGGCAAGGCACACTTCCCCACCCTAGCCGCCGGCATTCACGAGGTCGGCTACCAACTAAGCCACGCCCGCAGGTTCCGGACCAAAGACCTGAATCACTTGTTGGCCACCTACAATCCAAGCGAATCGTATATCGAGCGGGTGAAGTCCGTCATGCGGCAAATCTCACCCACTGAATAGGCGCCGAGCCGCGGCTCAAGACGCCAATCGAATCACAAAATACAACCCGGCGAACAGGGCTACCGAAAGAATCGCGACAACTGTGTATTGGACCGCACGGTCTCTCGCGGTTGACTCTCGCCGTTCGTCGGCCTTCATCTGCTCCGCAAGGCTGTCAAACATGGGACACCTCCTATGACGCCGGTATAAAGGCGGGCAGGTCGTTAATGGCCTGCGGAACCAGATTCTAGCTGATTGTAGCCCTCTTTCAGTGCGCTTCCAAGGGGGCCAATTCTCAACGCGGCCGGGTAACGGCGAGCGAATCCGCCCTCGACCACGGGCGCGCCGGCACGAGCCGCCAGCGGGCGCGCCCGTGCATTCCGGTACCCGCCAGGCGTTGACAACCTTGCACAGACCGGCGTATATTTGCTAACATACTGATCCAACAGTGGTTGCGGTACCAGCGCACGCTCTCGCATCTCGTCGACAAGATTTTCGCAGGACGTGCACATGCCTCGTTCATGCAGCCTGCCGCGCTGGTTCTTTACTAATTTGAGAAAGGCGGTATCGGTTGGACGAGGTTCGGGGTTCGCGCCTCCGGCTTCCGATGAAGTGCTTGAAGGCCGTGTCCTCAGCATCACCGCCAAGGACGTGATCGTCGATTTCGGATACAAATCGGAAGGCCTCGTCCCCATCGAACAATTTCAGACGCCCACCGGTGAAATCTCGGTGCATCCGGGCGACGCCGTGGAAGTCATGATCGAGCACGGCGAGCAGCCCGAAGGCTACGTGCTGCTCTCGCACACGCGCGCCATGCGCTTGAAGGTCTGGGACACGCTGGAAAAGGCTTTTCAAGAACAACTGGTTTTGTCCGGGCGCGTGCTGGGCCGCGTCAAAGGCGGTCTGGCGGTGGATGTGGGCATCAAGGCTTTCATGCCTGGATCGCAGGCAGACCCCCGCCCCTTGCACAACCTCGATGCCTTGATCGGGCAGGATATTCCCGTCCGGGTGGTGAAGCTCAACCGGCGGCGCGGCAACGTCGTGGTTTCGCGCAAGGCGGTGGTGGAAGAGGAGATTCACGAGCGCAAGACGGCCACGCTGGAACACCTGGAAGAGGGCGCGGTCGTCACCGGCACCGTCAAGAATCTGACCGACTACGGCGCCTTCATCGAGCTCGGCGGCATCGACGGTTTGCTGCATGTCACCGATATTTCCTACGGGCGCGTCAACCATCCCTCCGAAGCGCTGCACGTCGGCGATACGGTGACGGTGAAGGTGCTCAAATTCGACCGCGCCAAAGA
>JBEKZL010000329.1:0-7045 GCA_049509915.1 Bryobacteraceae bacterium | reverse complement strand
GCCGATGCCGTTCTGACCCGCGATTTGCACAGTGCCATTGGCGGGATTCCAATTCGCCCAGTAGTTATGGACCTCGGTGTAGGGGCTGAAATACTCCCAACGCAGACCGACGTTGAGTGTCAGCTTTTGAGTGACGTGCCAGTCGTCGGCGACATAGAGGCCGCTTTCGATGCCGCGGATACCCGGCCAGATCAGCATCAGGTCCTGCTCAATCAGGGTGGGATAGCCAAGATCCATGCTGGCCATCGCGTTGCCGGAACCGGACACGCCTGGCGAGGCCGTGAAGCCGGTGCTGAAGTTGAATCGGCCATTGCCCTGGTTGGTCTGGTATTCGGTGATTTGACGGCGGGTGAAATCGCCGCCGAATTTGACGGTATGACTGCCGTGCGTCCAGGTCATGCCGTCGATGTACTGAAAGGTGTTCATCCGCCGGTAGATGGGCAACGAGCGGCTGTCGCCCACGCCGGTGAAGCCGGAGGGCGAAAAGATGGGCAGCAAGGATTGAAACGCGTTGGTGTTGGAGTTGGGTACGCCGAGCTGGTTGCCCAGATTTAACCCCGGTTGCGCGCCTTGGGCGACATAGTCCACTACGAAACGGCTGAAGCCGACGCGTAGGTCGTTTACCAGGCGAGGGCTGATCACATGGACGTAGTCGGCCACGGCGTGCTGGTCGGGCGTGAAGGAAGTTCCCGCGAACGCGGCTTCGTCTCCCACCGAGACGGGCTTTGAAAGACCCGGGATTTGGACCGCAGGGTAAGAGTTTGGCGCTACGGTGGCGGTATGCTGAACGGACCAGCGCGCAAAGAAGCTGTCGGAAGACGAGATCTGCTCGTCCACCCGCACGTCGCCCTGGTTCCAGCTCTGTGTCTGGAGTAGGTTGGCGGGGTAATTATTGGTGATGCCGGCCACGGTCGGAAGAGGGTAGGCATTCACCATCTTCATGGCGATTGGGTCGAACCGGCTCACCGGAATCTGATCGCCGGGGAATTCCGTGCGGGTGTAGGTGTTACCGGTGGGCTGGGTGGTAAGGGGGTCGAAAATCGGATTGATACCGGCGAAATTGCCCGCGCGCATGGCGGCGGTTGGAACTGTGAACACGGAAGTGCTTAAGCTGCCTTTCCGGTACCCTTCATAGTCGAAGAAGAAGAACGTCTTGTTCTTGCCGTTGTACACGTGTGGAATATATATCGGCCCGCCCAGCGAGAAACCGAATTGGTTGTAGCGGAACGGGGGATACGGACTTCCCACTTTGTTGAAAAAGCTGCGCGCGTCCATGTCGGAATTCTGCAGGAACTCGAATGCGCTGCCATGGATCGAATTGGTGCCGGACTTGGTGACGACATCCACGATGGCGCCGGAGTCGCGGCCCGTATCGGCGGCGAACAGGTTGGTTTGCACTTTGAATTCCCTGACCGCCTCGACCGGCGGCCGCAGCACGATGGAGAGAGTAAGCCGATCGTTGTCATCGACACCGTCGTAAAGGAAGTTGTTATCGCCTTCGCGGTTGCCATTGGAAAAGATCTCGGAACCGGGGCGCCGGTCGTCGGGCCGCGTGCCGCTCATGATGGTTCCGGGAGTGCTGTAGCCAACGCCGTTTACGCCGGGCACCATGGTGGCCAGTTCCACGAAATTGCGGTTATTCAGCGGAATGTCTTGTACCAGGGTTGGCTCGACTACGCTGCCCAGAGTGGACGACTGGCTCTCCAGCAGGGGCGCGGTAGCCGACACTTCCACCGTTTCGGTGACATTGCCTAACTGGAGCGAGAAACTCAAGTGCGCCCGTTGAGCGACTTCCAATGTGACATTGTTCTGTTCGATTTTGCGGAAGCCCGGCGCCTCGGCCGCCAAAGTGTACGTGCCCGGGGGAAGAAGAGTTAGCAGATAGTTACCGGCAGTGTCCGAATCTGTTTCACGAACCAGGCCCGTGGCAGGATTAGTTGCCGTAATTTTGACCTTAGCGACGGGTGCTCCGGATGGATCGGTTACCGATCCGGCAAGCTCGGCCGTAGTTTGCTGGGCAACAGCCGGAAGCCCGGCCCACGCCCCCAAGGCGAGACAGACAATCAGACCCCTTCTTAGCAGTGAACGCACGGTAAGTTCCTCCAATCAACTAGGATTTAGGCTTTCCGTTCCAAACATCCCGTATGGGTACTCTATACCGATTCTTAGCGATAATCAACAGGTTCGTGCTCTTAAGCTGCTAACCACACGGCAGGCATTCAACATATTAGAACTCGCCCAGGAAGACTCTTAGTTTCATCCGATCCTTCCGTTATCTTCCATACCAAACGGCGATGCGTCAACCAACTTTGCCAATTGGTTTGACCACTTATCCCGGTCTAGCGCCGGCAGGTGCCGATTCCGATGCTGCGTGCGGACTCTCCTGGAATCATCGGCCGGCGGCGCCTGGGTTCACTGTAATACCGGGCTAGTCATGATCTCGTGTGCGAGAGTTTGGCGCCAGCTCCGCCCGGCATGAAAGTGTTCGTGGTCGCGCCGGATCGTTATAACTTCCGCGGCAAACTGGCCGGCGATCCGGCCAGTTCGAAGTCCTCTGGCGCTGGCGGAAGAAAAGCGTCGGCAGCAACGTCGCTGTTTTGCGGGCAGTTGCCCGGCTGCGGATTTATTCTGGGCAAAAGGCTGGTTTTCGAGGGTGATTCTCAACCCGGTCGGAAACAAACAGGGGTCGGATTAGGATCTCCACGCACTCGCTCGGCAAGTTCTCGTCAATCTTCAGCTCCAAACCGCCGTGCCCTCGCACGCAAGTTCGGCGGTATATGCGAGAGCGCCCATGCCTCGAAACCAACGCCCGCTTCCGGCCGCGCGGCCTGTCGTCCCGCCCTTCTCTGGTACACTGAAAGAGCCTTCCCCGTTTGCGATCATGAGATTCGGCGTCATTGTTTTTCCCGGCAGCAACTGCGACCACGACGCGTTTTACGCCGTGAGTCGAAACCTTGGCCAGCCGGTGCAGTATATCTGGCACGATGAGTCGTCGCTCGGCAATCTGGACGCAGTCATTCTGCCGGGCGGTTTCGCTTATGGCGATTATCTGCGCTGCGGCGCCATCGCCAAGTTTTCGCCGGTCATGAGCGCGGTGAAGAGGTTCGCCGCCGCGGGGGGGCTGGTGCTGGGCGTCTGTAACGGCTTCCAGATCCTGGTGGAGGCGGGACTGCTGCCCGGCGCGCTCGTCCGCAATCGCGGCTTGAAGTTCATCTGCCGGCCAGTCACCTTGCGAGTGGAGACGGCCAATTCGCCGTTCACCTGCGCGGCCGAGCGCGGCCGGCGGCTGCGCTTGCCTATCGCCCACGGCGAAGGCTGTTACTACGCCGACGAGCCCACCCTGGATGAACTGGAAGCCGAGGACCGCGTCGCCTTCCGTTACCTGGACAACCCCAACGGCTCGCTGCGCGATATCGCCGGCGTGCTCAACCGCGAGCGCAACGTGATGGGGATGATGCCGCACCCGGAGCGCGCCACCGAACCGCTGATGGGGTCTACCGACGGGCTCGCCGTATTCCAGTCGATGCTGCGCGCAGGACAGGCGGTGGCGGCGTGACGATCACCGCGGATCTGATCGCCCAGCACCAGCTCACCGCCTCCGAGTACGAAAAGATTGTCGGCATACTGGGACGCGAACCCAGCTACACGGAGCTTGGCATCTTCAGCGTGATGTGGAGCGAGCACTGCTCCTACAAGAGCTCGCGGTTGCACCTGAAGAAGCTGCCGACGCGCGGCAAGCTGGTGGTGCAGGGGCCGGGCGAAAACGCCGGCATTATCGATATCGGTTCGGGATACGTAATCGCCTTCAAGATCGAATCCCACAATCACCCTAGCTTCATCGAACCGTTCCAGGGCGCTGCCACCGGCGTGGGCGGCATTTTGCGCGACATCTTCACCATGGGCGCGCGGCCCATCGCGGTGCTGGATTCGCTGCGTTTCGGGCGCCTCGATTCGCCCTCCACCGGGGCGCGAAACCGCCGGATACTGGGCGGGGTGGTGGCTGGCATCGCACATTACGGAAATTGTTTCGGCGTGCCGACGGTGGGCGGCGAGTGTATCTTCGAGCCCTGCTACGACGGCAATCCGCTGGTGAATGTGTTTGCCCTGGGCGTCTGCCGCAAAGAGGACGTGTTTTACGCCAAGGCGGCGGGGGTTGGCAATCCGGTCATTTATGTGGGTGCGCGCACCGGTCGCGACGGCATCCACGGCGCCTCCATGGCCAGCGCCGAATTCACCGAGGAGTCGAAACAGAAACGCCCCAACGTGCAGGTGGGTGACCCGTTTCTCGAGAAGCTGCTGCTGGAAGCGTGTCTCGAAGCCATGCGCACCGGCGCCATCGTGGGCATTCAGGACATGGGTGCGGCCGGTTTGACTTGCTCGACCTGCGAGATGGGCAGCCGCGGCGAGGTGGGCATCGAGATCGAGCTCGACCGAGTGCCGCAGCGCGAAACCGGCATGACGCCGTACGAAATCATGCTCTCGGAGAGCCAGGAGCGGATGCTATTAGTGGCCGAGGGCGGGCGCGAGGACGAAGTCTACCGGGTGTTCCGCAAGTGGGGATTGGAAGCCGTTCAAATCGGAACTGTAACTGGCGATGGCAAGCTGCGGGTGCGCGAACACGGAGCCACAGTGGCCGAAATTCCCAATCGCGAACTGGCCGACGAAGCGCCGCTCTACGACCGGCCGCACACCGCTCCGCCCGAGGTCACGCGGCGACCGGCGTTGCCCACCGAGCCCAGTGTACAGCGATCCCTGCCGGCGTTGCTGGCCGCGCCCGACCTGTGCTCCAAGCTCTGGATCTGGCAGCAGTACGATTACCAGGTGCGTACCAACACCATTGCCGGCCCGGAACGCGCCGATGCGGCTATCGTGCGCATCAAAGAGACCGGCCGTTCGGTGGCGATTTCGCTCGATGGCAGCGGCCGTTACACCTACCTTTCTCCGCGCGAGGGTGCGCGGCTGGCGGTGGCCGAGAGCTGCCGCAACCTGTCCACCGTGGGCGCGCTGCCGGTGGCCGCCACCAATTGTCTGAATTTCGGCAATCCGGAGCGGCCCGAAATCATGGCGCAGCTTGTGGAAGCGATCGAGGGGATCGCCGAGGCGTGCCAGTTCTTCGAGACGCCGATTACCGGCGGCAATGTCAGCCTGTATAACGAAACTCTGGGCGAGGGCATTTTTCCCACGCCGGTACTCGGGATCGTGGGCCTCATGCCGACCGCGCAGCCGCTCGGGATCGGGTTCCGCAATCCCGGCCGCAGCGTGGTGCTCGTGGGCGGACCGGGCGTGTGCGACGAGGTGCGTTTCGGCAGCTCGCAATACGTAAAGGAGATCGCCGGCGATTTGTGGGGCCTGCCGCCGGCGCTCGACATGGAGTTCGAAAAGCGGGTGCAGGCGGCGATGCGGGAGATCGCCGCGGCGGGACTGGCCGAATCGGCGCACGACATCAGCGACGGCGGACTGGCCGTGGCGCTGGCGGAGTGCTGCTTCGGGCCGGAGGGTGTCGGCGCGCAGGTGGATCTCGATTCCGACCTGCGACCGGAGATCCTGGCGTTTCACGAAGCCCCTTCGCGGATTCTGCTTTCCACCTCGCAACCGGCGGGGGTGGCGGCGATTGCGTCGGCTCACGGAGTGCCCGCTCCGGTGGTGGGCGTCACCAGGGAATCGGGGCTCGAGATCCGGCAGCGCGGCATGACGCTCGGCTGCTGGGACCTGGCCGAACTTCAGGCGGCGCACGCCGGCGGACTCGCCAAATATGTGGGCTAAGGGCTGCCTCTCACCCTGTATCGATTGTGGGGCAGGCGATTCGCCTCCCCTCTCCCGCGTACCGCGCAGCGGACGCGGCGAGCTTCGCTCTACCGATGGCAGGCGCTTTCGCCTGCCCCACACAAGTGCCCCGGCATTCCCGATGGGGTGTCTCCAATTGCAACCGGCGGGGAATCACCATGCTCGATAAGTTTCACGACGAATGTGGCGTGGTGGCCATCTACGGCCATCCCGAAGCTTCCAAGATGGCCTATCTGGGGCTGTACGCGCTGCAGCACCGCGGCCAGGAAAGCGCCGGCATCTGCACTGCCCACAACGGGCAGATCTTCACCCATAAGTCGATGGGCCACGTAGCCGATATCTTCACCAGCCCGGTGCTGAAGTCGCTGCCGGGCGAAGCGGCCATCGGCCACACCCGCTATTCCACCGCCGGCGATACGGTGCTGCTGAACGCGCAGCCGTTTTCGGTGGTGTGCAACAAGGGCCGGATCGCGGTAGCGCACAACGGCAACATCACCAACGCGGGCGAGCTGCGGACGGAGTTGGGGCGGCGCGGATCTATTTTCCAGGCGTCCAGCGATACCGAAGTGATTCTGCACCTGATGGCGCACTCCTCCGAGCGCACCATGACCGGCGCCCTGCGCGATGCGCTGCTCCAGCTGGAAGGGGCGTTTTCGCTGGTATTTCTTGCCGAAAACCGGGTCATTGTGGCCCGCGATCCGCATGGTTTCCGGCCCCTCGCCGTGGGCGAAATGGAAGTTTCCGGCCACCGCAATTGCTACGTCTTCGCCTCCGAGACGTGCGCCTTCGATCTGATCGGCGCGGTCTATCTGCACGAAGTCGAACCGGGCGAAATGGTCAGCGTCGGTCCGGAAGGCCTCACCCGGGAACGTTGGGTGCCGGAGCAGCCGCGCGCCCAATGCGTCTTCGAGCACGTGTATTTCGCCCGCCCGGATTCGATCGTATTCGGCCGTGCCGTGGCCGAATCGCGCGAGCAGCTCGGCCGGCTGCTCGCGCGCGAATGGCCCGCCGATGCCGACCTGGTCGTGCCTGTCCCCGATTCCGGCGTGGCCGCCGCCATCGGCTACGCCTCGGAAAGCGGGTTGCCGTATCGCCAGGCGCTCATCCGCAACCACTACATCGGGCGAACCTTCATCGAGCCTTCCCAGGCCATCCGCGATTTCGGCGTCAAGCTCAAGCTCAATCCCGTACGGCATCTGCTCCAGGGCAAGCGCGTGGTGCTGGTGGACGATTCCATCGTGCGCGGCACCACCAGCCGCAA
>JBEKZL010000328.1:0-7076 GCA_049509915.1 Bryobacteraceae bacterium | reverse complement strand
GACGCTGGGGCTGGACCATCTCCGTATTACCCCGCGTGGGTAATACGGCTGCAAACTCTTAACCGGCTAAAGAAACAATGGCTTACATCCTTGCTCTGGCCTTTCCAGTAAACTCCCGCTAGAGGAGCAACCCTGGTGCGTTTGCTGTGCACGCCTCAACCGGGCGATTGTTGCTCTCCCACCTCGCGCAGTCGTCGGTTCAGGAAATCCAGCTCGACCGTATTGGTCGCGAGCGCCGCCGCTCGTCGATATGCCTCAGCCGCCTCCTGCCGCCGATGCAAGCGCCGCAACAGGTCGGCGCGGGCGGCGTGAAACAGATAGTAGCGATCAAGAGCGGCCGATTCCCCGAGATCGTCGATCCGCCGCAACCCGGCCTCCAGCCCTGTGCCCATCGCCACTGCCACGGCATGGTTAAGCGCGACTACCGGCGATGGATTCCACTCCAGCAGCTTCTCATAGAGCGCCGCGATCTGCCGCCAGTCGGTTGCTTCCGCCGTCGCCGCCCGCGCGTGAACCGCCGCAATCGCCGCCTGCAGTTGGTAAGGCCCCACGCGCCCCAGCCGGAGAGCCTTCTCCACCAGGTCCCAACCTTCGGCAATCGCCTGGCCGTCCCAAAGCGAGCGGTCCTGCTCGTCGAGGGTAACCAGCGCCCCGCCGGCGATTCGCGCATTCCTTCGCGAGTGATGCAGCAGCATCAGCGCCAGCAGCCCGATATTCTCCGCCTCCAGCGGAACGAGTTCGCACAACAACCGGCTCAGCCGGATGGCTTCCGCGCACAGCTCGCTCCGCACCAGTTCGCTACCCGAGCTGGCGGCATACCCTTCGTTGAAAATCAGGTAAAGCACCGCCTGCACCGATGCCAAACGCTCCTCCAAACGATCCGCCGAAGGCACTTCGAACGGGATGCGCGCCTCTTGGATTTTCCGCTTGGCCCGCACCAGCCGCTGCGCCAGCGTCGCCTCGGGCAGCAGGAACGCCTTGGCGATTTCCGGCGTGCTCAACCCGCCCAGGGTGCGAAGCGTCAGCGCTACCTGGGCATCCCGGTTCAGCGCCGGGTGACAGCAGGTGAACATGAGGCGCAAGCGGTCGTCGGGAAAATCCATGGCGGCTTCGGGAAACTCGGGATTGGAATAGCCGGCGGTCTCGGTCTCATGACGAAGCGAGTCTTGTTTGTCGCGCCTGGTGCGCTCCCGCCGCACCGCGTCGATCAGCTTCCGGTGCGCGGCCGCCATGATCCACGCCCCCGGATTTTCCGGAACTCCCCGCTCGGGCCAGGAGGCGAGTGCCGCCGCGAAGGCCTCCTGCACGGCTTCCTCGGCGCGGTCGAAAGAACCTGAGAGGCGAATCAGGCTCGCCAGGATTCGCCCTGATTCTTGCCTGAAAACGGCGTCGGCGACGGTCCGGATGTCAGCCATTCCGTGTGGCGGGCGCCCTGGCTTCAGAGCGCGGGGGCAAACCTGGCATCGGCCTGATCTCGACCGAGCCTTCGCGGCCTTTCGAGCCGGCCGGTATCCTGGCGGCCCATTCGATGGCCTCGTCCAGGTTCTCGCAATCGAGCATGTAATACCCGGCCAGTTGCTCTTTGGTTTCGGCGAATGGCCCGTCGGTAATCAGCACCCGGCCGTTATCGATACGAACGGTGGTCGCCGTGGCCGTGCGCGCCAGCGGCTCGGCGCCCAAAAGCACGCCTTTGCGCGCGGCGTCGTCAATCACCTCCCAATACGCGGCCTTGAGGCTCGCCACTTCCTCCGGCGATGGACCGTCTTCGGTCTCCCTGGTGTAGATCAGCAGCATGTAGCGCATGGCGAGCCTCCTCCCATCGGGCTACGCCATCACCCAAATCGGCCGCACTTCCACCCCTCCGAAGCGCGCCGAGGGGATCTTGGCCGCGATGGCGAGCGCTTCGTCCTGACTGCCGGCTCCCACCAGGAAATAACCGCCGAGCTGCTCCTTGGTCTCGGCGAACGGTCCGTCCGTGATCAGCGATTTGCCGTCCCGCACGCGAACCGTTTTGGCCGTGCCGGTCGGCTGCAATCCGTTACTGCCCCGAATCGCACCGGCAAAGTCCTTGAGGAACGCCATATATTCGCCATGCACGGTCCCCATCTCGGCTTTGCTCATGCTGGCCCCTATCTTTTCGTCACTGTAAATTAACAGCAGATATTGCATTTTTGCATCTCCTGAGTGTACGACGCACGAAAAGCCGGAAATCGACAGGAGCAAACGAAATTTTTTCTTGCGTAGATCGGACTTCTCTGTCTGCCACGGCGAGAGTGCTCCGCTGCACTTCGCGCTTGGTCCGGGTCAAGCGATGGCCGCGGCGGCTCGCGCGGGCGGTTGACCGAGCTTACGGGAATGGCGGGCGATGCGTACCGCCAGTCGCGGCCGCGGTCAGTCAGCGGAAAGCCGCAAACAGCAGATCCCGCACCGCGTCGAGACGGGCGCAATCCGGACAACCGGGAGCGCAGCTATGGTTGCCGTGGGCGATCAGGAAGTTGAATTGTTCGCGCATCACCTCCGCGGCGGGAGCGGGCTCAGCCAGGTTTGCCCGGAGAGCCTTCTGTGCGGGTGCGGACACGCTCGCGAGCGCGGGCCGTTCCGGGGCGCGACTGGAAAGACCGATATACCGTCTAGCCACGTTGAGATTATCGGCGGACAAGGCCAAAGGGTTTAGGGAGCGGCGGAGAAGGTTTCGACGGGGAACGCAGCGCGTCGCACAGTTCGAGGGAATTCTCAATCGGAGCGGACCCCTCATGTCCGGGGCAGATTCCGCCGATAAGCAAATGGGGACGATGGGCTTTAGCCGCTTCTCGACAGGCCCGGAGCCGGTGACGTCCTGAGTGGTTCGGCAGGCACGCGGCTGCAGGCGCCCGAGGGGCGACCAATTGTGGAGTGCGCAATTGAAACCGAGACCCGTTTCCGGGTTGACGGACCGCGCATCGAGAGAGGAATCGCGTATGCATTGCACCCAATGCGATGAACAAAACTCCGACCAGGATCGCTTCTGTGTCAAGTGCGGCTTTGGCATTATCCCAACCCGGCAGCCTCCCGCAGTCGAAGTTGTACCTCGGGCCGCGCCCCCCCGGATATCACAACCGGCCGTCGTTGTAAACGCGCCAGCCGCAACAGAGTGGCCGGCGCAACCGTGCTGCGGAGGTTGCGGCGCGAGGCTCTCCGGCACGGCTCAGTTCTGCTCCAAATGCGGCGCCGGCGTCGCAGCGGCGCTGCCACCTTCCGCCGGCGGGGTAGGCGTTGCAGCGGTCTCGCAACTCATTGCCGTCGCTCCCGCGCCAGGCGCAACAGAGAGGCCGGCGCGACCGTACTGCGGAGGTTGCGGCGCGAGGCTCTCCGGCGCGGCTCAGTTCTGCTCCAAATGCGGCGCCGGCGTCGTAGGACCGTTGCAGTTGTGCCGCCTCCAGTCTTACCGCCCATGGTCGAGACCCCGGCTCCAGCAATCGAGATACCTGGAAAAATGCGGCTTCGCCTGGGGGCGTACTTTATCGACGGCTCGCTCGCTTCCCTGGTGGCGATCGCGATTTGGTATGCATTGACGACGGCCGGATATTTGCAGACAGGGGAATCCGAGGCTCTCGACCGGCTGCAGAACAATCTGTTGTATAAGGGCGTCCTGCTCGGATATATGGTTTTCGCCCAGGCGTTCTATCACACAACCATCGGGAAGTATATCTTCGGGCTCGAAATCGCATCAATGCTCAACGACTGCAAAAGGATCGCGAATCGGCGGCAGAGGAATTCAAGCGCGCCGTGCAGGAACGCTACGCCGCTAGAGAGAGCATGCTGTCGGTCTCCAAGCTCCCGTGGGACGCCTGGGCAGCGCTGCAAGAAAGGGCCCGGACTCTGCTGACCCGCGCCAACGAGTACGGAACTGAACTGCAAACGGTAAGCGATCTCACCCACCAAGTTCCACGAAAGGAACTTTACACGGACTACGCGGACTTCAAAGCATATGAATTCCTGCAGAAAGTCTATAAGCAGCGCCAGGATCAGAACAAGAAATTGCAAGACGAGATACATATAATCCTTGCTACGTCGCGAGAGGCGCCCGCATGGTCGATCACGAGCGCTTCGCCGGGTCCGATGGCGGGCACCAGTTTCAGGCCCAACTTCGACAACGCGCTTTGGAGGCGCCAAGCATCGTCTCCGGGCGCTTGGGGGACCGGTGGCGGCGCGGATGCTCCCGGTTCCGGCTGGGGTCCGGAGCTATCGGGGAACTTCAGGTCGAAATCAAAATTGGCCGGCGATGCCGTTGTGTCAATGAAGCTCCGACGGTCCAATTTCAGCGGCACTCCGGAAAGCGCCACGCAAAAGTCGGCCAGGGTGGAACCGTGAACCGCGAAACCTTCGACATCTCTTCTTCCCTTCCCGCATATGGGCGGAAAAGGTTGCCCCTGCTGCCGGTGGGGGAACGGTTTCCCGGAGCCCTGGGCAAAGCACGCCTCCTTCGCGGGCGGAAGCCTGGCGCCGCGCTTACTCACCACCAATGCGTACACCGGAACCTGCCTGGGCTCCCTATGGATTTTCAATCGAAACCGTTCTTCGAGGAGGGTTTGCATCATGGGACCGCCCAACGTGCTCGTACCGGGGTCGCCTTGGGCTTTCGCGACGATCTCGTATCGTTCCTTGTCGATCCACTCCGGACCGCCCTCAATTTGGATCACGCCGGCGTTGAACTGGCCAGGGCCGAAACGGCCATACGCTAGACGTACATAATCCATCAGCGACCAGCATCGAAACGAGACTCCGCCGCGATCGATGCTCCCGCCGTCGGTGCCCTCGTCGAGATCGCGAGGGCAGAGCTTGACAGACGCTACCTCAAATCGCGGTGCGACCCGGTTGGCGGATGAGGGTTGTGCCGCGGCAGGCCCGATCGACGCGACGACGGCCAAAGATGCGCAGATCGTCCGAAAATGCCTGTGCGCCGTCACGGTCGTTTCTTTCAGCTTCGACGGAGCCCACTTTATCATGGGCGGACACACGAGGGCTCCAGCCGGCCGGCGGGTTGGCCGCGACGAAAGACACCGGCGACGAGATCGCCAGCGCTACGGAGGAAAAGAACGCGGCTGCTCGACAGGGCGTACAACGGCCAGCGCGCCGCAAGCAAAAAGAGCCGGAAGGAGTCCAGGCGTGGCAGACCGAAGGTCCGCTCCACGAAGCGGGCAAGGCAGGAGGTAAGCGTGCGAGGCATGCTTCACGGCGCGCCAGGGTTTCGACTCTCCCCGTCTGAGCCGCGCCTCGCTTGCTTGCCGGCCAGGACAGGCTGGGAAGCCTGTCCCACTGTTCACGCCAGGTCGAACTTTTCCTGATGGAGCTGGCTGTCGGCTTTGACGAAGACCGGACGGCCGAGGGTTTCTTCCAGTTCCTGGAGGTAGCTGTTCTGGTTCGATTTCAGCAGGCGGGCGACGTCGGGAGAGACGCGCAGCAGCACATCCTTCCCTTCGATGGTTCCGGCCAGCTTGCGGGCTTCCTGAAGGATCTCAGTGACGATGGTCTGCGGGCTCTTGATGTAACCGGCGCCCTCGCAGTAGGCGCAGGGAACGCACAGCGTCCGTTCGAGGCTCTGCTTGACCCGCTTGCGGGTGATGGCGACCAGGCCGAAATCATTGAACTGCAGGATCTTGTAGGGGGCGCGGTCGACGCGCATGGCTTCTTCCAGCGCCTGCATAACCTTCTGGCGGTTCTTGCGCTCGTCCATGTCGATGAAATCGACCACAATGATTCCGCCCAGGTCGCGCAGGCGGATCTGGCGAACGATTTCCCTGATGGCGTCGGTATTGGTCTTGACGATGGTGTCCTCGAGGCGGTTGGAGCGGCCCACGTATTTGCCGGTGTTGATGTCGATGGCGACCAGCGCCTCGGTCTGATTGATGACGATGTAGCCGCCAGACTTGAGCCAGACCTTGGGGCGGAGAGCCTTTTCGAGCTCGGCGGTGATGCCGAATTCGTCGAAGATAGGATTCGAGCGGGTATAGAGCTTGACGCGGGGAATCAGGGCCGGCTGGAAACGCTCGACGAAGCGGAGAACGGCTTCGTAGAGCTCTTCGTTATCGACCCAAATATTCTTGAACACACTGGTGAGCTGGTCGCGCAGCACGCGCTCGACCACGTTGAGATCGTGATGAACCAGCACTGGCGCGGGCCGGCGTTCGGCCTTCTGGCGCATGTCGAGCCACAGGTTATAGAGGAACATCATGTCGGCGCGAAGTTCTTCCTCGCTGCGGCCTTCGCCGGCGGTGCGCACGATGTAGCCGCCGGGGATGCCGGCGCGATGAGTCTGCAGGATGCGCTTCAGCCGGGAGCGTTCCTCGTCGCTGGGGATCTTGCGGGAAACGCCAACATGGTCGACGGTGGGCATGTAGACCAGGAAGCGGCCGGGCAGGGCGATATGCGAGGTGATGCGCGCGCCCTTCTGGCCGAGCGGTTCCTTGGCCACCTGGACGATGATTTCCTGCCCTTCTTTGAGCAGGTCGCTGATGCTGGGGCCTGGGCGGTCGGCGCGGGAGTCGGGGGCGGTGCGGGCGGGCGCGGTTCGGACTTCGGGTTCGGGCGCGGGGCGTCCGACCGGCTCAGCGGCGGATTGCGGGCCGCGGTCGCCACGGTCGCGGCCGCCGCGGCGGCGCATGCGGCGGGAGACGCGGTGTTGTAGATAGCGCGAACCCTGCTCCCGGAGGGTTGCGGTCAGGCTGGTGGGGATGCGGGCGGGCTCGGGGCCCTCGGCGTCGACGCCGGCAGGTTCGGCTTCGGCGTCTTCGTCCTCGATGGCGGAGTCCTCATCGGCGGCGGCATCCTCGGCACTTTCCTCTTCGGCGGCTCCATTCACGGGTTCGGCGATCTCGGCGCCGGCTTGCCCGGCGAGCTGTTCGGCGAGCTGTTCGGCGAGCGCCTGCGGCTCCACGGCTTCCGGCGCGGCTTCGGCGGCGGCTTCGACAATGCTCTCGACGGGCTCTGCCGCGGTAGTTGCCGAAACGGGCGTTTCGGGCTCAGCCAGGATGGCGGGCGGTTCCGGCTCCGTCGCGGTTTCCGACTCCAGTGCCTCGACCAGGCGTGCGGCAGCCGGA
>JBEKZL010000327.1:0-7102 GCA_049509915.1 Bryobacteraceae bacterium | reverse complement strand
CGTGGCTTGATATCGAAATGAGCAAAGTGCAGAATCCCCGGGTGGACCTCCTCGGCGAGACCGCCGAGAAGGGTCTCGTGCACCTCGAATTGCAGAGCGGAAATGATGCGACCATGCCGCTCGATGTCTGGTTCCGGTATCGTGTTTTCGACATTCGCGAGTTGGACGGCGAGCGGCTGCTGGAAAGCGAGGACGTCGGAGATAACGTAATTGCGATCCTGGCGCGATTGCGGGACCATAAAGATGCGGTCAGGAGGATCGTGGAGCGGATCGCCGGCTTGGTGCCGGCAGAGCGGGCGACCGCGTTGGGACAGCTATTAATCCTGGCTGGCCTTCGCAATCCGGCGACATGGTGCAGTATCCTCTCAAGTAATTGAAAATACAGGAACCAGTCTCTGCCAATTCGAGTCCACGGGGACCCTTGTGGGGCGTCCATGACCAATCGATGGCCAAAACAGTTCCGCCAGGAATTGTAGCAGCCCCAGCGGACTTGGCGATAGACTCTTAGTTCGTGAAGAAGACGCCGAAACAAAATCCCGGCAAGGTGGAACGGCGAGCGCCGAAGGCTGTGCGCGATCCTTACGGTGAACTGTTGAGCGGCGTCGTCAGCCTGATCGAAGAAGCGCGGATTGCGGCCGTCAGGGTCGTGAACGTCGTGCTGACGTCGACCTACTGGCTCGTCGGCCAGAGGATCGTCGAACACGAGCAGTCTGGTTCAGAACGGGCTGGCTATGGAGAAGCGTTGCTGAAGCGGCTGGCACAGGACCTCACGGCGAGGCTTGGCCGCGGTTTTTCCGAACGCAACCTCCGGCAGATGCGGCTTTTCTATCTGGGCTGGCCAATTCCGCAGACAGTGTCTGCCGAATTGGTCGAGGCGGGAATTCGGCAGACACCGTCTGCCGAATCTGTTACGGGACCTCGTTTCCCCCTGCCTTGGTCCCACTACGTCCGGCTGCTCTCCGTCTCGGATGCCAAGGCGCGGGAATATTATGAGCGTGAGGCATTACTCGGCGGTTGGTCTGCCCGTCAACTCGATCGTCAAATCGCCAGTCTTGCCTACCAGAGAACCCGTGGCGGAAGATCGCGTTCGACCAAAGAGGAGGCTCTGCCCGCCGATGCTCACGTGAGAGATCCGTTCGTCCTCGAATTTCTGAATTTAAGAGACGAATATTCGGAGACGGAACTCGAAAATGCGCTCATCCAGAGCATCGAGCAGTTTCTTTTGGAATTGGGCAATGATTTCGCGTTCGTCGCCAGACAAAAGCGGCTGCGCATCGGAACCGAATGGTATCGTGTTGATCTGGTTTTCTTCCACCGCCAGCTTCGGGCTCTCATCATCGTGGATTTGAAACTCGGCAAATTCACACACGCGGATGCAGGCCAGATGAACCTGTATCTGAACTACGCCCGCGAACATTGGACGCATCCGCATGAGAACCAGCCAGTGGGGTTGATTCTCTGCTCGGAAAAGGACGCTGCTGTTGCTCACTATGCTCTGGGCAACCTCACGAACCAGGTACTCGCCCGCGAATACCAATTGAACCTTCCCAACGAAGCTGAAATCGCAGCACGAATCGAAGCGGCCCGCCGACTGCTCTCGACGGCTCCTGCCCGCCTCGAACCGACCGACGAGTGATCAACCACAATGGCCAGGCGTTTCGATATCAGCGATAAGCTGATTCACTTCACGGGCGGCGGGAGCGAATGCTGGGAGCGGAGCTTCCGTGAAGGAGACGCACCGATAGCCACCGCGGATCATTCGGCCGCTGCCGATTAGCCGGCCTTCGCGAATAATCGCCCTCAATCTGGTGAATGCATCATCTACACACTCGCCGCCGCCTTTATCCGCGAGTTTCCTTTTACGAGATACTCGCCGTTCGGATTGATGTTCGAAAAGAACTGGATTTTCGAGCGTGGTGGCCCGACCCGTGATTTACCAGCCCGATAGCGATTTTGGTCTTCTCCCTGAGGACCTCCGTTGGCGCCACGTTCGGTTCGAACCAACCGGAGAGAAGGTCATCGATTGGACCTGGGAACATGAGTGGCGGGTACGTTGCGATGAATTGGCGTTCGTTCCTGCCTACGCCGTAATCGTTGTTCCGAATGAGAAATGGGCGAATAAGTTGCGCCGACATCATGACGCATACCAGGACATGATTGTGGAGTTGTACGCCGAGGCGATTGATCAAGACATCGCGGAAATATGCCGCGAACAGTTTCCTTGGCGTGTAGTTCCGCTGGGATGATCTAATCGTCTGCCGATCCGAATTCCAGCGATAGACTCCCATCTTCAATGGTGTTTCGATCGCGCGGCACGCCCCGGCCGCGTTTAACGGCCTCCACGGCTGCCTGTACCGCTTTTGAGTCCAGTGCCTCCGGAGCAATCTCCCAGGGCGCGCACGACACGACCTGCGTAGCAGGAATGAGCTTGCGCTCGATCATGTGGCGCACCGCAGTGGTGCTGATTCCCAGCCGGTCCGCAGCCTGCTCCATCGTGAGTGCGCGGCTGTGAGTGCCGGCGGGATCGGCCGGCCGCAATTGATGGCTATATCGGAACGCAGCGATCCGCTGTTGAGTCCACGCTTTTCCCGCGCCGGTTTTCATTCCCATCCGGTTGAGGGTAGTCGCAATCTGCTCATCGCTAAACCGACCGGTCATCTGGCGAATGATATCCAGCGCCTCTATGGATGTTCCACGGACATTGTCACCCCGCTTCCGTTTCTTGATCCGCAACTCAGAATGGCGTCCGCCCATCCAATGAATCACGAGTAAAATCTCCCTTTTCTCCTGATCCACGTCGACGATGATCTCGCGGATGAGAATCTGGACGATCCGTTGCTTCAATCGCATATCCGCTGCCGGCGAGTTCCAGACTGCGGGCAGATCCTGTGCCAAGCTCAAAAGGAGTTCTTTATCCGGAATGACCTCCGGGGCCATGTCGCTCACCTCGCACTCGAGTCTGCGCTCTAATGCTGAGACCCGATCCATCGATGTATTCCAGCGACGCTCCAGCTCCGAAGCTACGAGGCGATTGGCGGGATCTCCGGCTTCGTAGCGGCGCGCGGCGAGATGCGCATCGTACCGGGCTTGCTCTAATTCCAACTCCAAAGCATGGCGGTGTTGCTGCTGTTGCTCGCGCATCTGTTCAATAGCTTGTACGGCAGCCTGCACAGCATTACCGCCGATCACTCTCAGAATCTCGTTCCCAACTTCAGTGTCCAGAGGCCGTCCGCTGACAGACGGGCAGGAGTTCTGCCCGGTCCGACTGGATTCCGCCATGCAGCGATATGCCGTGCTTCCATGGCGGGCATCATAACTGACGTGCAAAATCCAGCCGCAATGTTTGCAGCGCAGCAGGCCTGTGAGCAGCGCGGGGCCGCCGCGCCCGGTGTGCGGCGCCGTGCGGGATTTCATGTACGAGTTGCTGGAAATCATGGCTTGATTGCGCTCATACTGCTCCCAAGAAATGTAACCGGGATGATGATCGCGAATCAATACGTGCCACTCCGCAGCGGATCGGCGATGCCCTTCGGTCTTTCTCGAGCGACCGTTCACAACGCTCGTCTTGCTCTGTGTGCGGCCGAATGCATAGGCGCCGGCGTACATCGGATTCTTAAATAGCTTCAGCACACTCTCGTATACCGGCAAACGCCAGACTACCTCTCCGCCGGCTACTCTGGTGGGCATTTCGATTCCCTCGCTCCTGAACCACAGAAGGACCTGGCGTACAGTTCCCAATTCCGTCAGTTTTGCGAACGCCAGGTGCAACGCGTGTTGGACCCGTTGATCGGGATCCATTTCGAGCTTGCCTTCTCGCGGCCAGCAGTATCCGATGGGCGCCAAGAAGCGCAGTTCACCGCGGCGAGCCTTCTGCCGCGCGGCCTCGTGCGATCGCTGCCTCAACAAACCCGGTTCAAATTCACTCATCGTGCCCTTGAGACCCAACAGCAGTCTGTCGTTCAACAGTCGTGGATCGTAGATTCCTTCAGTGTCCACCACCAGGGTTCCGGCCATTCCACACAATTCGATCAGGTGGTGCCAGTCGCGGCCATTTCGCGCCAGGCGGGAAGCTTCAATCGAAAAGACCGCTCCCACCTCGCCGCCCAATACCGCGGCGACGAGTCGCTGGAACCCGGGCCGCTCTACAAGGCCAGAACCGGACCTTCCGAGATCCTCATCGATCACGACGACGTCAGAAAACCCCAACTCACGGGCTCGGTCCTGGAGACCGTATTGGCGGCGCTGGCTTTCGTGGTTGTGGTGGACCTGTCCCAGCGAAGACTGGCGAACGTAGACGATCGCTCGGCGTTTCAAATGATCATCGGTCAGTTTGGGATTCATCAGAACCTCCTGCTTTGGGGTCGAGGCAAGCACGTGCTACGCTGAGGATCAGTTCAGCGAGGGCAGCCTCGAGTTCGTTTTTCGGAGCGCTTGGCAGATCCGTTGGACTCGGCTCTGCCAGCGTGAGGTTGAGTTGTTGGATTCGTGGATGTGCGCGTGGTGGCTTCATCGATTCCCCCTCGTGAGTCTTCATTGATGCCAGCCTTACCACGCGATTGCACCGTTGTGAGCAACTGGCGCAGCTCAATGAGCGCGTCGAGGGAAATGAGCGGTTGCCCAACTGTGAACGCGGAACACTTGGGGTTCAGCATCCAGAGGGGCAATACGACGCGAGTGCCATCTGAGCGTTGGCATATGACTTCATTGCCGGCTGTGATTTTGGCGTGGGCGGTCACGCGTAGCTTCTGGCCAAACAAGGGATGCCAGCGGTAGTGGACTGTGACGGTGTCGAAAATCTGTGTATTATGTTGTTGGTTTGCGGCACTTGGAAGAAACTGTAGTAGAATGGGAGGCGCGAAAGATGCCTATTTTGGGTGACACCTTAGACAACAGAGTGCTGGGCCGCGAGTACAAGAGGGGCCTGCAAGAGGGCGAACTCACAGTCCTTCGCCGCGTTATCGAAAAGCGCTTCGGCGCGATTCCGACTTGGGCCGAAGAGCGACTGACTGGCAGATCGGCGGCCGATCTCGAAGAACTGAGCGTACGTGTGCTCGACGCCGAGAGTATTGAAGACCTCCTGAAATAGCGGAAAGACTCCCGCCACCGGTAACGTCCGTACACAGGCGGAACGCGAATCCTCCTGGCCCTTCACGCATTCGAAGAATCCGCGAGATACATGCACGCGATGCCCACCGCGTACGTGAGCAGATCCAGGAAGCTGAACTCCGTCCCGATCAGGCGCGCAGATGCGCACCATCACATGCCCATTGGCCAGCAGGTGCGCCGGGATCATTGTCAGTTGAAATAATTCGATGACGGTCATGATTGCCATGGCGGACACGGCCAGCCGCGCACGTGCCGCAGCCCTCCAAAACAGCCGCAAAATTGCGGAGACCATCGCCGCGTACAAGGCGTCGCCTAGGTACTTGTCGAAGACCAACAGCCCGGTATGGACAACCCGCGAGAGGATTCCTACGGCGATGATGCCAGCAAGGCAGAAGATCCAGGACGTGCGCGTTTTCGAACCGAGGACCATCCCCTCATGGTATGGGGTATCGATCTAAACGAACGACTGCCTTCACTTCCGTACAGCTCCTTCCGAACTTCTCTATCGCTCCGCGGGGGCCCAGCTTCGATCCCGCAATCAACCAGAGGAAACCAACATGATTTGTGATTTTTGTAACGCTCCGAATCCGGTCTGGCGATTCCGCGCCAGACCCTTTCTTATCGATTACGGCCCAATTACGGGCGAGAGCGACGCCGACTGGGCCGCGTGTAACGAGTGTCGAGAGATGATCGTTGCCGATGACCGCGATGGCTTGGTGAATCGAGCCATGTTGATGGCGCCCGCCATTCCGGACCTGCCTGAGGCGGACGTACGAGAACTGCGGCGGTGGTCGCAGGGGCTATTCTTCACGCACCGTGTACCTTGCGCGCCGGTGCCAATTGCATAGTTGAAAAGCTTCCTCTGGCGGTCTGGGCACCACGTCGCCTTTCTTCCCCGTAAGTCCCTTCCCCTTAAGCTCCCGTTGCACCCTCCAAAATCCTTCCTCCGCGTGGTGTAGACCGCCAGTTTTCCAATTCCGAATAAAGCCAGGAGAACACACATGATCCGCAATACCGAAGAGTTTCTGGCCGCACTGCGGGCAGCCCGCCGCGCGTCAACACCTCTGGTGTCGATCCGCACGGCAGATCCCGCCAGCGCGGTTGCATTGACGGCGCGAAGCCTGAACGGCGACGCAGACAGCACGTCCCTCTTATCGTGGGACATCATGACCGGCCTCTCGGCCGTGAACGGCCCGGGCAAGAAAATGCTCGACTCGATCATCGGTGAACGTAATCCCGAGACCGTGGGCCCGGCCGATGCGCTATCCCTCGCGGCGAAGCTGGGCGACGACGCGGTCTTGTTCTATGCCAACCCACAGCGCCTCTGGCACGACCCCGTCATCGTGCAGGGGCTGTGGAATCTGCGCGACACGCTAAAGGCCGTCGGGGCAGTATTGGTGCTGACAACACCTCCGGGCAGTGTGCTGCCGCAGGAGCTTACGCAAGATGTCCTGGTCATTGACGAGCCGCTCCCAGCCCACGAAGACTTGCGGGCGATTGTTCGGACGACGTTTGACAACGCGAAGCTGGCGGCGCCGCCTGCCGACGATGAGAGCCGCGCGGTTGACGCCCTTCTAGGGTTGGCTGCCTTTCCAGCGGAACAGGTGGTGGCGATGTCGCTGTCCAAACGCGGGCTCGACCACGACCAGCTCTGGGAGCGGAAGCGCCAGGTCATTGAACAGGCACCGGGACTGACGGTCTGGCGCGGAGGCGAAGCCTTCGCGGACGTGGGCGGCTGCGCGAACGTCAAGTCCTTCCTGCAGTCGGTCCAGGACGGCGCCGAAGCGCCCCGGGTTGTGGTCTTCTGCGATGAGATTGAGAAAGCATTTGCGGGGACCGGAACGGATCTTTCGGGCGTCACGACTGAGATGACCGGAACGATTCTGACCTGGATGCAGAATCGCGAAGCGGACGGCTGTATCCTGATCGGGCCACCCGGGACGGCGAAGAGTTTAGTTGCGAAGGCGACCGGAAATTCAGCAGGAATTCCAACAAT
>JBEKZL010000326.1:0-7204 GCA_049509915.1 Bryobacteraceae bacterium | reverse complement strand
GGGCGTTTTGGGTCTGTATCCCCCTACGCAGAGCTGTTATGCGAAACACCAGGGAGCTTCTGAAAGAAAAGCGGGAAGGACACTGAATTCCGCCCCGGGCTATTTTTCAGCATCCTGCTAAGAGAATTCTACAACGTGCCACACGCTCCCGGCGCCTTCAATTCCATCTTCAACTCCATAGGGAATGCCCAGGAAGTCCAGATTTGGGAGGTTTCTCCGAGCACCTCCGGTCGGATGACGAGGCAGTCGGAGACCGCCCAACAGTCAACAGAACCCTATCGATATCGGGTCTTAACGCCTCATGTAGACGGGCCGATACGGATTCGTATGACTCCGTTCACTGCAGCAGATATCGGATCGGGCTCTCGCGCTCGCACGTAGAGGAGTAGAATGAAAATCCTGGTCGAATCTTATGGCGACTTCATGCTGACGGCACAGTGGAGGCGCCAGTTGGGCAATCAAGGGAGGCGCAGGATGACTGGAGCATGCCGATCTGTTCTTTTGGCTGTTTTGATATTCACCGGTGCAGCGCTCGGACAAACAGGCGCACCCGGTGCTCTCTCCGCTCCGGCTCCCGCAAACCCAATTGCGGTCGCCACCGCGTTTGACGTGAAGGCAGCCGTCGATGCCTATCTGGCTAAGATGCCGCCAGCACAACGGGCCCACTCCGATGCCTATTTCGAGGGCGGCTATTGGCTGCAGCTGTGGGATTTCCTGTCGACTGTAATCGTGATGTGGCTGCTGCTGCGGTTCGGTTGGTCGGGGCGGATGCGCAATCTGGCCGGGCGCCTCACCCGCTTGCGTCCGCTGCAAACGGCGCTCTACTGGATTCAGTTCATTATCGTCTTGTCGCTGCTCACATTTCCCCTCACCGTGTACGAGGGCTACTTCCGCGAGCACAAGTACGGCCTTTTGAATCAGAGCTTCGGCCCCTGGATGGGCGAACAGATGGTGTCGCTCGGTGTCGGCGTTGTCCTGGGAGCCATCCTGATGGTGCCGTTGTTTGGGCTGGTGCGGCGTCTCGGGAAGAGCTGGTGGGTGTGGGGCGCAACTCTGACGATCGTCTTTGCCGCCTTCGTGAGCCTGATCGCTCCGGTGTACATCGCTCCGCTTTTCAACAAGTACACAACGGTGCAAGATCGGCAGATCCGGGACCCGATTCTCAGCATGGCGCGCGCGAACGGAATCCCGGCCACCAACGTCTACGAATTCGATGCCTCGCGGCAGTCGAATCGGGTGAGCGCCAACGTCAGCGGGTTTGCCGGGACGCTACGAGTTTCTTTGAACGACAATCTGCTCAAGCGCTGCACACTGCCTGAAATTGAGACGACCATGGGACATGAGATGGGCCACTACGTGCTCAATCATGAGTACAAAGGGCTGGTGATGACGGGAGTTCTGATCGTCATCGGTTTCGCTTTTCTGAACTGGGCCCTCAACTCCAGCCTGGCGCGCTGGGGCGAGAAGTGGGAGGTGCGGGGTGTGACCGATGTCGCTGTGCTGCCTCTGGCGGCGATCCTGCTCTCGCTGTATTTCTTTCTCCTGACACCTGTCACCAATGCCATCTCTCGCACCATGGAATACGAAGCTGACATGTATGGCCTGAACGCGGCCCAACAACCTGACGGGGAAGCGAATGTAGACATGTTGTTGGGCGAATACCGCAAGCTGGACCCCGGCCCCGTCGAGGAGTTCATCTTCTACGATCATCCCAGCGGCCGCACGCGCATCACCGCGGCCATGCGCTGGAAAGCCGAGCATCCGCAGTCCACATCAGCCGAAGAGATGGCGAGACCGCTCTTCACCGCGAGGTGACTCAGCGCGTTGAGTTCCGCCGAACTCCGCGCGGCGCTCATGCCGCCGAAAAACAGATCGGTGGCTGAACTTCGGGCTCGCTAAAAGCCCCGTGCTGGCTCAATCGGAATCGGTCCGCCTCGGTTCGGTCGGATCGTCGCCCACTCGCACAGAGTTCCAGCGGCGGCGCAGAACATAGATCCCGCGAAGTCCGGCACGTCCGCTTGACGAATCACACCCAAACGCCGATGTGATCGCGGGGTCAGCGCGCCGACGATCGGCTAACGATAGTCCCATCGAGGGAGTTCACGGCCAGGCCACATATTCGTGGCCCGCGTCGCTGCAGCCTGATACCCTTACGACAGAGCAATGACCGAACTTCAACGGTCCTATGCTGAACTCCGCGCTGCGGTGATCCTGGCCGGCAAGGAGATTCGCAAGCTGAGTCTTGGCAGGGCCGATAGCCCCGTGCTTACCAGGTGGTCGATGCTGGGCGTGAGTAGCAGGCCGTTGTCACCGTTCAGCCGCTCCTGGTTGCTGGAATCCCGCCATGGCTTGCAGTGGCTCGCTACTACGAAATGCACGGGGTTGTCCACCTTGGTGATTCGGCAACGCCCCTCAATTCGCATCACCCGTTCCTTGAACAGCCCTTGACCACAGCGCGCACGGATGATCGTCTCATGTTCGGTCGGAGGGAGCGAAGTATCGGTCTCAACTGCGGCCTCCAGGCGGTGCTCCCAGAAATCCAGGTCGTCGTTGGTCCGCATCGGTGCGCCGACCGACACCGCCGATGAGGGATTGGCTTCCGTGCCGATCACTCCCGCCAGAGTCTCGGCAAAGGCCGTCGTGAGTTCGGTGAGGTAGATGCCCTGCTCGCCATCGCCGTTCGCCTGTAGCGGCCCGTAGCGTGCCGGCGCCAAGGGACGGAGCACATCGATATGATCCTCGGGCCGCACCTTCTGCGAGAGAGCGTTGAACTTCACCGGCACCTTCCAGCCGAAATCCTGCCAGTGCTGGCCGGTAGTGGCGATTCGGCCGGCTTTGGGCTTTCCCAGCAATAAGACCGGGCGACGCCGATGGCTGCAATGAAGGTATCGGCGAACGCGAATACTATGTCGCGATCGCCTCTGGCATCTTGGACCAGCGTGATTCCAAGACCCTTGTTTTCTCGGTTAGCAGCCGGCTGTGGCCGAGTGACCTTGACGCGGTCCTTTCGTGCTGCGTTGAGAAAGTCGCGGTGACATTGTGCCAGTGGCTGGCTGAGTCCTCCGCCGCCGGCACGCGCGCCGCCCGGGGGCGGGCCTCATTCGGATGATGTCTGCGCCCAAATTGTGGGGAGCCGCTAAGGTCCCAGCAGCCTCGGCGCGAAAAGCCGTTCCGGACGCGTCGCACCTATTTTGGGGGCCTTTAGTCGGAACGCTCGCCTGGCAACTGCTCATGCTGCCATCCTTCGAACATCTCCCGCAACTTGGATTTCTGAAACTTGCCCACCGAGGTGTGCGGAATCTGCGGAAGAAAAACGAACGTGGCCGGCAACTGCCAGGAGCTGAACCGCTCCGCCAAGTGCGAGCGCAGTCCCTCTTCGGACACTTTAGCGCCCTCTTTCAACACGACCGCCGCGAGCGGGCGTTCCCCCCACTTCGCGTGCGGTACGGCAATCACCGCGGCTTCGCGAACCGCCGGGTGCCCCATGAGTGCATTTTCCAGGTCCACCGAACTGATCCATTCCCCGCCCGACTTGATCAGGTCTTTGGTGCGGTCGACGATCCGCACGTACCCTTCCGGATCGATCGTCACGACGTCACCGGTGCGAAACCAACCGTCGGCTGTCCAGCGGTGCCGTTCGTCCGGCAAATTGTAGTAGCTTGTCGCCACCCAGGGACCCCGCACTTCCAATTCGCCAAACGTCCGGCCGTCCCAGGGCGCTTCCCGGTCGCCCGACATGGCTCGGATCTCGACACCGGGAACCGGAATGCCCTGCGCGGCGCGGACCGCCAGGCGCTCCCGCTCCGGCCTCTCCGACATCGAGGACTTCAGAACGGAAATAGTTCCCACCGGGGTGGTCTCCGTCATTCCCCATGCGTGTCGAAGCTCAATGCCGTGCCGATCCAACGCGCGGATCATCGACTCCGGCGCCGCCTGCCCGCCGACCACGGCCAGCAGCCCCGGTTGCAGCTTCCAGCCCCCGGGATTCCGCTCGAGCTGGTCGATCACCCCCAGCCATAAGGTTGGAATCCCCGCGGCGCGCGTTACTTTCTCCCGCTCCATCAATTCCAGCAGACTGCACGCATCCAGGTGCGGCCCCGGCAGCACCTGCTTCACCCCGAGCATGGTTGCGGCATACGGGACGCCCCATGCGTGGACGTGAAACATGGGCACCATCGGCATGACGCAATCATTTTGCGACAGCGAAAAACAATCCGGAAGCCCGACACAGAACGCGTGCAGCACCAGCGCCCGGTGCGAATACACGACGCCCTTCGGAACACCCGTGGTGCCGGAGGTGTAACACATGGTCGCCGCTTCGTTCTCATCCAGTTGTAGCGGCTCATATCCCTCCGCTCCTGGCTCCACGAATTGTTCGTAGTTTTCGTACCCGGCCGGCACGGGCTGTCCAGTCGTCGGGACCACGATCACCCGCTCCAGCCGCACCTTCCCACGCAGCCTTTCATATACTGGCAACAGCACGTCGTCGATGAGGAGCACTCTGTCTCCGGCGTGATTGATGATGTAGCTCAACTCCTCCGGACTGAGCCGGAGGTTCAGGACATGAAGCACACCGCCCGATAGCGGTACTCCGAAATACGCCTCCAGGTGCCACGCATGGTTCCACATGAGCGAGCCGACGCGCTCGCCCCGGCCGAGCCCCGCACGCGCCAGCGCGCTCGCTAAGGCCCGTGCCCGCCGATAAATATTGGCGTAGGTCGAACGGTGAATGCTCTTGTCGGGCAAGCGTGAGACGATCTCCACACTCCCGAAAAGCTTTCCGCTGCGCTCCAGCAAAGAAGTCAGCGTGAGTGGAAACTGCATCATTTGGCCCAGCATATATGGGACTCTTACGTCTGCTCGGATTCTACATCCCAACTCCAACGATTGCAAACCGCCGAGCCTCGCCGAGCCCCGGCAATGATTATCGACGTGGAGAAAATGCGCTCTGCTCAAGCAATAATCGACTGACATCGACGCCTCGCTGAACACGGACAGACAGCCGCGCCAACCCACACCTCGCCGCGCGGGGTCGCATTCGTGTGCCTCGGCGTCGTCGTCGGCGCTCCCCACGGCGCCAATACCGACGGCTCTCTGGCGCGGGGTGGGTGCGGAGTTCGTCGACGACCGGACGGAAATAGGCCAGCGAGCGGATGGGGGACAGTTTGGGTGCATCCGCCGGGTGAATGAGGCGGCGTAGCGAGCCGAGGAGCAACGCGGTCTCGAGCACGCGCAGCGGCACGTTGTCGTCGTGGAAGCGGCGGGCGAGCCATTGATCCGAAGCGCTGGCGCGCAGCGGAGTATCGGGTAGATCGACGTAGAGGGTAAGCACGGCGGCGATGTAAGCGGCCGGATCGGAAGCGTCGCTCATTTCTTCCTCCGGCGGGCCGCGGTTTCCTGCTCGCTTTCGCCCCGGTAACTGTCGATTACGGTCACTCGGCATGATGCAGCAGACGGTCCGGCAGAGTCACAATACAAGCCGCGTTGGGAAAGATTTCGTTCCACTCTTTGAACGGTCGATGGTTGTCAGGATCACTGACTTACGCTCGTAACGCCGGTTGATCACTTCGTAGAGTAAGTCGGCGGTGCGCACGCTCAAAATGGAGACTCAGTGGCGTGCTCAAGCAAGTCTTGCGCCGGCAACGCCCGTGACAAGCGCCGAAATAAACTAATGCAGAGGCTGTCCCGAACCTTTCTCTTGACTGATGACGATCGACTATTCCAGAACACTGCTGTCCAGGACAGGACAGACCCGTAGCGCGATCTTCTGAAAACAGGCGTCTTGGAGGGACTCCAGCAGGTTACTTGGGTGGAGGTCTCCGATTTGGATTGTCGCAGCCTGTCCCAGTCATACCAAAGCCAGGGTGAGTTGTTCGGCAACCGGGATCAGAGGTGGCGTGCCCATGGGATTATCGAGCCATCCGGTCAAATCCCGGTAGGTGAACAGGTTGAGCCGCAGCATCGAGGCCAGATTGGACAGAGACCAGGTGGCTTTGGAGAGGTGATGCAGCCATTTCAGCAGGAGCAGGGCGATCAAGGCTGTCCAAATCTGGATGCGGAGGGCGTTCTCACTGGTGCCCACGAAGGTTTTCACGGTCAGATTTTGCTTGAGGGCTTTGAAGAACAGTTCGATTTGCCGCTCTTTGTAGATCGCGGCGATGGTGGTGGCACCGAACTCCAGTAGATTCGTGAGCCAGACGATGTCGCGCTGGTTTTCCGCATCCCAAGCTACGACGCGGCGTAGCAGGTCCGGGTAGTGGGCTTGTGCCTGGGCACCGGTGAGGCGGATGAATTGGTCGGAGCGGATGTTGCGGTTCTGTGGGATCTGGCATTCCTCGACCACCTCAAAGGCAGCCTGCTGTTTCAAGCGGGTGACGAAGAAAACCCCGGCCATACTCCAGCGGCCGAACAGCGCATAGTTGATATAGCCGCGATCCATGGCCACAATCGAGCCAGGGTTCGGCCGGAAGGAATCGGCCAATTTGAGGTCGCTCCGTTTGGCTTCGGTGAGCAGCACGTAGGCCGGCAGGTAGTCGTCATGGTCCAGCAGGACGTGGGCCTTGACGCCGCCTTTGGCACGACGGAACTTGGCCCACGGAAACAAAGACAGGCAAAGCGAGATGCTGGTCGAGTCCAGGCTGAGGAGCTTGTTGTGGAAGCGGAACTTGTGCATGCGGGAACCTAGCCCCTGTTGCTCGTGGGACCGCGCCAGCGCGGTAAAGAACAAATCCTCGAATCGAACTGCCGGACGGTGTTCGTTGGCATAGGACAGGGTGGAGCGGCAAGGCGCGCTGGCAATCCCCACAGGCACCCACCGCCCCAGGCAGCATCCCAGACCGTTGCAGATCTCGCGCAGCGAATCGGCGCGTTCCAGTTGACAGAACAGCATAGAGACGAACTGCGTCCAGCAGGTAAAGCCCTTGGCGTCACGCTCGGCGGCGTGCTTCTTTACGAGTGCGGCGAACTCGGTTCGAGGAAAGTCTGGAGGAGTCGATTAAACGGGCTTGCGACTTGTACGATTGGATTGCCCTCCTGTGGGCAGCGTTTGGCGGGTTCCCAGCAAGGAATGGCTCGCCAACGTTAAGTGGTTCGTCCGGGGAATCTGTGGGTAAGATGCGGGTCTCAGCGCTGAGATTGAGTGAGGAAGCGGTGAAACTTGCGGCAGGTGGAATCGAAAGAGCGCTGCTCATCTTCCCATCCGTTA
>JBEKZL010000325.1:0-7248 GCA_049509915.1 Bryobacteraceae bacterium | reverse complement strand
GGCACGGAGGTCCGGCGGATCACCTTCGGCCACATCCTGAAGACGACCGAGATTCGACGGTTCCCCATATAGAACGTCATGGACATCGCTCAAGCAACACTCGACCGCATCGGGAAGCCCGAATCCGAGCTCCTGGAATACAAAGCGGTGCTGCCACCCGCCGCGACCATCGCGCAACTCGTGTGCGCGTTCGCGAACACGAAGGGCGGAGCCATCATCCTTGGCGTCGTCGACGACGGCAAACAGATCGTTATCAACGGCCTCAGCGACGAGTTCCGCGCCGTCCAGATCACGCGCAAGGCAATCGACCTGCTTTCCGCACCGCCCACGGTGTCGTATGACTACGTCGTCCACGACGGCAAACGCCTCTTCGTGATCGAAGTGCCGAAGTCGAGCGCGGAAGTATCGCTCGGCGGCAAGGTCTACGTCCGCACGGGCGACCGCACCACGCTCAAGCAGGCGGCACCTGTCAAAGCCCTGACGGACCCGGGCATCGAACGACTCTCGAAGGCGCTCGCGGAGGATCGCAAAGCCTGCACCGAAGCACGAGCGAAGCTGCTCGATCACTACGAGAGCGTGCTGCGCATCCTCGACGATCTTGCCAAGCTCCTCTACCCGAAGGGCGCGAGCGTGGCGACCGACAATGCCGAAGGCAAGATGCTCCTCCGCATCCTCTTCGCGTCGTGTGCAGACACGTTCGAGACGTTCATGTCCGACCTCCTCTATCAGATCTACCTCGCGAAGCCCGCGACGCTCAAATCGGACGCGCCCGTGAAGGTCAAGGATGTCCTGGAACGCGCGGACATGGAAGAGTTCATCACGTGGTATGCCAAGGAGAAGCTCAAGAAGCTCCAACGCGGGAGCGTCAAAGGCTTCATCGCGGAAAATCAAACGATCAAATCACTTAACGTGTTCGATGACACCCGCATCGATGAGATCGAGAAGATCCTGCAGATCCGACACCTCTACACGCACCAGAACGGGATCGTCGACGACAAGTTCCGGCAACACTTCCCAGCGACGAAAGTCAACGCTGAATACCGCATGACCCTCGACGAGTTCCTGAAGCGCTTTGAGTACCTCGCCGAAGCCGTCGAGGCAGTCGATGATGCAGCACGCAAGGTTTTCACGCTCGCACTCTTCTTCTAGCACTCCCGTCCGAGGTGGGCTGAAGAGGTAGGGAGGCGTGATACCTACTAAGCAGTGGGATCAGCCGCCGAGGATTCGAGTATCTCCATCGCACCTCTGGCCGCACGCACGTTGCAGATGTGGTCCATCTTGGTCCACAGCTTGTCTCGTAAGTTCGTGCTTTCCGGCTTGCAGAGCAGCGCAAAGTAGTCCCTCAGGCTGGCTTTCATCGCGGTGTGGAACCGTTCAACGTCGATAATGTAGCCGTCATCCACACTCTTGAGCAGCGCTTTCTGCTTGCGACGGATGAGCCACTTGTTCTTCGCCTCCGCTTGGTGGAGGAGGCCACACCGGATGTCCTGGTAGAAGGCGAGCCGTAGGTCATCGGTATCGAAGTAGGGTTGAAATCGCGAGCCCTCAAGAAACTTCTTGCTGAGCTCCTTTGATCTTCGATCCCCGTTCGTGACGCCGTCGATGAATTGTTGAAGGGCCTCTGCCAGCAGGCAATCGATTGCGAGGACGACGAATCCCGAATAGTGGTCCTTCAAGCACTTGTCGGCGAAATGGAGGAACCGCCCGTGGAGTCGGTCTCGCACGATCCTCACGGCTTTCGGCCAGTCTGTCGCGTTGTTCCTGTCGAGCTTTTCCCAATCCTTGGCGGTGTACTTGGGGGATATGCGCAAGGTCTCCATGCAAAGACCTATTATCTTCGAATTCGTTTAGGCCGGTAGGTTTCGTTCTTGATTGAATCCCGAAGGGCCTCGGGACGGGCCGGAGATCCACCGAGCGCGGTACTCGATCGCATGGGACTGCCGTGCGGCGACGATTTTGACGGCCTGTAATGGTTGCGGCCCCGGTCCGCTCATGCAGAGTGTCGCGATAATCGCTACGACCGCCCTCACCACATGACCGACCTGACGGGAAACGCCGGACGCTGATATTGGCCGAAAAAGCAACGGTCTTGCCCGATGCCGAAGCATTCCGAAGGTATCGGCCGGTCCCCTGCGAACTCTAGCGGGGCATAAATACTCGGAATTTCTTTTCCGCCTTGCCAGATAGGTGAGCCCTGGGGTTCAGCCACTGGAGCCTATCTCGCGGCTGTGATGGGCAATCGGAAACTTTGCCGTGACTAGACTTTTTGGAGCGATGCGGGAATCGGTGGAAACTTGGGCATGCTAAAAACCATTGTTTTCACCATCGCAATTGCGCTAGCGGCCGACGCCCAAAAGATCGAGACAGAGAAGTCGGACTCGCGCAAAGTGATCCGAGTCGAAACTGCTCCGAACCACTTGAGCGTCATCGAATTGGCGGAGCCTGTCACCGAGGTCGCGGCAGGAAGCTCCTCATATAAGATCGAATGGCGCGGCAACAAGGTGTTCGTTCAGCCCCTCGACCCGGAAGCCACCACGAACCTGTTTATCTGGACGGCCTCCGGGCGTTTGAGCTACGAGCTTGTCCCGGCGCCATCCGTCGAGGAGATGCACTTCGCCATCGACCAGGAACCCCGCCCCACTGTCGCCAAGCTACCGGTTCCGCAGAAACCCGTGGAGGACCCGCGGGCCGCTCAGGAGGCGAGGATCGCTTCGGAGATGTTGCTCGCCAGCACACCGGTACGTCTGGCAGGGGAAACGAAGAATCATACGCGCGTAGAAGTCATCCTGAAGGACATTTATCGGAAGGATGACCGCATTTATGTTCGCTACGCAATCCAAAACAACGGTCGATCGACGTACGTGCCTGGCACGCCGGGCGTGTTCACGCTTCGCTCGCCGCACAGTTCCAGTTCGCTTTACGCTCTTTCTCAGTGCCAGGTTGTCGGCGGTGGGATTCGGATCACGAGCCAGGGCCAGGCTCCGGTCAAAGTGCTGAATGCGGAAGTGCACGCAAATGCGGTGGCACCGGGCGCCACCACGTGGGGGCTGATCACGTTTGAATCGCCGCCACGAACGAATGGTCCCGCCGTCGTGAGATTTGCTTTTCCGTCGGATGGCGCCGGAGATGTAACCGCGGTGCTGGTGCTGTGAAAACGATGGAGCCACAAGTGGAGATCACGGCCGAGCGTACTCTGCACCTGGTGCGGTCGAGAATGCACCCGAAGATACCCCTGGAAGACAGCGGTATCCAGACCCCCTCCGCAGCGCGGATCGTGGAGGGATTCCGCGCGCGCTTCGACAAGGCGTGGGACGCGGGCGTGTGGAAGCGTCTTTCGAATGCCGTATTGGAACCAGCCAACCGCTTCGACGTCAAGGCACGCCGCCAGATCAGGCAGGAAGCCATCATTCTCGGGATGCTCGTTCTCACGGCGCTCGGGTTGGCTCTCTTCTTCAATCTCAACGCGATTGCGAGGTAACGGCCATGGCGAGGAGTAAGGAATCGCTTCTGAATCGAATCTTGCGACGGGGAGGGGATGCGGGCCTGCTGGTGAGTGCGGCTGCCTTGATTCTGGTGGAGGCGGGCTACGTTGCGTGGCTGGAACGCTTGCCCGCTCTGCCCAGCCCGGCACATCCGGTGGGATTCCTCGATCTGCCGCCTTGGTATGAGCATCCCAGAGTGGAAGTGACCTTGCTGCTTACCGTCCTTGGCGGTTTGATCGCTTGGGCGGCTCTGGGTGTTTGCGGTCTCATGCGCGACAGATCGGACGGGGCTCTTGCGGCCACGCGCCGGGCAACCGTCCACAAGCGGCTGAAAACGGCCGCATTCTATGCAGTCGTCGTAGGAGCCGACTTGCTCCTGACCCAGTTCCTTCACACGTAAATCTGCTCGATCTTCAGGAAAACCAATATGGACAACATGGCATCTGGTGACCGGCGGCCAGTTCGAACGGCGTTGACTGAAACTCCTGCTTTTCTCGTCTCGATTGGCCTGTGCGTCGTCGGCCTTGGCTACTGGCTCTTGCTGACGAAGGTCTACCACTTCAACAACGAACAAGCGGCCGAACTTGCGGCTTACATCCTGACTGCGCTAACAATTCCGAGTTGCGCGGCGCTGCTTTACGCGACACGTCGATCCCGGCGCGAAAAGCGGAAGGTCCATCCGCCGCTTGTCATGAGTCCGGCCCGTGACGAAAGGGTCGTCGCGACCGCATGGGACCAAGGCGGGGTTGTTCTCGGGTACGACATTCATGGAGATCCCTGGCTGTGGCCCGACCAGGTGCGCGTGATGCAGGGCATCGTGCTGGGAATGACCGGCAGCGGTAAGACGACGCTGCTCAAAAACATCATCACCCAGGATTTGATGCGGCGAATGGGACCGCCGGAAGACCGTCACAAGATCCCCATGGTGATCTTCGACGGTAAGGGCGACCTGGAGTTCTTTCAGGAACTGCTGCCGTATATCCACCGCGCCGGCCGCCTCGACGATCTCCGCCTCATCAACCCGGCGCGGCCGGAACTATCCAGCCTGTACAACCCGTTCTACACCGAGGACGACGACTACATGGCGCAGGTGAACATGGTGTTTGGCTCCTTCAACCTGCATGACGAATTCTTTAGCAAGCACCAGTTGAATTACCTGGCCGACATCGTCCGGATCCTGCACTACACCGGGGTACGATTCAACTTCTATGACGTGATCGTGGCGGTTCTCGATCAGGGCGTCCTGCAGGAGCAGATCGACAAGGCACGCCGGCATATTCGCACCGATACCTCGATCAGCACGCAGCGGCGATTGAATTTTGAGATGTCCGTTCGCAACCTGATGCAGTCGTTTGAAGATCGCGATCGTGTGCCGAAAATCCAGGGCTTGCTCAACGAGTGCATGACGTTCCTTGACGATGCGCTCTCGATCATCACGGGGCCGTATGACGACCTGCTCTCCATCGACGATGTCATTGAACAGGAGCTGATCCTGTTCGTCACTCTAAACGTCAACAAGAATACCGAGCCCGTGCGCGCCCTCGGTAAGATGCTCCTGCAGAACATTCAGCTTGTGGTCGGGAAGCGCTACGAGAGCGAGGAGGAACGCAAGCGGGCGAACCGGCCGTTGTTTTCAGTGGTGATGGACGAGTTCGCGCCATTCGGTTACCAGAATTTCAGCCAGATCCTCAACACCGCCCGGGGAACAAACACTGCATTCCTGTTTTCGATGCAGAGCCTCCCGCAACTGCTCAAGGTCGGCAAGGGGTTCAAGGAGGATGTGACGTCGGCGCCAAATACGAAGATCGCGTTACGCACCCAGGATGAGGAAACAGCGCGATATTTCATCCGTGCGTCCGCCGAACACGCCGTCACGCGACGGACGCAGTCGCTGGTTCGCCAGCAACTCTTCGGCTTCGAGAGTTTCCAGAAGGGCATGAGTGCGACGGAGCGGGAGGAGCGCGAGTATCGCGCCGAGGACGAGAAGATCAAAAACCTGCCCAAAGGTCAGATGCAGATCCTGATGACGGACGACAGCAAAGGCACACTGCACCAGCACCTGCACGTCCGCACGCCACCGGATATCGCACTCCCCGGATTTGATTGGGAGGTGTTGCCCCGGCTACGCCATTCGCGCACGGAACAGCAAGGGGCCAACCTGCGGTTCAAGACGCCGGAATTGGTCAACTCGGCCTTGGGCCGGAAGATCCACGGCTTCGGGAGAAGGTGAGGAGGACACGGCGATGCATCGTAACTTTCTTGTCTTTGTTGCGCTGATGGCGGTCGATCCTGCGCTCATTGGCCAGAGCAGGCCTCAAGATCAACCGTCGGCACCGGTGTCGTCGCAGCAACAGCAGGCACCGGCTCAGCCACAACGGCGCCGGCGCCAGGAATCTGACCAACGAGTACCAGCAGCGCAGTATTCCCCGCTTGCAGCCCAGGGCGGCTACACACGTGGCGGTACGTCGCCGCTGGACGCGATGGTTCACGCGCTCAATCCACGCGATGTGAATCTGGGTGCGGTTTGGGAAGAGCGCCGGCGCGTGTGGTTGGAGAACGCCGGAGCGAACCGATATTTCTGGTATAGCTTCGGCGCCACAATCCTCGTCATCTTGAGCTGGTTTGCGCTGGCCTGGGTGCAGAATGATCGCGTACGCGAACGATGGCAGCTTGCGGAACATGCCGCGGACGCTTTGCGCTACGCCGAGTATTGCAAGCGGAGGGCAAAAGAAGCGATCGACCGCTACAACCTGCATATAGAGACGTGCAATCGTGTCATTGAATCCGGCGAGTCCGGAATTGCTACGCCGGAGACGGCGAATCTTGAAGATTACAAGCGCGAACTCCAACGGCTGAAGAGTGACAACGATGCAAAGGAATTGCAGGTCACCCGCTTGAGCGAACAACTGGAACAGAAAGCCGCGGAACTGAACAGTCTCACCGAGCGCGTGACCGGCGCCGAACAGCGGCTCAAAACCCGGACCGCTGCAGGATCGGACAGCGCCAACGCGGCGCTGGTCGAGCGAATTCAGCGACTCGAGGCGGAGAATCGGCGATTGAAGCAAGGGAAGGCGGTGGCGGCAAAGGCAGCGACAACCGCGGACAACGGGACCGGCGCGGAGGAAGACTGATGCTGGTTGCGATGCAGAGTTTCGGCAGCATTTGGACGGCGAGGGGCGCCAGCGCTGGCTGCGCTGGTTCCGCTCGGCGAGGCGCGTACTACAACACGAGTGGCGTTTTGGTGGGGAGCAAATTGCGGAACCGGTCGTGCATTTACGGCCACGTTCGCGTGGATGAGTGCTCGGGGTTTCATCCACCGTTTGCGGACCGGCTCATCCATCGCGTTTTCGAGTCGGAGGGTGTGACGGTCTGGAACGGACGGAACAAGCTCCTCCTCCGGAAATTGACGCCGGTAGGCACGCCCCCCGATGTTTACCTGTTCCGGATCGGCTCGGCCGACACCGGATGGATCGACCGAGCAGGCGCCTGGAAGTGCGATGCCGCGCAGGTGGTTTCGTTCAGTGAAGGCAACGGGCAACAAGAAGCTCTGATCGTCTTGCCGCCATTCGGATGGGTGCATGGCACGCACGGAACATTCTGCGCGGAGCCCCAGCGGGATAGGCCGTGGATGGCAGCATTGTCCCGCGCGGTGAAGTGAGGTCGGCATGCGCTATTTCAAAGGAGCAATCGCGATCAGCCCAACTCAGGATTTGCCCTTGCTGCGCCAGGTGATGTACAGCAAGTTCGTAACGCAAACCCAGTTGTG
>JBEKZL010000324.1:0-7250 GCA_049509915.1 Bryobacteraceae bacterium | reverse complement strand
GCGCTGGCATAATGTTCCGCCGCCAGGGCCAATTCGTCGCGCTGCTCGGCCAGTTTGGCCAACTCATAATTGCTGCCGAAATTATCCGCGCCGCGCCGGATCGCTTCCTGCCATCGTGCAATTCCGGCCGCCAAAGGGCGGTCTATGTTTTGAAACGCCTGCTCGGCGGTTGCGTTGCCGGTCTTGCGGATTCGATCGAAGATCCGCCGCGCCATGGCTTCCTCCTTGTTCTCGTAACTTAGGAAGGCAAACTCCATGGCGACTTGCTCGTCGCTGGCGTTGAGCCGCATGGCCGCGCCGAATTCGCGCCGCGCCAATTCGTTCTCGCCGATCTTTAGATAGCTGTACGCCTGATCTTTATGGACGGACGCCCGATCCGGCGCCAGCGCGCCGGCGGCCAGAAATCCCGCTATCGCAGCGTCGTAATCCTTGGCCTTCAGCGCCGCGTACGCGCGCGCCAAAGGTTCGTAAGTCGGATCCGGCGGCTGCGCCCAGGCCAGCGCGCCGACCCATAGGAACACTACTAGCCGCATATCGCTACCTGGTTATAGTGGCAGCGGGCCCGGGAATTTCGCAGAAATCGGCGGAGCAGTTTACCGAAGCGCACTTCGGCGGTCAATTCGGGCTATACGGCGAAACACCACGGCAAGGACGTCCATGTCGAAGGCAATGCGCCATATGACACGATTGCGATTAAGCTAAGCGGGTGAATGCGAACACCCTGACCGACGAACGCAAGAAAAACGGTGGGCCGTACAAGGCCACCGCGCGCACCGTGGTCTCACACGGCGGCAAGACGATGACTACGACTGTCAGAGGCACCAACGCTGACGGTAAGGAATTCTCCCAGGTTTTCGTTTTCGACAGGCAGTGAGCTCTTGTGCGGGTCATCAGTTGTGACCAGGAAATCGACAAACGTGGCTAGGTAACCGTCTCACGGTCCCACAGCGCCACATCTCTCATTTCACGAGCGTCGTCCTCGCCCCGTTGCTGATAGCCCCGCGTCAAGTTTCCAGCGTCTTGCGCAGAAACATCAACTGTCCCAGGTGATACGCGTTGTGGACCGCCACCAGCAGGGCTTCCCGCAGCAGGGTTTGCCCGGTGCCGTGAGGGATCGCCGCCAGCAGGTCGTGTTTGGTGTCGGCGATGAGCGCCTGCATCTCCTTCAAATCGGATTGAAACTGTTTCACGCTGGCATCCCAGGCATCCTCGCTTTGGGGCGCCTCCGTCGCCGGCCAGTAGTCGTCGGGGAACTTCTTCTCCTTGTACGCCGGATTGCGGCTGAAATCCAGGATGTCTTCCTGCGCGATGCGCATGTGCTCCAGCAGTTGCCATGCCGAGTGTGGGGCCCCTGGCGGCTTTACTCCCCGCAGGTGTGCGGGAAAATCGGCGGCCGCGGCGTGTAAGGTCAGGTGAGCGCCCTTCATGCGGAGTAATTCGGCCAGGTGCGAGCGCAGAGATCCGGCTGATTGCTTGGGCATGCTTCCAGTTTCGCACCGTCCGGCCCTGCCAGGACCCATGACAGCGCCAGTCCCACGTTTCATACTCAAGGCATCGGGTTTCGAGGTATCGATAGGCAATGGCTGAACGCGCTCCCGATCTCCTGCCCGGCACGCTCGACATGCTGGTGCTGAAGACCCTCGCCCGCGGCCCCAATCACGGCTACGGCATCGCCCAGCACATCCACCGTATCTCCGGCGAAGCCCTTACCATCGGCGAGGGCTCGCTCTATCCCGCCCTGCAGCGCCTGCTGGTCAACGCCTGGGTTCGGGCCGAATGGACCGCGTCCGATACCGGCCGCAAGGTGCGCCAGTATTCCCTTACCGCCGCCGGCCGCAAACAACTGGCGCGCGAAACCCGCGACTTCGGTTACCTCGTGGCCGCCATCGCCCGCGTGATGGAGGGTGCATGAAGCTCTGGAACCAGATCCGCTTCTGGTTCGCTCGCGGCCGCCTGGATAGCGAGTTGGCCGACGAAATCGGCGTCCACCGCGAGATGCTCGAGGGCCAGCTTCGCGCCGAGGGCCTGCCCCCAGTCGCCGCTCATGCCGCCGCCCGGCGCCGGTTCGGCAACGACCTCGGCGCCCGCGAGCGGAGCCGCGATGAGTGGGGCTTCGCCTGGCTCGATGCCGGCTTGCGTGACGCCCGTTTCGCCCTCCGTCTGCTCCGCCGTCAGCCGCTGGTCACCCTCGCGGCGGTGCTGACTGTGGGCCTGGCCGTCGGCGCCAATACCGCCATCGTCAGCGTGCTCGAAACCGCTCTGCTGAACCCGCTCGGAGTCCGCGACGCGGCGCACATCCTGGTGGCCAGCGTGCGCATCGAGAAGTTGCAGATGAAGGGCAGCGAAACTTCCGCCGTGGAATTCCGCGAGCTGCAGTCCATGACCGGCACTTTCAGCGCCGTAGCCGCTTCCGAAGGCCGTTGGTGGACCGCCGAGACGGGCGGTCAGCCCAGCCGGATGCGGGGCCGCGCGGTGACTGCCGATTATTTTCGCGTCTTCGGCGAGCGTCCGCTGGCGGGCCGGTTCTTTAGCCCGGAAGACCAGGAATCGGTCGCGGTTCTCTCTTACGGTCTGTGGCAGGCGCAGTTTGCCGGCGAGGCTTCCGCCGTCGGTAAAGAGCTGATGCTGGATAGCCGGCCCTATCGCATCGTCGGCGTCGCCGGGCCCGGTTTCCACGTTCCCGCCGTTGTCGAGGCCTGGGTTCCGCTGGTCTTCTCGCCGGAACGTCTGCACCGGCGCGGCTGGAACATGATCGAGCGGATCTTCGCGCGTTTACGGGATGGCGTCACGCCGGCGCAAGCTGCCGATCGCGTCAACCGCTATGTAGCGGTGTTGAAGACCTCGCGCGACGCTGACGGTGCCGATCTCTCCCAATTCGGCTACTTCATCGATCTCGAGCCCTTCGCCCGTTTCGTCGCCGGTGATCTCCGCCGCCCGCTTTGGCTGCTGTGGACGGCGGCCCTGGTAGTGTTGTTGGCAGGTTGCGCCAACGTGGCCCTGCTGCTGGTTTCCCGCACCGCCGGCCGGCGCCGCGAGATGGCTGTCCGCCTGGCCGTCGGCGCCACGCGCTGGCAGGTACTGCGCCAGCTATCTATCGAAAGCGCCTTGCTGGGTACGCTGGCCGGCGCCTGCGGCATCGCCGTCGCGGCCATTGCGGTTTCGCTGCTCACCCGCCTGGCGATCCCCGCCAAAGCGCTGCTCGAACTGGTCTCGCTCGATCGCCGCCTCATGTTGTATGGATTGGGTGTCGCCCTGGCCTGCGGCCTCGCCAGCGGCATTGCACCCGCCGCGCACTTGCTGCGCCGCAACCAGGCCGCAGCCATGAGCCGTGCCTCGCGCCGCCGTTTTCAGGATGTTTTCCTCGCCGCCGAAGTGGCCGCCGCAGTGGTCCTGGTGGTCGGTACTGGCTTACTCCTGCGCAGCCTGTGGGCCGTCGAACAGGTTCGACCCGGTTTCGATCCCTCGCATTTGGCAACCGGGTTTCTGCTCCGGCCCGCCAACGATCCGAGTTTTCTCGACCGCCTTGGCCGCAACTTGCGCGCTCTCCCCGGCGTGGAATCGGCTGCCTTGGCCTATCCTATTCCTTTCACCGGAGGCGGCCTGACCAGCGGATTCAGCATTCGCGGGCGCGAGCACTTTCCCGGACAGCCCGAGTTCCACGGCGAAGCCTACTTTGTCTCCGCTGCGTTTTTCGAGACCCTCCGCATTCCTTTGCTGCGCGGCCGCGCCCTCGCCGATTCCGACACCGCTACCGCCCCCCCGTCTGCGTCGTGGATGCCCGCTTCGCTTCGCGCTTCTTTCCCGACGGAACTCCCATCGGCGAACAAATCGCCATGTATGGCGAGGCGCGGATCGTCGGCGTGGTCGGTACCATCCACGACGACGCGCTCGACCACGACTCCCGTCCCACCGTCTACTACCCCGTGGCGCAGACGCGGTTCTTTCCGTCCCGCGCCATCGTCCTGCGCACCTCGCTCCCCGGCGGCCCGCTCATTCGCCGCGCGGTGAAACAAACCAACCCTTCGGTGCCGGTCTTTGACGTCCGCACGATGGAAGATCGCATCGGCGAATCGCTGGGAATCCGCCGCGTCCTGGGAATTCTGGTGAGCGTATTCGGGGTGCTCTGTTTGTTGCTGGCCATGGTGGGCCTTCACGGCGTGGTGTCGCAGATCGTCGGCGAGAGGACCGTCGAGATCGGCGTGCGCCTTGCCCTGGGCGCTCGTCCCGCGCAAATCCTGGCGCACTTCCTGGGATACGGCCTGGCCGCCGGCGGCGCCGGTCTGATGTTGGGCCTGGCCGGAGCCGTTTGGGCGCAACAATGGCTGGCGGGATTGCTCTACGAAATCCGCCCCTCCGACCCGCCCACGTTCGCCGCCGCTGCGTTGGCGGTCCTGGTGACCTTGCTGGCCACCGTCTTCTGGCCCGCCCGCCGAGCTTCCCGCATCGATCCGCAAAGGGCCTTGCGGTACGAATAAGGGCTAGCTATAACTAGGGCCTTAGTGATACTATCCTAGTACTATCGCTAGGAAAAGAACTTTTGTGAGAAAGCGTACCCATGTATAATGAGTACTTTCATTTCCTAAGGAGGGCAAATGAGCGCACTTAAGATGACCGTTGTAGCAACCATGTTTATCCTCGGCTCTACGAACATGTTGTTTGGTGCTACGGTCGATTGGACGACGTGGACATCCCAGCCGACTTCTGCCAGCGCTGTCGGCACCGTTACAGTAGGCTCCGAAGCGGTGAGTGTGAACTACTCGGGCGAAATCGCGTTCACTTTGTTGAACGGGACCGGGTTCAATTACTTCCAGCCGGTTTCGACTTTTACCGCGGCCCCAGCTGTGAATAACCCCCCGGTTTCGGACATGATAGCGATTTTGGGCACGGACACTACGCACACCATCACCTTCGGAACACCGGTGGTTAACCCAGTCATGGACATTGTGAGTTTAGGTCAAGCGGGTATCGACACACAATATGACTTTTCCCTGTCTTCGGGACAGTCGATGTCGATTTTGGAGCAAGGGCCTTCCTATGGGTTCTGGGGATGCGATACGTGCCTCAGCCTTTCCGGGACAACCCTGACAGGCACAGAAGGGGACGGAGTTATTCAATTCATCGGAACGTTCACGTCTTTGACTTGGACTGGCGCGAACCCGGAGAATTGGAACGGATTCACGTTCGGAGTCCCCGTAGTTGACCCTCCGAACGCCACGCCGGAGCCTGCGACATGGGCGAGTACGCTACTGGTAGCGTTAATCGCAGCGCCATTTGCGCTCCGCCGCTTGACCGTCCGAGCCCAATAGGTCGAAGCTAGTGGCTTTAAGTGAGTAACTAACAGCCTCAACGCCGCCTGTTGTTGCCCTGATCGGGGCTGAGGTAAGCCTGGTTCATAGGAACTTTGGAAGTTCATCGGTAGCTGGCCGGCATGCCCCTACCGATGTTGCGCCAGGTAGCCGCGCCAGCCGCCATGCTGGGTGATCTCGGTTGCGTGGCGAAGCGCGTACGGTTCGGCGATAGAACATTGCACCGTGGCGCCATTCTCCAGCGCCACCGTCCCGATGCTGAGTGAGGCGGGTATCCCTGTCACAAAGCCGCCCAGTTGATCCTCGGGCATGGCCCAGACTTCCACTTCGATTCCCGGTCCGTGAAAACTGTCGTCGCGCACCAGTCCCGGCTTGGGCGGCATGGCGCCGTCCAGTTTGTATAAACGGTAGTGCGGCGCCGTACGGCAGGCGCGCACCAGGCGGGCGCCGCGCTCGGTGAGTTGGTGGTTCAGCGGTTGCCCGGTAAGATGATCGCCCACCACCGCCAGATTTATGCACCCCGGCCGGCAACCGGCCAGCTCGATGGGAGGCTCGGGCGGCGCGGCCTGGGTCCGATGGAAGCGGTCGGCCAAGGCCAATAAGGCCTCGTCGGTGAAGGCCGGTCCAATGAGCGAAACTCCAAACGGCACCCGATTGCGGCGGAAACCCGCCGGCACGGCCACTGCGGCCAAATCCAGCACATTGGCGAAATTGGTGTAGTAGCCGAGGTTGCTATTCAGGGAGATGGGATCGGCTTCCAGTGCCTCCCGCGTGTAGACGGTGCCGGTAGTGGGCAGTAACAGGATGTCCATGCGGGACCACTCGGCTTCGGCGGCGCGGCACAATTCCCTCAGCTTGTGCTCGGCCCGGTAAGCGTCGACGGCCGAGAATCGCCGGGCGCCGGTAATTAGCTCGTGCACCACGGGGCGTATTTCATAGCCGTGGGATTCGACAAATCGGCCGATAGCGGCCAGCCGCTCGGCAGCACAAGGGCCGGAATCGACGATCTCGCCGGCGGCGCGGAACCCAGCGAAGTCGATCTCCGCCTGCCTGCCGCCCAGCCCCTCCATATCGGCGATGGCTTGCCGATAAAGCCCGGCGGCTTCCTCGTCGCCAAAGAATTCCAGTTGATCGGCGGGCGGCACGCCAAAACGAAACGGCCCACCCAGCCAGGGCGCCGCGCCTTCCCCGATGCGCGGCGTGCGCGAGTAAGGATCGCCGGGGTCGAAACCGCGCGCCGCCAGCCAAACCAGGTGCGCGCCGAAGCCGGTGTGGGCGAGGATGGAAACGCAATCTAGGCTGCGGCACGCCGGCACTACGCCATCGGTGCTGAGCAGGCCGTGTGTCGGCTTCAAGCCCACCAGATTATTGCAGGCGGCGGGCACCCACCCAGCGCCGGCCATGTCCGTTCCCAGCGCGAAACTCACCAGGCCGCAAGCCACAGCCACAGCTGAGCCGGCGCTCGATCCTCCCGCTAGATAGCGCGCGTCGAAAACGTTCGCACAGTCGCCATCGGGCGACGGCGTTGCCGCCAACCCGGCAGCGAATGGATCCAGACTGGTTTTGCCGATCGGAATCGCGCCGGCGTCGACGAGCGCTTGCACCACGGTGGCATTGCGCTGAGGAGTGTAGGCGTAAGCGGGGCATCCGACGGTAGTCGGCAAGCCCTTTACGTCGATGTTGTCCTTTACCGCGAAGGGCACGCCATAAAGCGGCCGCGCCGTTCCCAGCGGATCGTTTTCCAGTACCCGTGCACGTTCGAGCGCCACCCGCCGAGGCACTACTGAAGTCCAAACCGGTTCCAGCGGCGATGAGCCGATTCGCTCATAGATCCCCGCGATGACTTCCGAAGGACGCGCCGCGCCGGACTTATACGCCGCCCGCAGCCGCCCGACATCCAGGGGAATCGAAGTGGGCGCCAGGGTCACCTCTCCGGCTCCCTGT
>JBEKZL010000323.1:0-7270 GCA_049509915.1 Bryobacteraceae bacterium | reverse complement strand
CTGCCGAGGACGCGTCGTGAAATTCAGCGGTTGCTGTGCATCTGGACGGGATCGTGTTGCTACTGCGGCAGCCTTGTCAGGGCGCCTTAGTCGCATCCGATACTTAACGAAGTAATATTAGGGGACGCTTCCTGGATCAAAGCAGCCGTTCAGAAGGAACAGGAGCTTCTCACACACTTCAAGAACGACAGTCCGTACCTCTTGCCATCCATGCCGAATAATGATTGGGATTGGTTAAGTTTGGCACAGCACTTTGGCTTACCGACGAGACTTTTGGATTGGACAGCGAATCCGCTGACGGCCCTGTTTTTTTGCCGTTGAGCCCGAAGAATGTAAGAGCCCTGTGGTACATGCCTTTTACACCCAGGTTATGGATATCGTTGTGAAACAGGAGATGAAGGTCGGTCCCAAGGGAGTAGATCCTTTCAGCATCACCGAGCCGAAAGTGTTTCAACCAAGTTGGCACAGCGTTCGTGTAGCACTTCAGGCCGGATGGCATACAGCCCACGTAATCCATGAATCGAGGGACGGTCACAAGCATATTAGGCCGTTTGAGGAAGAGTTCCATATCAATAACTTTAGAACGATCACGATAGATCCCGACGCCGTTGACGAGATTCGCACACAGCTTGCCAATATGGGGATCAGACACGCCTCAGTCTATGGCGATCTCCAAGCGGTATGCACTTCGATCAAACGCTCAATATTTGGCTAAGGAGGGACACCCCGGCCAGGGCTGCGCCAGCGGCGACCTGTCCTAGTGGGGAGTTGATGAGATGTGTGACGGTGGTGAGGGCGTCGGCCATCGGAGTCCCGGCATGTTGGCCTTTCACAACCATGCACGATAGCGCACTTCGTTGCTTCAGGGTGAGCATGATTCGGGGAACATGGGGAACATGGGGACAGCCCGCGTGTTTCCTCCGGAACATGGATCGGGAGATCAGCGCCAAAGGAAATCAGCCCCGGTCTACCAAGTGTTTCCACCTTTCCGACCGGCCGGTCGATCCGAGCCGCCGCGGCCAAGTTTTGGCTCAGGGCACCCGCTGGCGTACGTAAATGTTGGCTTGTCCCTAGCCAAGCGCTTTGTCCTGAACCGGTTAGCGGGGTCCGCTCTCGCTGCTCACCGCCCGCAAAAACCCGGTCACGCCCCATTGATCCCCGTAACCAACTGAAAACAAAACACCGGCCAGAAACAGCCCCCTCCCGCCGCCCTACCATGGTGGAGGGAGGAACTCGCCAGTCAGAGGGGAACAAGGTGGTTCCGGGACCCATACCGGCAACTTTGTTGCGCCACCAAACCAAAAAGGGCCAAGAAATGCACAAAGTTGCACAAACCAAATCGGGGCGGGCTCCCCCTAAGGGGTCTTAATCGACAGATATCACTGGTCTCATCGATACTGCCGCAATTCGTGCCCCCATGTTGCCGCGCGGCCGTCCTTGTGCATCCCTAGCCCCGGATCGGCGTGGGGCGGGGTTGACACGTGGCGGCGGATCGCGACAGACCGGATCTCACCACAAAATGCACAAAATTGCACAAGAGCACGCCCCCCGCCAATCGGCCGACACTGCTCCTAACAAAAAGAGATCACTATGTTTACCCATGCCGCAATTTTGTTTTTTCAATTCGCGAACCCAAACCGCCAGCCGCATAAATACCCCACGCCTGCTCATGTTGCCTTGCGCGCCCGTGCCTGAGCCGGAATGCCCTGTCCCGTTGGCATCGAGGCTGCGGCCCTACCGGAACAACTTCAGGTCGATCGCTTCGCCCATCGCCTTATATCCGGCGTCGCCGGGGTGAAGATGGTCGCCGCTGTCGTAGGCCGGCAGGATCCGGTCGGGATGCTGCGGGTCCCGGACCGCTTTGTCGAAATCGACCAGCCCGTCAAACGCTTTTCCGTGGCGGATCCATTCATTGATGGCCTCGCGCCGGGTTTCTTTTTCGGGCGTGAAGTAGCCTGGGAAGACCGTCCCCTCGAAGGGCGTCAGGGTGGCGCCAAAAATCCGAATCCCTTTTTCGTGCGCCCGCTCGATCAATTGCTTCAAGCCGCCGATAATGTCTTCGGCGCTGACCGCCTCCGCGGCCGGCGCGGAACTCCCCGCGTGTCCCAGATCGTTGATGCCCTCCATGACGATGGCGAATTTTACTCCCGGTTGCGCCAGCACGTCGCGGTCGAAACGCGCCAGCGCGTTCACGCCGAAGCGGATGTTGGCCGCCGGATCGTTCAGCACGCGGTTGCCGCCGATGCCGGCGTTGAGCACCCCGAACTTCATTCCGGCCGCCCCCAGGCGCCCCGCCAGCGTATCCGGCCAGCGGTGGTTGGCGTCCGAGGTGGAATTGGCGCCGTCGGTGATCGAGTCGCCGAAAGCTACCACCGTCGCTGCCATCGCCGGTTCCTGGGCATCCACCGCGGCCAGAAATACCCACGAAGAGATTTTCGCCGCCCCGCCGATCGCCTCCGCGCCGGTGGCGTCGCCCGGCCCGACGTAGGAAGTCTGCTGTGCCCCGTAGTGAATCCCCGCGCCAGCGGTGGCTTTGGGCAGATACAGACTGATCGCCAAATCGCTCCCGGCCGGCACCTCGAGCTTGACCGGGTCGCTCACCACCTCGGCATCGGGCGGAATGGCGATCCCGTCGCGGCCGCCAAACGTCAGCTTCCGGTCCGTGCCGCCCACGATGTCCGCTTCCTGGCTGCGCCGCGCAAGGTGTGCACCGCCGATCTCGACGGTAGTCTTGCCGTACGCGTTCGAGAGCCGTACCCGAACCGTGCCGCTCCCGATGCTGGTGTGTACGATCTCCCGCAACGTCTGGTTTTCAAATTCGAGACCGGCGCCGCGCATCTCCGCCTCGCCGGCGAGTTGCGGCGCGGGGCTGGCGCCCCAGGTAACCACCCACTGCTTCTGCGCTATCGCCGCCGAAGCGAGCAGGGGAATCAGCGCGGCCAACCTGACCTTTCGTATCGTGTTCACCTGCATATGCTATCGCAAGTCAAATCATGGCGCAGTCTGCCGGACAGGTGCCTGCTCCGCTAACCCTTGCCCATGCGGATACAATTTGAATGATGCAGATCTCTTTTGAACCGAAGCCTCTGGAACAGATCGCCGCCAGCGCCCTGATCGTGCCGGTGTTTGAAGGGAAGAAGGAAACCCGCTTCGGCGCGCCGGAATTGGCCGGCGACGGCGAAGTCGCCGGGAAAGCGCTGGAATTCACCCTGCTGCACAAGCCTGCCGGATTGGCCGCGCAGCGCGTGCTGCTGGTTGGCGCGGGCAAGGCGGAAAAATTCGATTCCGGTGAATTGCGGAAACTCGCCGCCGCGGCCGTCCGCCATTTGAAGGGTAAGTCCATCAAGAACATCGCTCTGCTCCTCGATGGCGAACTGGCAACCGCCGATTACGCTTCGGCCGCGGCGGAAGGCGCGCTGCTCGGTAACTACGAGCCCGATAGCCTCAAGACCGGTGACGACAAAAAATTCGCCGATGCTTTCGCCGTGGCCGCCCCCGGCGGTAGTGCCGCGCTGGCCGCCGCGGTGGAGCGCGGACGGATTCTCGGCGACGCCCAGAACTTCGCTCGCGACCTGGCCAACCAGCCCGCCAACCTGCTGACGCCGCTGAAACTGGCCGAAGCCGCGCGCCAGGTCGGCGAAACTTTCGGCCTGAGCTGCGAGGTGCTGGATCGCGAAGCCATGCAAAAGCTGGGCATGGGCGCTCTGCTGGGCGTGGCCCAAGGCAGCGCCGAGCCGCCCTGCCTCATCGTGCTGCGCTATTGGCCGGCGGCGGAAGGCTCGCCCATCCACCTCGGGCTGGTCGGCAAGGGCGTTACCTTCGATACCGGCGGCATCTCCATCAAGCCGGCCGACGGTATGGAAAAGATGAAATACGACATGTGCGGCGGCGCGGCCATGATTGGCGCCATGCGCGCCATCGCCCAGCTCAAGCCCGCCATTCCGGTGACGGCGTTCATCCCCGCCGTCGAGAACATGCCCGGCAGCCGCGCCCAGCGCCCTGGCGACATCGTCACCGCGATGAGCGGCAAAACCATCGAAGTCATCAACACCGATGCCGAAGGCCGCCTGATTCTGGCCGACGCCCTGACCTATGCCCGCCGGCTGGGTTGCACCCACCTGGTGGACGCAGCCACCCTCACCGGCGCCATCGTGGTCGCCCTCGGCCACTTGCACGTGGGCCTTTTTTCGAGTGACGATGCCCTCCGCGACCGCGTCCTGGCCGCCTCCAAAGCCGAGGCCGAGCGCATGTGGCCCATGCCGCTCGACGACGATTACATCGAGTACCTGAAATCCGCATTCGCCGACCTGGCCAACGTGGGCGGCCGCTGGGGAGGAGCCGTTACCGCCGCCAAGTTCCTCCAGGAATTCGCCGGCGAAACCCCGTGGGTTCACCTCGATATCGCTGGCACAGCCTACCTCGACGACAGTAAACCCTACATGGCCAAAGGCCCCACCGGCCTGCCGGTGCGCACCCTGGTTCGCCTCGCCATGGACTGGCGTTAAACTAAGGTCCATGCTACGTCCACTTTTCGCGGTCCTGTTGGGCTCCGGCCTCCTCTTCGCCCAAGGCTACAACAGCCCGGCCGCCACTACTTCGGTCTCGATCGACGGTAAGACCGTTCGCATCGACTATCACACGCCCTCCATGCACGGGCGCAAAATCTTCGGCGGTTTGGTGCCCTACGGTAAGATCTGGCGCGCCGGCGCCAATGAAGCCACCGCGCTCCATACCGATGCCGAACTCGACCTTGGCGGATTGAAAATTCCCAAGGGCGATTACACTCTGTACGTGTTGCCGGAACCCAATCAATGGAAGCTGGTCGTCAGTAGGCAAACCGGCCAATGGGGCACGGTCTACAACGAAGGCCAGGACCTGGGCCGCGTGGAGATGAAGCTGTCCGCCGCGCCCGGCGCGGTCGACACCTGGAAGATCACCCTCTCCCAAGCCGGCCCGCACCAGGGCAAGCTCCGCATGGAGTGGGAAAACACCGTCGCCGAATTACCATTCACGGTTCATTAGCAGACGGGCACACCATTGCAGTTTGTGGTCTGCCGCTCCACACGCTTGGATGCTTAATCGATCCGGGGATTTCGCGGTTAGGCGCGGCAACCACTCCCTGGCAGTCGCGGCTCGGTTATGGGCACCGCGTGTTTGCGCCCCTTACCGAGCAGCGACCGCCAGGAGCGGTTGAAGGGGATCGACTTTTCCAAAATCGGTTAAGCACCCTCCACGCTCACCGATAGCTCCCGCCTCCGCCGCTCCATGGGAGAATAGCTTCTTCATGCCCAGTGAGCCGGCTCGTTACGTCTGGTACAAGGACCTTTCCCGTTATCAGTGGTTCGTGGTGGCTGTGGCCGCGGTCGGATGGATGTTCGACACCATGGCCCAGCAGTTGTTCAACCTGGCGCGCAAGCCGGCCATCCGCGATTTGCTGGGGCCCGGCGCGTCCGGGTCCATGGTGGATGAACAGGCTGGGATCGCGACTTCGATCTTCATGATCGGCTGGGCGCTGGGCGGGGTCGTTTTCGGCGTGCTGGGCGACCGGCTGGGCCGCGCCAAGACGATGGTGCTCACCATTCTGGGCTACTCGGTTTTCACCGGCTTGAGCCTGCTCGCTACCGGCGTCTGGGATTTCAACGTATACCGGTTTTTGTGCGGCCTCGGCGTAGGCGGGCAGTTCGCCGTGGGAGTGGCGCTGGTGGCGGAGGTGGTGCCCGCGCGGGCGCGGCCCTACGCCCTCGGTATGGTGCAGGCCTTTTCCGCGGTGGGCAATATGATCGCCGCGCTCACCGTAATCGCCCTGGGCCAGGTGCAGCAGGCGGGTGTGATTCACAGTGCCTGGCGCTGGGAGTTTCTGGCGGGCGCGCTCCCGGCCCCGTTGGCGCTGGTGATTTTCAAGAAACTGAAAGAGCCGGAAAGCTGGCTGAAGGCGCGCGCGGCCAAGGAGAAGCTCGGCTCCTTCAGCGAGCTTTTCAGCGATCCGCGCTGGCGCCGCAATTCCATTGCCGGCCTGCTGCTGGCCTTTTCCGGCGTGGTCGGCCTGTGGGGCATCGGCTTCTTCAGCTACGACCTGTTCCGGCCCGTGCTCGAAAGGACTTTTCGCGCCCAGGGAATGCCCGAACTGCTGGTGGCCGGCAGCGTCACCACCTGGATCGGCGTCACCAGCCTGCTGCAAAACTTCGGCAGCTTTTTCGGCGTCCAAGCCTTCACCTGGCTCACCCAGCGCACCAACCGCCGCCGCGCCTTCGCAGTCAGTTTCCTGGCAGCCATGGGAATGACCGCCTTCACCTTCTGGAATCTCAAAACCCTCACCGATATCTTCTGGATGATTCCGCTGATGGGCTTCACTCAGCTTGCCCTGTTCGGCGGCTACGCCATCTATCTGCCGGAGCTGTTTCCCACCCGCCTGCGCAGTACCGGCACCAGCTTCTGCTATAACGTCGGCCGCCTGGTGGCCGCCGCCGGACCGCTCAGCCTGGGCCTCCTCACTAGCCGCGTCTACCACGGCCCGAACGCCATGCGCTACGCCGGAGTCACCATGTGCTCGGTGTTTCTGGTGGGCCTGGCCGCCCTGACGATTGCCCCGGAGACTAAAGGGCAGCCGCTGCCGGAGTGAGTAGAAAGCTGACTGCCGGCAACCGCTCCCTCACGGTCGCGGCTCGGACTCGATCAATCCCTGCCTATCGCCTTTTGCTGGCGCTTGGAAAATTCCCGCAACAGCCCCAGCGGCAGCACCTTGCTGAGCAGCACCACCAATTTGTACAGCCAGCCGGGCACTACGATCAGCCGGCCGCGGTCGAAAGCCTTCAGCGACTCCGCCACCACGAAATCCGCCTCCAGCCACAGGAACTTCGGTATCTGGCCGCGGTCGTAACCCAGCCGGTCGTGAAATTCGGTGACGGTGTAGCCGGGACACAGCGCCTGCATCTTCACCGGAGACGCGCTGCTGGCCAGCTCCAGCGACAATCCCTCCGCGAAAGCGTTCATCCAACGCTTGGTGGCGCAGTAGCTCACGCTGCCCGGCGCGGCCAGGAACGCCGCCACCGACGATACCAGGATCACTCCTCCGCGCCCGCGCTCCACCATGCCCTCCAGCGCCGCCCGCGTCAGCCGCAGCGGCGCCATCACGTGCAGCCGGTGCATTTCTTCCTGCACCTCGATCGCCGACTGAAAGAACTTTCCCATGGTGCCGAAGCCGGCGTTGTTCACCAGGATTTCCAGGTCTTCGGCGGCATAGATGCGTTGTTCGACCGCCGCCAGTCCCTCC
>JBEKZL010000322.1:0-7287 GCA_049509915.1 Bryobacteraceae bacterium | reverse complement strand
TTCCAACAGATCGACCAAGAATTGCTCCAGGCGCTTTCGGCATCGACCCATCTGGGCGTCGGTCATGCCCAAACATAACGCCATTTTTATGTTTTGTCAATACTTAACGAAGTAATACTAGTCCCAGTTTGCCACAGACAATGACCAAAAGGTCGGCCTTTTGTTCTCGTCCCACCTTGGAGGAAACGGACAGCACGGGATTCTCTCGCCACCTCAACCAGCTGTGCGAGGAGCTCCAGGCTGGCGCCGAAGCGTGCCTGGCTGGAGTACGCAGGGGGTGTTCCGGTTATCCAGCCACGCCGCGTCGGCCGTTCCTTTCCCGAGCACAGCGCTTCAGGCCGCTTTAGCCGTCTCCCGCCGGAGCTGGCTCATCCTGCCAATCGCCCGCGCCAACCCGGCTTCGGTCGATCCAAGCTCACGGTGGTGCTTCCCGCACAGAGGAATGGCGGACAGATCCGACGACTTCTGGCTCAACCCGTGCGGGCCGGTGTGGGCCGCCTCGACCGCGCGAGTCGTGCGGCACACCAAACAGGGGAGGCTGCGGACCCGCTGCAGGCAGGCCGGATTGCGGATTGGTTTCTCCATCAGCTCCTCCTCAATGAGTGCCGCCCGGTGGCCAGGCCGGCTCCGGGGACATTCGCACCGCCATCAATCGCCGCCTTGATCGAGCGCTTCTCGACGGACACCTCGGGACTCTTCACCTGGCCAAGAACCGTCGCGCGCTCGTCGATCTCCAGCCCATCGAGCAACTGCTCCCACGTCACCGCTGGCAGCTTCAGGGTGAGCGTCTTATATTCCGAAGGGACGGCTGACTGTCGGTAACTTCCCGATCACATACGCCTCCAGCCGTGCCAGAGCGCGCTCGAAAGGCGCTCTTCGCTGCCGGAGCCGGTCGATCTCGAACCGGGCAAAGTCGATCTGCTGCTGCAGATGGGCCAGGAATTGGCCGACGCGGTCGCGTTTTTCGACGGCCGTGGTCAGGGCAGTCTGGAATTCCACGCGGAACTCCTGCTCCTGTTCCGGGGAAACCAGTTCCGCTGTTTCGATCAGGCAGGCGAGATGCTCCTCGATTGCGTACAACGTCGCGGCCGTGACAGCGGGTGAAGGGACCACGGCCAGGGCAGACATCACGCCACCTCCGGTTGCGCGGCGAGATTGGCCAGACGCTGTGGCATTCGAGGGCCTTGGCGGCCGATTGGAACTGATCCGGGTTCTCGACGCCGGCCAGTTTGAGTTCCTCCAGATAGCGGACCTCTCCCACCCGTTACCGCAGTTGCTCGAACAGGCGCCGCATCTCCCCGAAGTTCTTCCAGGGTTTGCCGGCCGTGTCGGGCTCCGCCTGGGAGGCCGGCTTGGGCCGAAGTTCCTCCACCTTGTGGTCGCGGATTTGTTCCTGCGGGGGCTGCGACCCCGGCGAATGCAAGCCGGATTCGATGTTCCGCCCGAAGGGATCGGCATCCTCCACGTCCTGGGTGAAGAACTCCGACGCACTGGTCGCAATCAGGGTGGCGGCCACCAGGGCCCGCTTTTGCGCCATCTTCTGGATGGTGTTGACCACGTCCGCCACATCCGGATTGGGAACGCGGTAGAGCGCCGTGTCCACATCGATTTCCCAGGCGACCGACATGCCCCCGCGGGTGAGTTTCTCCGTTGATCGCGTGGTTCCGTTGCGAATGGCGTCGCGAAACCGTTGCCAGTACTCGGCCGGCTTGCCGTAGGTGCCGCTGGTTTCGGCGCGCTCGATGGCAAAATCGAACTCCGACAGAGTGCGGTGCACGCCCCGCTTCGGCAGATGCGTGGGGTCGAGGTTTTCGGGGACTTGCTCCTCCGCCACCCAGCGATAGCGACACTTCGATTCCCAGGAATTGCACGAGCCTTCGCCCACACCCACCACCCGTCCTTCCCGCAGCAGGCGGCAGCGATAGCGCGCATAGCAGAAGACTTCGCCGCCGTGCCCGGCGCCGGTCCAGTCGATGTCTTCCACAATCGGGGTGAACTCCGGCTCGAGGCCGAAGAAGTTGCACAGCTTCTCGGCTCCCGGCTTGAGCAGGGTGGGTTTGTTGGTGCCGGGGATCTCGCCGAAGTCCTGGTCCTTGACCATGATGCGCCTGGTGAACTCGACGATGGCGGCTCGGCGCGCCAGGGCGACCTCCATGCTCATCGCCGGCAGGAACACGCTGTCCTTGGTCGAGATCTCGACCGGATGCGCGAAAGCGAGCACGATTTCGGTGGGTGCGCTATCCTGTCGTTGATGCTGGCGATTGGTCTGAGTAGCTAATTCCTGCGCCATCGGAGCAGTCGAGTTGTAGCTCGACTGCTCTTCTTCGTTTTTGGGATTTTCCGCATCTGGCGCGGCCTCCATAGTCTGGTGCTCGCCTGGTGTTCCTTCCGTGTTTCTCGCTACCACATCTTCGTCCTTTTTGCGTACGACTGCCTGCAGCGCCGGCATTGCATCTGCTGGGCCGGAATCTGCTGCAGCGGTTCCGTTTGACAGCGGAAACGGTTGCTGTTGCGGGGCTCGCCTGACGCCCCAACCGGTCCTGTTCCGGTTGCCATGCTTCACTTCCTACTTGCACAGCAATAGGGGCTCGCCGGCCCCAATGGCCAACTCCTGGAATCGCTGCTCGACATAGGGGGGCACGTACATGACTCGGTTGTCGACGAGTGAGAACATCACCTGTTCGCCGTAGGGACCCTCGACATGCTTGCCTGCTTCGGACTGCAGGGTTACTTCCACCGGGGTGTTGATCGGAAACTTCACGACTTCGTTCATGGTTTTCTCCTATCTCTTTACGCGTTTTTCTGCTCTGGCCGATTGACTTCCGTTCATCTGTCTTCTCCTGTTCTTCTCACTGGCTCCTCAATTCAACTCGTCCCAACTCTTGCATGTGCGCCTCGATCTGCCTCCAGGTGCGAAGGCGCCCAAACTTCGGCCTGCAGCGGTATCGGCGCCGGCAACCTCACCGGTTCGCATTCGGCGGCGCAAGGCCCACGCCAGCGCAAAGGCGTCTCGCTGTCATCACCGACCGACACCAGGTGCTCGACGCAGAACGTCTGGCCGCATCCGTTGCAGTGGAACTGATCGCAGCACACGCAGAGCATCGTGCCGCACTCCGCGCAGGGGTGTAATGGGAGGACGAGCCGTCGGGGCCTTGGTGACTGAGGCGGCCCGCGTTTAGCTTGTGCGCCCAGCCAACCGACAAACCCGCAGCTTGCGCCTCTTGCGCCCCGGGGGACAACGCCCCTGGTGACCTTGCAGTCGGGAACATCAAGTCGCCTAAAGGTATTCCCTTGACTCTATATTCCTCCAGAGCTATGCTTATCACAGGTTGAGGTGCTCTACACCGTGGAATTCGAAGCCTGGTGGAATGGCTTGAGCACGGGAGAGCAGGACTCGATAGACCGCGTGGTGCGGATGCCGATGACTTATGGCCCGACCCTACGGTTCCCGTATAGCTCTGGGATAGATGGCAGCGTCCATTCCCATATGCGGGAATTGCGCATCCAACACTCGGGTCGCCCATATCGTGTCCTGTATGCCTTCGATCCGAACCGCGATGCCGTGCTGCTCATCGGCGGCGATAAGACAGGCAGCGCCCGCTGGTACGGATCTTCGTCCCCATCGCGGACCGACTGTATGAAGAGCACCTGAAGGAACTGGAGAAAGACTAGAATGGCCAAGGCACGAAACTTCAAAGAACTACAAGCCCGGATGTCTCCCGATCGCCAGGCGGCCAATGCCGCCGCAGCCGAGCGAATGCTCCGGGAAATGCCTCTCGATGAGCTGCGCGCGGCCCGCCAGTTGACGCAGGAGAGCATGGCGGATCTGCTGGGAATCAAGCAAGCGAGCATCTCCAAGATGGAACGTCGCACGGACATGTACATCAGCACCTTAACCAAATTTATCGAGGCTATGGGCGGCACGCTCGAAATCCGTGCCTGCTTCCCGGATGGCTCCGTGCGCATCAAACGATTCGCCGGAGGGGGACGGACCGACGCCGTCGTATAAAGGCATGGCCAAAATTAACCCAATCCAATACGCAAACTGCTGGCAGGAGGCCGGGCTGGCGGGCGCGGGCGGAAGAAGGATTAGCGATCAAGCCCAAACCCGCCGACGTCGCACCAGGCCTGTCATGTCGCTTCGGTCCCTTCCCGCCCCGGTCCCGGATCAGCGACGCGAATTATAATTGCCTACGGGTCCACTGTGTTCAACTATAGGAACACTTCGGGGGAGACGTGGAAAAATTCCGCGAGACGTCGAATGTGGGCTTTGCTGGGCTCCCTTTTTCCGTTCAATACGTCGGAGGCCACAGTTCGCGAGCCGAATACGGATGGCAGGTCCGCCTGGCGCAAATGGCGCTGGTCCATCAGAAAGGCGATGACTTTGTGAACCGGAAGGTCGGGCAATGGGTAGTGCGAATCATCGTAGTCTCGGATCAGTTTTGCGAGAAGTGCGCGCAGCGCCGCCTCTTCCGGTGTCGGTTTCGGCTTCCGATCCAGGGATTCCATTACGTCCACGAGGCGGTCGAACTCGTCGACCGTCTCGATCACTTTGGGGATGACGGCGGCGCAAAGGCGGCCATGTTTCGTCGGATTCAGCGTTGTCATGCCCATTTCTTCCATTCCTCCCTGTCGTACTCCTTGTGTGTCAGTAGTGCCTTCAAGTAGATCGTTCGTGCCGGGTAGAAAACCGGTCAAGCGGGTCAAGCGCCGATCAGTTGTTTTCGTGCCGTTTCGGCCAGCTCATGCACCGTGTCCACCTCGTCGGCTCCATCCACCTCGTACCCGTCACATTCCTGGTCGAAATGCCGGACAAGCAGTCGAAAAGACAAAGAAGGCTTTCCGGGCATGATGCGGCTTTCCGACAGGTGCACAATTTGGAAGAGCTGGGCGAATCTTGCGTCCGCCTCGATTCCATTCTGGCTTCGGCTGTCAGGCGCGTCACACCGTGCTGACCAAATACGCTGTGCGCTTTCGGTATCCGAGTGCGTTCTCCCTGTAAACAACAGGAGAAATACAGGGCCGGAAGCCCAACACTTCACTCGAGCAGCCGATGGATCGCTGGTGGGCTGATGGTTCGTGTCTGTGATGCATCGATTGATTCTGACGGTGGAACAATGCTCGTCGGACCAGGGGCGACGGAACCGTGAGCACCAGTGCTGCGACGCCGAGATCCTCTTTCGTACGCCGCAGCCATTCCCTGGTATTGGACAACAGGATAGGATCAGCCTGATCCATAGAGTAGTTTCCCCTCACGGATGACCGTTGATGTCGAGGAAGCCTTCAAGTGCAACTGCCTGTCGAAGTTATCTCGGCTCCAAACCAGGACGTCGGCGGCGGTTCCGGTTCCGCCCGGAAAGCCCGGTACGCCAGATCCTCGGATCGCGACTCCAACGTGGCATCGTCTCGAATGACGATCATCAGATCGTAGTTACTGTGGGGACCAGCACCCCCCGTGGGCCATGGGGCCGAACAGATAGATCCTTTCGGGTCGAAAAGCATCGACCAAGCGCCGAACGATGTCCGCAAGCACCGGGGCGTCGATGCTCGGTGGTTGGTAAGGGCTGACGCAACAATAGATTCACATCGGAGCGATCGAATAATTCCAGGCTGGCAGAAATCGAATGGCGTTTGAGGCAAAGGCTGCGAACCTGCTCTGAATCGGGTGCGGTGCCGGTTGGATAATTCCGGCGGTCGAGATAGGCCGAGACTGCGAGGCCGGTTCGGGTGCAGGTATTGCGGATGAAGTTGAGGACTTTGGGGTAGCTATCAAGAGGTTCGGCGGCCCAATTTTTGGAGATTTCGGAAAACAGGCGGTGCTCGATCGGATTCCATTTGGAAGCGCCGGTAGGGTAATGGGCAACGGTTGCAGTGAGCCCAAAGCTGTTGCAGAGTTGGCTTTGAAGTTCGGTTTTCCAGGCGCCGGTGCGGTAACTGTTGCTGCCGCCAGTAGCTGCCAGGATGAGCAACTTCCGGCCGCGGCGGTAGCGCTCAGCGCCGTCGCGCTTCCACCACCCGGCGATGGAGTGGACAGCAAAGGCTGCCGTGTCATGCGAGACGCCCACGAAGACCGAGCCTCGGTTGGCCAGCAGGTCATAGATACCGTAAGGGATGGCGACGCCGATGGCATCGGAACGGAAATCGTGGTCATTGACGCGGACTGGCGTGCGGTCCCACTTCACACCATTGTTCTTGAAGTTGCCGACCAGTTCTCGTTTTTGGGTATCGACACTGATGATGGGAAGCCCCTGGCGCTCAAAGCGTGTACGTAGCGAGGAGATGTAACGGAATTGCTGGTCGCGGTCCGGGCTGGAGTCGGTGGCCATGGCCTTGCGATTCACACGCAGAGAAAAGTCCCTATCGTGTAGCGGCCGCGCCACGGTATTGGGGGAGATGTCGATATCGAGTTGCCGCAACAGTTCGGCGATTCCGGCAGGGGTCTTGTGGGTCCAGCGGATACCGGTGATCGGATCGCCTGCGGTGTCGTGTTCCAGCAGAATTTCGATAGCCTCGATTACTTCGGGCGTTTTTTTTCCACCGGCTTGCGCCCGGCACCAGCGTGTCGGATCCGACCGACAGCGACATCCTGATCCAGCAACTGCCGGCGACCGCGGGCGATGGTGTGCGGATCGAGGCCAAGAACTTCGGCCAGCATGCTGTCGCCGCCGTGGCCGAGTTTCATGGATTCCAGACCGGCGTATAAACGGCGCTGCTGCTCGTCCAGCAGACTGTGGAACAAGATGATGGCGGCTTTCATTTCATCGGGGGACACTTCCAGACGAGAGGCATCGACAACCGTGGGGACCGACTGGTTGCCACGACGGGTTAGACGTTGGCGCTGACGGATCGCGGGATCGGTGGAAGTATAGAGGAACAGGCCGGAGATCAACTCGCGGGCGATCCTCTTCTGCTGCACGAGGTGGCGTAAGACATCTTGCGCTCCAACATGCAAGATCGCGGACAGTTCTTCCGCAAAATATCCCGCGACCGAACTACCGACGAACGCCTCGGCGGTGGCCAGCAGGGTGCCATAGCGGGAAAACCATGCTGCCTCGCAGGACCAAAGACCATCGGTAGCGAAACGGGCGATCTCGCGAAGAGTGTAGAAACGGCCGCCATGAGAGTAGCTGGTCAGGTAGTCGAGTTCTTTGAGCTTTCGAAACACGGTAAGGTCAACGTTGGTGCCCAGCGCACGTTTCAGATCGGGAAGGGTTGCGATTTTGTTATGGTGCAGCATTTTTCGCAGGGAGTCAGGACAAAAGGTCAGCGGTCTCATAATGTTCTAGT
>JBEKZL010000321.1:0-7334 GCA_049509915.1 Bryobacteraceae bacterium | reverse complement strand
AGAGTGAGATCCAGATTGTCGCCGCCCAGCAGCAGGTGTTTGCCCACCGCGGTGCGAGTGAAGTTCACCAGGTCGCCTTCGCGCGAAACGCGGATCAGGCTGAAATCGCTGGTGCCTCCGCCCACGTCGCAGACGAGCACGGTTTGGCCATCCACCAGCTTCTTGCGCGATTGGGCCAGGTTGGCGGAGATCCACGAATAGAACGCCGCAGCCGGCTCTTCGAGCAAGGTCAGCCGCTCGATACCCGCATCGCGAGCGGCCATCACGGTCAGCTCGCGGGCTTCCTCGTCGAAGGAAGCGGGCACGGTCAGCACTACGTCCTGCTGGGCCAGCGGAGTGTGCTGGGTGCGGTCCCACTCTTCCCGGAACTTGGCCAGAAAGCGCGAAGAGACTTCCACCGGCGAGAGCACGCGACCGGTTTCCTGCGAATCCCAGGGCAGGATTTTGGCGGTGCGGTCGACATCGGGATTCGAGAGCCAGGATTTGGCGGAATGCACCAGCCGGGTGGGGATGAGTGCGCCCTGTTCACGAGCGTAGAGGCCAACCGGCTGGCCGTCTTCCAGGAAGAGGAACGAGGGCAAGGTGCGGCGAGGTTCGGTGCGGCCGGCGGCGACCAGTTGCGGTGTTTCGAAAATGCGAATGGGCGGGAAATCGCGGTCCTCGGCTTCGCGTTCGTCGATGTAAGCCAGGGCGGAATTGGTGGTGCCGAGGTCGATGCCGATCTTCATGGTGTCATTGTGGGGCAGACCATCGTCTTTCGTGGTCTGCCGTGAAAGAGCCTGGATGGCAGACCACAAAAAACGATGGTCTGCCCCACAGGTAGGATAGCTGCCTGGAGGAGTTGAACCGCATCGTTCGCTATATAGAATACAACCCGGGCAGAGCTGGTCTGACGGCTAGCCCGTGCGACTGGCCCTGGTCGAGCGCAAGGCGGGCAGGCGAAAGCGCCTACCCCACGCCGGGCGCGAACTCTCTCCAAAGATAGACACTTCGGGCCCTTCATCCCTTCACTCGCTCGCGGACGTTGAATTCGAGTTTCCAGCGGCGGCCGTCGCGGGCCACGCACCAGAGCTGCAGCACGCCGGTTTCGGTGACGACGGATTCGAACGAAACCGGAACCACCTCGCTCGAGCTTTCGCCGCTGGCGAAAGTGACTTCCATGGGAGCAAGCTCTTCGAGCTCGTCGCCGAGGTCTTCGATGAGGTCGCCGGGCTGGTCCTGTTTGCGCGCGGTGGAGGTGAAGAAGCGGAACTCGGCGGGCTGGCCCACCACCAGGCCGAATTCGCGATTGGGGATGCGCGCCTCGCTGGCTTCTTCCATGCCGAAAGGGACCACATTCAGCGCTTTGAGCGGGGCAGGGAAGCCGGGAACGGTGGGCATGGCGGATTCGATGCCGACGTAGTAACTGCGCGGTACGCCGCCGCGGATGCGCACGCCTCGCCCCATTCGCGCCAGTCCGTAATAAGCCGCGCCGCGCGAAACCGCGTGCATGAGATCCTCGCCGGCGAGCGGCTGTACTTTACTCAAGCCCTCGGCGGCGAGCCAGCGGTCGAGCGTCTCCAGAATTCTTTCGCGCACCTCGGCGGCATTGAGCACGCCGCCGTTGAAGAGCACGTGGGTAGGGCACGCCAGGCCGCTCGGTCCGCTGCGCACGGTGCTGCGCTGGGTGGCGGCCTGCTGCCGCAGAAAGCGCGCCAGGTGGCGGGTGATGGCGGCATCGGCGGCGTAGGGAAGGCCCAACTCCTGCAATCCGACGCGGCGCTGCTGCGCCGGCATGTCGGTGCTGGCCACTTCCGGAAGGAAGCCGGCGGAGAGGATGCGCTCGATATCTTCCCTGAGCAGCGAAGCTTTGATGGTTCCTCCCACGAGCCCGGAGCCTTTCCCCAGAATCGTCACCGCCTGCTCTTTGGCCTTGTTGCCCGGCTCCAGCAATTTTTCCTTGGCCGTGCGGCAGTTGTTCCACAGCGCCTGCATTTGGCGCGAATCCAGGCGCGTGCCCTTCTGCGCCAGCCGTTCGGCAACCGTGCCGGCCAGCGCCAGGTCGATATTGTCGCCGCCCAGCAGGATGTGCTCGCCCACAGCCACGCGTTCGAGCTGCAGTTCGCCGTTCGCCTCGGTGACGGCGATGAGGGTGAAATCGGTGGTGCCGCCGCCGATATCGATCACTAGAATCAGATCGCCGACCGTCACCCGCTGGCGCCAGTCCGGATGCCTCTCGATCCAGGCATAGAAAGCGGCCTGCGGTTCTTCGAGCAGGGTCACATCGCGATATCCGGCCTGCTCGGCCGCGGCCAGGGTCAGCTCCCGCGCCACCGCGTCGAAAGACGCCGGCACGGTTACGAGCACGTGCTGAGCGGCGAAGGGCGCCTCGGGCATCTTGTAGTCCCAGGCTTCGCGCAGATGTTCCAGGTAGCGGCGGCTGGCAACCACCGGGGAAATTTTGTCGACTCCTTCGGGCGCGCGAAAGGGGACCAGCGGCGAGGTGCGGTCGACGCCCGAATGGGACAGCCAGGACTTGGCCGAGGACACCAGCCGGCCGGCGTTTTCGCCGCCTCGCTTTTGCGCCAGCGTGCCCGCGACGAAGCTCCGCTCCGCATCCCACGGCAATGCCAGCGTGCCCGAGGGGAATTCCGCGGCCGCCGGCAGGTATAGGAACGAGGGCAGCAGCGTTTCCTCCCGCACCTCGCCGGGGTTGGCCAGTTGCGGGATGGGCAGCAATTCCACGCCGGCGGGTGCGAACGGGTCGGCGGCGGCTTCCAGCTTGGCGTAGGAGAGCGCGGAGTTGGTGGTGCCCAGATCGATTCCGATAACGAATTTGGCAGCTGAAGGCGGCAAGGCGGTTTACTCGATTTCGATCTCAGCCGGGGCGATGATGGTGGCGTCCTGTTTGGCAGGTAGAGCGGGCAGGTCGATCTTGACCGCCTTCCAGCCTTTATGGCGCAAAGTACCACCGGCCGGCGGTTTGGCCGGCACGTTGCCGACAAATTTGACCGCGGCAGCGTCGCCCGGCGCTTTGGCGAAAGTGCCCTCCACGCCATCGATCACGGGGGCCAGCCCGACGTAGCGGTCCAGCGCGTCGCGGCACTGATCGTGCAACTCGCGCACGGCGGCGCCAATCTGGTCGTCGGTGTAGGCGGAGATGTCTTCCTTCAGGAAGTCGACCAGGCGCGAGTCGCGTTGCAGAATGGCGAGAAGTTGCAGCGCGCCGTCGGAAACGCGCACGGCCGGAGGCGCCGCGGCAGGAGTGGGCTTGGCGGCCGGTTTGCCCGCCGACGCTTCCCGGCGCGACAGCCGCAGGTCGGCCAGCATGCCGTCAGACAGCCTGCCGGAGAACAACAATTGGAAGAAACTGCGAAAAGCCAGTGCAATTCGATTCAAATGATTCAGCTCCGAAGATTTTAGGATAACTTGCGGCGAGGCAGGCCGGAGCAACAGTTCTCCCGGCGGGTGCCGAACCGATCCGGGGAAGTCAGTCCCCGTCGACGCCAGGGAGCCGTGCCCACGGCACGGTGTCAACCACCGCCTCACACCTGCTACACTCAATTTTTTCCATGGCGGATATTCCGGAATCGGCACGAGCGTTTATGTCCGGGCTCATCGAGCGGGCCCGTAAGCTCAAGAAGACGATTGTGTTTCCCGAAGGCGAGGATCCGCGCGTTTTGGAAGCAGCGGCGCGGCTGGTGCGGGAAGGGCTGGCGAAACCGGTACTGATCGGGCGCAAACCGGCCGACGCTCCGGAAGGCGTGCGCTTTATCGATCCGGCAACCGCGCCGGAAGCTTCCAAGTATGCCGCCATCTACTATGAACGCCGCCGGTCCAAGGGCGTCACCGCGTTCGAAGCGGCTACAATTGCCCGCAAGCCGCTTTATTTCGCCGCGCTGATGGTAGCCGCCGGGGATGCGGACGGCAGCGTGGGAGGCGCCGTCAACAGCACCGGCGAAACCGTGCGCGCCGCGCTGCATGCGGTAGGGGTGCATCCGCGTGCCCGGCTGGTTTCGAGCGTGTTCATCGTGGCGCTGCGCGACCGTTCGCAGGGCCACAACGGCCTCTTCGCATTCGCCGACTGCGCGGTGGTGGCGAATCCAACCGCAGTGCAACTGGCCGATATCGCCATCTCCACCGCCGAAAGCACCCGCACCTTAATGAACACCGAGCCTTTGGTGGCCTTGCTCAGTTTCTCCACCAAGGGCAGCGGCAAACACCGGGACGCGGACAAAGTGGTGGAGGCCTACCGGGTGGTGAAAGCTCGAGTACCGGATCTCAAGGTGGATGGCGAGTTGCAAGGCGATGCCGCGGTGTGCCCGCTGGTGGCGCAGATGAAAGCGCCCGGCTCCCCTCTGGCAGGCCGCGCCAACACTCTCATCTTCCCCAACCTGGACAGCGCCAATATCGCCAACAAGCTGCTGGAACGCCTGGGCGGATCGATGCCCATCGGCCCCTTTCTGCAGGGCCTGGCCAAGCCGGCCAACGATCTTTCCCGCGGCAGTTCGGCCGAGAACATCTTTAACGTTGCCGTGGTGACTTCGTTGCAGTCGGAGAATCCGTAGGTGCCATGCTCCCGTTCCGGCTGGTCTATCACGAACGATACGACCTGAAGCTGGGCGAGCACGTGTTCCCATCCCGCAAATACCGGTGGCTGCGGGAGCGCATGCTGCGCACCGGCTTTGCCGAGGAAAGCGATTTCATTGCACCCGAACCCATCTCCGAGGCCGACCTGCTGCTGGCGCACGATGCCGGCTGGATCGGCAAGCTCCGCGACGGCACCATGAGTTACAGTGACATTCTGCGCCTGGAAATCCCCTATTCGCGTCACATGGTGGAAGCCTTTTTCCTGGCTGCCGCGGGCACCACCCTGGCCGCGCGGCTGGCCCTGGAGCAGGGGGTGTGCTACAACGTGGGCGGCGGATTTCACCACGCGTTCGCGGGGCATGGGGAAGGTTTCTGCGCCATCAACGACATGGCCGTAGCCATCCGCGTGCTGGAGCGCGACGGCGCCATTCGCCGCGCCATGGTGGTGGATTGCGACGTGCACCAGGGCAATGGCACGGCATCTATTTTCGCCCAGGATTCCTCGGTATTCACCCTTTCGATTCACCAGTTCGACAACTATCCGTACGAAAAGCCACCCTCCGACCTGGATATTCATCTGGATGGCGGGGCCGGCGACTGGGAGTACCTGCAGCGGCTGGGAGACGGCCTGAGCGAAGCGCTGGGGCGTTTTTCCCCGGAGCTGATGATCTATGTCGCCGGGGCAGACCCGTATCTGGACGATCAGCTCGGAGGGCTCGACCTGACCTTTCAAGGGCTGGAGGTACGCGACCGTCTGGTGATCGGCACGGCGCTCCAGCGCAGAATTCCGGTGGCCATCGTGCTGGCCGGCGGTTATGCCAACAAAGTGGAGGATACTATCGCCATTCACGCCGCCACCGCCGCCGTGGCGCGCGATCTGCTGCGGGCTCACACCGCTCGGGCGGTGACGGTCTCATGAAAAAGTGGCTGGTGGTGATTCTGGTCGCGGCGGCGGCGATCGGCTGGGGCCTGTTGCGCAAGAGCAAGCCGCCCCTGGTGGCGTTTGCTCGCGCCGGGCGACAACAATTGGTCGGTACCCTGCCGACCAATGGCAAAGTGGAGCCGCTGGAATGGCAGGCGGTGCGCGCGGAAAGCGCCGCGCTGGTGGTTCGCGTGCCCGTCCATGAAGGCGACCGTGTCGCCCAAGGCGCGGTGCTGGCGGAGACCTCCGATCCCACTTTGCAGGCCGGGCTCGAATCGGCCCAAGCGCGCGTGGCGGAGGCGCGGGCCGCTTTGGACGCTCTCGAACAGGGCGGCAGGCCGGCCGAAGTGGCCCAGATCGATAGCAGCCTGGCGCGCGCCCGGTTCGACCTCGCTACCCAAACCAAGGAATACCAGGCTCTGCAAAGATTGGAGCAAGAACAGGCCGCCACCCGTTTGGAAGTGCAGACGGCGGCCGACAAGGTGCACGCGCTGGAGCTGGAAATCCGCGGCCTGGAAACGCGCCGCGCTTCACTGGTGGCTACTGGTGACGTGGAAGGTGCTCGCGCCCGCCTGGCCGGAGCGGAGGCGGCCATGGAATTGGCGCACACACGCCAGGCATTAAGCGTGCTGCACTCGCCGCTGGCCGGGGTCGTCTATCAACTGGCCGTGCGACCGGGCGGGTACGTGAATCCGGGCGACCTGGTAGCCAACGTCGGCAGCCTGGACCGCGTGCGGGTGCGGGTCTACGTCGACGAACCCCTGCTGGGCCGCGTGGCCAAGGGCCAGCCGGTTGGGATTACCTGGGAAGCCTTGCCCGGCAAGCGCTGGGAGGGCATTGTGGAACAGATGCCCAGCAGCATTCAAACCCTGGGCACGCGCCAGGTGGGCGAGGTCGTCTGCACCATCGAAAACCCCGGCGGCGAGTTGCTGCCCGGCGTCAACGTGGATGCCGAAATTCGCACCGCAGTGGCCGAAGGCGCCATCGTCATCCCCAAGGAGGCTCTTCATCACGATGCCACCGGCGATTGGGTGTTCCGGCTGCGCGGCGATACGTTGGAGCATCAGCCCGTGAAGACCGGTATCGGCACGGTCACGACCATCCAGATTCTGGAGGGACTTCGGGAAGGCGACCAGGTGGCATTACCGGGCGAAGCGACGATCGAGTCGGGCCAGCGCGTGGCACCGGTTCCGGCGGCGCAGTGAGTTCCCGGCGGTTTGGCAGGGCAGCACAGCCCTGGCTTGCGCGTGGTCGAATGAGTTCATGGTCAAGTCAAGCGGAATGATTGGGTAAAGAAGCGTGGGGGGAAATTTGTCGCGCTATTTCTTCCCGTCGCCATGCATAATTCCGGGGCTCGACCTCGTATATAGTGTATGGTTGCCGTGGTGACGGCCTTTTCGCGTGTGTCGGAACCCGAGTCTCAGTGCATCGCGCGTGCACTGCGGCGAAGAGACTCGGAATTCATTGGCCGAATGGTGTCGCGGTATCACTATCGGCTCCTCCGATATCTGGTCTACTGGACATCCAGGCGTGAACAGGCCGAGGACCTCGTTCAGGAAACCTGGTTGCGTGTACTGGAACGCGCGGGGCAATATAACGGCCGCCTCCGTTTCGAGCCGTGGTTGTTCTCCATCGCACGAAACCTGGCGATCGATCACCTGCGAAAGCAACAGACGGCGACGCATCGGATGTGCCGGGAGGACGAAGCGGGCGTGGACCTTCCCACGCCGGATTTCGAATCGCCGTTCTTCGCGGCCGCAAGAAGCGAAGATGCCAAACGAATCGCGGCCGCTTTGGGGGCGCTAGAGCCAATCTACAGGGAAGCGCTTCTCCTGCGTTTCCA
>JBEKZL010000320.1:0-7404 GCA_049509915.1 Bryobacteraceae bacterium | reverse complement strand
TGGTGCAGGGACATGGCGCGGGAACGGGTGGAATCGGGGTGATAATCGCCGATCAGGGACATGGAGGCGGGAAAGTAGAACGCCTCGCCCAACCCGCCCAGGGCACGGCACAGAGTAAGCTGCCACAGATTGTGGGCGAGGGAAGTGGAGGCCGTCACTACCGACCAAAAGACCAGCGCGCCGAGGATGAGGCGCTTGCGCGAGAAACGGTCGCCCAGCCATCCGGCCACCGGACCGAACAGGGCGTAGACCCACATAAACGATGCGGCCGCGATGCCAAGCTCGAAATCGCTCAACCGCAGCGCGGTCTTGAGCAGCGGGAACACGGAGAAAATGGACTGGCGGTCGGCGTAATTGAAAAAGCAGACGAGCCAGAGCATCCCCACCACCCACCACTTATAGGTTGCGGTGGACATGGGTTGGGCTTAGCGGGACTCTGCAATCAGCGGCAAATCGAAGAACTCCAGCGCGGTGCGGCGGAGTGAGTTTTCGCCGTCCCAGTGATCGAAGGCGTCCAGGCGCTCGCGCCGGCTGACCTGGATGTGGTCGGAGATGAGCTGCATGGCGCGGTCGGGCTGGCGGTCGGCCACGGCCTGCAGAATCTCGCGGTGCTGGCGGTGAATCTGGTCGAGCTCGATCGCGCGGTGCCGGGTGCGGCGGATGGCGAAGATGCGAATCAGCAGCCGGGTTTCGTTGACCACTTTAAGGATGCGGGCATTGCCGGCCATGCGAATGAGGAGAGTATGAAAGCCGAGATCGCAGCTCATGAGGCGGTGCATCCGTTTCGGATCGAGGGCATCGGCGCCGCTTTTTTCCATCTCGGCTTTGAGCGCCAGGATTTCGTCGGCAAGCCCCTGGAGGCGCTCCAATTCCCAGGCGCGGAGGGGCTCGCGCGCGGCTTTGCCCACGGCATAAACCTCGAGCGCTTCGCGGAGTTCGTACAGCTCCAGTATGTCCTGGCGGGTGAGCTGGATGACGACGGCGCCTCGATTGGGGGTCTGTTCCAGGAAGCCCTCCGCCACCAACTGGCCGATGGCCTCGCGGATGGGCGTGCGGCTGCTGCCCAACTCCTTGGCCAGAGCCAGCTCGGACAGCGCCCCGCCGGCGGACAGCTCGCCGCCGGCGATTTTCCGCTGAATGTGGAGATGTGCCTTCGATCGCATCGAGTCGGGCCCGGTGGACCGGACGGTCTCCGCAGTCCTTTTCATGGTCGTAGTATACACTGGGATGCAGCCGGAAGAAAATGTCGACAGGGTGAGTACTTTTGGCATATAACCGTGTTTTGTCGCGGCCCGGACACCGCGGTAACCCCTCAAAGCGGCTGGCCGTCCACGTGTTGGCCGATCCACGTTGTGCTCCCAAACGCGTCGCTGTATACTGCGAGACCTATGCTGTCCGCACTTGAACTGAAAGACATCCTTGGACCAGCAGTTTCGGCGATCTTCGCAGCCGTCTCTGGGTACTTCCTATGGAACAATTACAAATACACCACGAAAGAAAAGGCGGCTCGCGACCTATTTATAGAAGGCCAAAAGCTCGTGCTCGAAATCGACCGCCGCCTGATGGACGATCCTACGCTTTGGGGGATTTATGACGATCACCCAGTCCGCAAAACACGGGAGTTCATGGAAGCTGAGAAATCGCCGCTTTTCAATGCGAAACTGCAAGCATTCGCGTACCTTCTGCTCAATACTTTCGAAATTATCCTTTCTGAGGCACCCCAGGAACAGGACGCGACGCAAGACACCTGGTCGAATGTCTGGCGGAAGTACTTTGAGAACACTGTAACCCGCTCCAGTATCGTTCGGAGCATTTTAGAACACAGCGATCTCCATCGTGGGGTTTTGCTTAAATTACTTGTGAAACTTCTGCCGCTTCGCGCTTAATGTTTCACCAAGGGTAAGTCTTGCAGGGTTGCGCGGAACCACCGCTGCAACTGAGCGCCTTCTAAAGCGCGTTTCCCAGAGAGCGGCAGGCTGAAGTGTGCCGGCGCCATGCCGCGGCTCTCGGCAATCCACTTCAATCCCCAGGGCACCGGAAACCGGTCGAGTTCTCGAATGAATTCCCGCAGACGCTCGATGGCCGGCGCATTGGACGCGCCGCCGGCTCCGAAGAGGGGAAGGATCAACTCGGGCACGGCGCCGGCAACTCCCGAGACTACGCCGTCGCAGATGCCTTCCCGCAAGGCCTGAGGCAAAGCCTCGTCGCTGCCCACCAGGCGGACCGCCTCGGGCAGTGAGCCGGTGAGCGCGCGCAACAGGTCGAGCGAGCCGCTGCTGTCCTTGATGCCGCGGATAGGCGGGCAGGTGCGAATCAGCTCGAACACGGTGCCGTCGGCCAGTCCGCTGGTGAATCGGGGTAGATTGTAGAGCAGAATGTCGGTGGAAAGCCGGCTGGCCACTTCCAGGCAAAAGGCGCGGAGGTCGTCTTGTTCATAAGGGAAGAAATGCGGCATCGGCAGCAGCACCGCGTCCGCGCCGGCGGACATGGCGAGGCGTCCGTTCTCGACGACGCCCGGCAAGCCGGCGGCGCCGATACCGCACAGGAAACGCGCCTTGCCGGCCAGGCTGCGGGCCACCGTCTCCAGCAACCGGCCCAGTTCCGCATGCGAGTTGAGACAGTATTCGCCCGTAGCGCCGTTGATGGCAAAGGCGCGCACTCCACGTTCCATGAGGAACTCGAGCATGTGCTCGAGGACGGCGGCATCGAACCGGCCATCGGCATTGCGCGGGGTGATCGGCGCGGCATAAACATCGCCCAGTCGCTTGGCTGGTTTTGGCATGTTCCAAAGTAATTGTACCCGCCTGCATACAGTTTGTCGACATATGCGGCGGTGACGGGTGATTCGGAATGCGACCCGCGGCAGTTGTTTTTCGCGCCGTAGTGACTGGGTTGGCCGTCATGGTTGTCGGGCAGTTACCGTGGTCCGTCTTGATCGTCGCGAACATGACGATCCCCTCACTCGCCCCCCTGGGCCGTGCCCGTCATGGCGCGCTACCTGACGCTGTATTGGCGTTATTTGAACGGCTGGGGGTGGCCGCGCGCGAGCGCTCATCTCCGCCGCGATCGCTTCCGCGCACGCGGGCTAACCGGCCCGGTGTGGTAGCTTTCGGGGCCCACCGGAGTCTTGTGCACGCCGCGGCCGCCGTCGCGCCCGATGCGCCGCCCCCGCCGGTCGTGCAGCGATGATCGACGCCTGTCGCGATTAGCGGCGTAGTGAATCGGCATCCGGCGGTATTAACCCGATCGAATCGCCGAATTAGGATGGCCGGGACCATCGTTAATTCGTGCGATTGACTGGCTTTCCCGCCGGATGCTACTCTTTGTGCTTAATAGAACCTGTATCTCCTTGAAAACCCATGGATGCCACGCTGCACGCCCTCGGCGAGATCCTGCTTAAAGCTGTGCCGACAGTTTTATTGGTGGTCGTTCTCCACTTTTATTTGAAGTTCGTCTTTTTTAAACCGTTGAAAAAGGTGCTGGACGAGCGTTACGACGCCAGCGAAGGCGCCCGCAAGCTGGCGGCGGAGAGCCTGGAAAGGGCCGCGGCCAAGACCGCCGGCTACGAGGCCAAGCTGCGCGCGGCGCGTGCCGAAGTGTACCAGGCGCAGGAACGGTTTTATAAAGAGATGCAGGAGCGGCAGGCGGCGCAAGTGGCCGAAGCGCGCCGAAACGCCGAACAAATGCTGCGGGCGGCCCAAGCGCAAATCGGGCTGGAAGCAGCGCAGGCCAAAGCCGCGCTGGCGGCTGAGAGCGACGCGCTGGCGGCGCGGATCGCGGAAGCCGTTTTCCGCCGGAGCGCCGCATGAGAAGGCGATCTTTCGGGCTCCCGATGCGCGTTGTTTTGTCGGCCTTGCTGGCCGCCGGGATGGCGTTCGCCGCGGAAAAAGAAGCCAAGGGAGAAGACGACGGGCTGGGGATCTGGCGCACGGCGAATTTCGTGCTGCTGGCGGTCGGCCTCGGTTACCTGGCCGGCAAGTTCGGCGGCCCGTTCTTGGCCGCCCGGTCGGAAAACATCCGGCGTGCGAAGGCGGAGGCCCAGGCAGTCCGCCGGGACGCCGAACAAAAGGCCGCGGCAGTCGATGCGCGCCTGGCCAACCTCGAAGCCGACATTGCCGCCTTGCGCCAGGAGTCCGAGCGGGAGATCAAGGCGGAAACCGAACGGATGGCGCAAGCCGTCGCCGCAACCCTGGCCAAGGTGGAAGCTACCCTCCAGCGGGAAACCGGCGCCGCCGCCAAAGCCGCTACTCTTGAACTCAAGCGCCATGCAGCGAGCCTTGCGCTGGAACTGGCGGAGCAAAAAGTCCGCGCGCGTTTGAGCCCGCAGACCGAAGACGCTCTCGTCCAGGGTTTCGTGACCGATCTGGACCGCCGGCCGAGGCCGGGCAACTCCAACTAGAAATCGACATGCCGATCACTGCAGTAACTTCCCGATACGCGAACGCCCTCGCGGACGTGGTGACCGCCTCCGGCGCGGCCCTCGATCCGGAAGCCGCGGCGTCCGAGCTGCGCGCGTTTGCCGCCGTGGTGGCGGAATCAGCCGAGTTGCGCAACGCCCTGCTGACGCCGGCGGTGGCGCCCAGCCGGAAGAAGGCCGTGGTCGAGCGCATCGTCGCCACACTCGGCATTTCCCGCATCGTCCGCAACCTTCTATTCGTGCTGGTGGATCACCGCCGCATCGCCATGCTGCCCGACTTGGCGGCGGATTTCGAAACCGTGATGGACGGGCGCTTGGGTTTCGCCCGCGCGGAGGTTGCGGCCGCCAGCGAGCTGACAGCGGCGCAGCAGACCGGGATTGCGGCGGAGCTGGAGCGGGTGACGGGAAAACGGATTCGCGCCCGCTTCGGAGTGGATCGGGCGCTGATCGGCGGCGTGGTGGCGCGAATCGGGTCCACCATTTACGACGGGTCGGTACGCGCCCAGTTGGCTGCCATCGGACGCAGTCTGAGCGCCGAAGGGGAATCGTAAGGAAGACTTATGGCTCATATTCGAGCGGACGAAATCAGCAGCATTCTTCGCCAGGAAATCGAGAACTACGAGCATGCGATCGACGTAGCCGAAGTCGGGTCGGTGATCAGCGTGGGCGACGGCATTGCCCGCATCCATGGCCTGGAAAAAGTCATGGCCGGCGAACTGATCGAGTTTCCCCATGGGGTGTCGGGCATCGCCATGAACCTGGAGGAAGACCAGGTGGGCTCGGTGCTGCTGGGCGATTATACCGAGATCAAGGAAGGCGACGAAGTGCGTCGCACCGGCCGCATCATGTCGGTGCCGGTGGGAGAGGCGATGATCGGCCGGGTGGTGGATGCTCTGGGGCAGCCCATCGACGGCAAAGGGCCGATCCAGACCACGGCTTTCAGCCCGATCGAGCGGCTGGCGCCCGGCGTTGTGGACCGGCAGCCGGTCAAAGAGCCCATGCAGACCGGCATCAAGGCGGTGGACGCCATGATTCCGATCGGCCGCGGCCAGCGCGAGCTCATCATCGGCGACCGCCAGACGGGCAAGACCGCACTGGCTCTCGACGCCATCATCAATCAAAAGGGCGGCGACATGATTTGCATCTATGTCGCCATCGGTCAAAAACGCTCTACCGTGGCCCAGGTGGTGAAGACTCTCGAAGATTTCGGGGCCATGGAGTATACCATCGTGGTATCGGCCACGGCATCCGAGCCCGCGCCAATGCAGTACGTGGCGCCATTTTCCGGATGCGCTATCGGCGAGTATTTCCGCGACAATGGCCGCCACGCGCTGTGCATTTACGACGATCTGTCGAAACACGCCGCGTCCTACCGCGAGATCTCGCTGCTGCTGCGGCGGCCGCCCGGCCGCGAAGCCTATCCCGGCGACGTATTCTATCTGCACAGCCGCCTGCTCGAACGCGCCGCCAAGCTGAGCAATGCGCTGGGAGGAGGCTCGCTCACCGCCCTCCCGTTCATTGAAACCCAGGCCGGCGACGTGTCGGCTTACATCCCGACCAACGTCATTTCCATCACCGATGGCCAGATCTACCTCCAGGCCGACCTGTTCAACTCCAACGTGCGGCCGGCCATCGACGTCGGCATCTCGGTAAGCCGCGTGGGCGGCAACGCCCAGACCAAGGCCATGAAGCAGATCGCCGGCGGCCTGCGCCTGGACTTGGCGCAATATCGCGCGCTGGCGGCGTTCGCCCAGTTCGGCAGCGATCTCGACAAGGTTTCTCTCCAGCAGTTGAATCGCGGTAAGCACCTCTCGGAAATTCTCAAGCAGGGACAGTATCAGCCGCTGCCGCTCGAAAAGCAGGTGCTGATCATCTTCGCCGGCACGCAAGGCTACCTGGACGACCTGGCGGTGGAAGAGTGCCGCAAGTTCGAAGAGGACCTGTACCGCTTCGTCGACAACGCCCACCGCGGGTTGTGGGAAGAGATTCGCACCAAGAAAGCGCTGGACGACGCGCTGCGCGCCACCCTAAAAGCGGTGATCGAGGAATTCAAGTCGCGGTTCGTGGCGGACCGGGCGAAGTAGGACGACATGCCGAGCCTGATCGACATCCGGCGGCGTATCCGCTCGGTCAAGAACACGCAGCAGATCACCAAGGCCATGAAGATGGTCTCGGCGTCGAAACTGCGGCGCGCGCAGGAACGCGTGATTGCCGGCCGGCCGTATGCGTCCCTGCTCGGCCAGATGCTGGGCAATATGGCGGCGGCCGCAGCCGGCGACGAGCGGGTGGCCGAGAACCCGCTGCTGGCGGTGCGAGAGGAAAAGCGCATTCTGCTGGTGCTGGTGACCGCCGATAAGGGATTGGCCGGCGCCTTCAACGCCAACCTGATCAAAGGCGCGCAGCAATTCCTGACCGAACACGCCGGCGCCGAGGTGACGTTCGAAACGATCGGCCGCAAGGGACGTGATTTCTTTCGCAAGCGCGGCGCCCGCATCTCCGGCGAATACCTGAACCTGTCGGCCAAGCCCCGCTACGCCGATACCGCGGCCATCGCCTGCAAGGCCATGGACCTGTTCGCCGACCGCGAAATCGATGCCGTGTATCTTTTGTTTAACGAATTCAAGAGCGTGTCGTCGCAGCGGCTGACCTTCAAGCGGGTGCTGCCGGTGGAACTGCCGGAAAACCAGGCCCCGGCGGATTATCTTTACGAGGAGCCGCCGGCGGAAATTCTGGCCGCGCTGCTGCCGAAGTACGTGGAAGTGGAATTCTACCGGGCGCTGGTCGAATCCACGGCGTCCGAGCACGCCGCGCGCATGATGGCCATGGAAGCGGCCACCTCCAACGCCTCGGATATGATCGACAAATTGACTTTGTACATGAACCGCGTGCGTCAAGCCAGCATCACCAAGGAAATCATCGAAGTGGTGAGCGGCGCCGCCGCGGCGGAGTAGGAAACGGTATGGCAACGACTGACGGAACTGTAATCG
>JBEKZL010000032.1:0-38129 GCA_049509915.1 Bryobacteraceae bacterium | reverse complement strand
GTGGGGGAACATCAAAGGGCAAGAACTGGCTAACCGTTGCGCTGAAAATCTTGGCGAAGTTCACCAGGCAGTGAAGGGAGGCATGGCACGAGTGCGCCGATCCCAAGGCCTTCCATTTTCCTTCCTCAAACACGCAGGCCTTTCTTTTTGATCATTTTGTCACTGTATTATGCGAAATTCCGTATAGGTGGCACGAGGCCGGATGAATTGAGAGATCCATGTCCGGATCTGTGAGCACCTCGGGATAAGATTCCCCGGCCCTACTTCACCCCATCCTCGGCTTCGCGAGCACCAGGACGAGGACGGGTCCGTCCGGGGATGGCCGGTAACGGCCAACCCGACCGCGACGGTGCTTGGGTGGGGCAGGCGGTTCCGCCTGCCCGCCATTTCTCTCAGCCCTCCCATGAAGCGGTTGCCGGGAACGGATTTCCCCAAAGTCACTTTCCGGCCGCGCGCTGCAAGGCGATCGCCTCGTCAAGCGCCTCGCGCACCCCTGGGAGCTTCGGGTCGATGCGGACAGCCTCCGACAGTTGCGCGATCGCCTCACGGACGCGCCCCAGCCTGGCCAGGCTGACCCCAAGGTTGTAGCGCGCGGAGGCATCCTCCGGACTCAATCTCGCCGTTGCGGCAAACTCACTCGCGGCCTCCTCGACCCTTCCTTGATTGGCCAGCGATATGCCCAGATTGTAATGGGCATCCGCGTTACCGGGGTCCAGCCGAACTGCTTCCGTGAACTCGCGAGCGGCCTCACTCCCTTCTCCCGCTTCTCCCAATACTGTGCCCAGGCGGTAGTGGGCGACGGCATCGCAAGGGTTCAGACCAACGGCTGCATGCAGTTGCAGGAGGGCTTCCTGAAGCCTCCCCTGTTTGGCCAGCAACTGTCCCAACTCCGCGCGCGCCGGGGCGGAATTCGGATGAATCCGGACGGCCTCCGCGAGTTGTCCGGCGGCTTCTGCGTCCTCGCCGCGCACGGCCAGTGCCGCGGCCAGGTTGAATCGCGCCACGTAATTATCCGTGGTCACATCCACCGCGCGCCGAAACAGCGACACTCCATCCTGCCAGTAACCGGCCTGCGTCCAACTGAGAACCACACACACCGCGCAAACAGACCAGGCTAAGGCTGCCCGGACTCGCGGCCAGCGTTGCAGCACCTCCGCCGCGCCCCAGACCAATGCGATGGACAAGCCGACCGCCGGAATGTATGTGTAGCGGTCCGCGCGCGCCTGTGCCCCAACTTGAATCAGTCCGATCACCGGCCCTAGCGTCACCAGGTACCACACCCAGCCGGCGATCAGGTACGGCCGGCGCGCCGCCATCCGGATCGCCACCAAGGTAATCGCGGCCAGGCCGAGTGCGGCCAGAGAGGCCGGAACCGCGAGGGACTGCCGGGGATATGGATAAAACACCGCCAGGTTGCTCGGCCAAAACATCTTGAGGGCATAGACGGCATAGGACACCGACGCATTTTCCAGCCGCACCGCGAGCGGAAAAATATCGAGTGAGGCGGTCGCGCCCGCTTCCCGGTGCACTACATACGCGATTACCGCGACCGCGGCCGACAGCGCCAGAAACGGCAGCTTTTCCAGCAGCCGCACTCCCCGCGCCAGCGGCCAGTAGTCCAGCAGCAATAGCACTAACGGCAGGGTCACCAGCATGGGCTTCGCCATCAGCCCGAGGCAAAACGCGGCCAGGGCCAAGCCGTAACGCGCCGGTCCCGGACGAGCCGCATAGCCCGCGTAAGCGTATAGCGTCAGCATCCAGAAAAACGCGCTCAACACGTCTTTCCGCTCGGCGATCCAGGCCACGCTCTCCACGTGCAAGGGGTGCACTGCGAACAGTGCCGCCACCATGGCGCTGGGCCAGCGCGATTTTGTCGTGCGTCGCAAGAACGCGAAAAGCAACAGCGTCGACCCCGCGTGGATCGAGACGCTGGTCAAATGGTGCAGTCCGCTGTCGAGACCGAAAACCTCGACATCCAGCATGTGCGACAGCCACGTCAGCGGGAACCAATTGCCGGCGAATGAATGCCGGAAGGCCCAAGCCACACCACCCGCCGTAAGCCCGGCGCGCACATGAACGTTCCCGGTGACGTAATCCGGATCGTCGTAATTGACGAAACCGAAATGCAGCGTTTGCCAGTACACCGCAAAAATCGCCGCCACCAGCAGGATGGCGATGCCGATATCGGTTGCCCGTCCCGCGGCCGGCGCGGCGGCGCTCGTTTTTCTCAATCCTGGTTTGCGTCTGACCTGGCTCATCCGGGGGAAATTATCAGTATGCACGACCGGCAAATCTGGCGCACGCTTTAACCGAGCCGCGGCCGTCAGGGAGCGTTTGCCGGCGCCGTCCCCGAGATTCCTGTTTGGTTCCGCTATGCCGGGTTGCGTCCGCCCCACTCCGTTGTCAGTTCGCATGGTTTAGGGCTCGCGAACCGCGACCACCCGGTCCGCCGCCACGTCGTGAAGCTCCTCGACCTGCCCGCTGGGCCAACGGATCTGGATCAGCTTGGCAGCCGCTTGTCCGCCCAGGCCAAAGCGCACCAACGGCTCGCTGGAGGATGCGTAACCCACGCTGGTGGTGCAATGGTTGTACAGCTTGCGTCCGCTCCCGAGCGTGACAGCCACCTCGGCTCCAATGCCGTCGCGGTTGCTCCGCGTGCCCGTCAGCTTCAATGCCAGCCAGTGCCCGGCGTTGGGAGTAATGTTGTGGTACAACCGCGCCGGCCCATTCACGTTGGATACCACCGCGTCCAGCCGTCCATCGTTGTCGAAATCGGCAAAGGCAACGCCCCGATGCTGCCCCGCAATCTGAAAATCGGGGCCGGCCGTTTTCGAGACGTCTTCGAACCGGCCGTCGCCCCGATTGCGAAACACCGAATTCGGCAGCGACGTCGACGCCGCCAGCAGCGCATCCAGCCCCGGAAAATGCGCGTTCGCGGTGAACACGTCTTTGAAACCGTCGTTGTCGAAATCGTAAATCCCGATGCCCCAGCCCGTCAAGTTGCGTGTCGCCACCGCCAGCCCCGCCCGCGCGGTCGCGTCCTCGAACGCGGGTGACCCTCCCACGTTCCGAAACAACTGGAAAGTGTCGTTGAACATCGCCGTGAAGATCAGGCCGGGCCGGCCGTCGTTGTCGAAGTCGCGAAAATCCGCGCCCATGCTCGCCACCGGTCGCCCATTGTCGTTGAGCGCCACTCCGGCCAGCATCCCCACCTCTTCGAATTTCCCGTGGCCCAGGTTATGGAAAAGAAAGTTCGGCACGCTGTCGTTGGCCACGAAAATGTCCATCAGGCCGTCGCCGTCGTAATCGGCCACCGCCACGCCCATGCCTTTCCCGAATTGCGCGCCCAGCCCGGAGGATTCGGTGATATCGGTGAACGTCCCGTCGCGATTGTTGCGGAACAGTTGGTTGGGAGTGTCGTGGTACGCGTTCGGCGTGCAGTAGAGCGGCCTTTGCGGCGTGCCGCAGGTCGGCTCGAGCTTCGGGTCCCATTGCACGTAATTGCTCACCACTAGGTCGAGCCAGCCGTCGTTATCCACGTCCACCCAAGCCGCCGCCACCGACCACAGTTTGCCGTAACGCGGGTCCACCCCGCCCAGGTGCGCCTTCCCGGTGACATCCTCAAAAGTGCCGTCGCCACGGTTGTGATACAAAATGTTCCGGTTCACGCCGGCGACAAAGATATCCGGATACCCGTCGTTGTCGTAATCGGCCACGGCCGCGCCCGCCGAATAGCCATCGCCCGCTACTCCCGCTTCCGCCGTCACGTCCGTAAACTTGCCGTGGCAGTCGTTGCGAAACAGCCGGTTGAAATATTGCGGGCCAGTTTTCTCCAGCGACGGCATGGCCGCGCCGTTGGTGAAGAAGATGTCCATGCAGCCGTCGCGGTTATAATCGAGAACCGCCACGCCGCCGAGCATCAGCTCGGGCTGGTGAAAAGCGCTCATGGCGCCGTTGCGCAGCTCGAACTTCGGCCCGGATTTCGCCGCCGTATCTTCGAAGCGAATCTGCGCTCGCACGCCGAGTGTGGCCGTTGCGAGCGACAGCGTCAGTGCGATTGTGTGCGCCGTTGGTAGTCGCGCAGCCATTCCGCCTGTTGCACCGCCTCCTTCGTGCGGCCTGACATCTGATAAATCCGAATCAGCAGGTTGTGCGCCGCGGCAAGCTGCGGCTGCAGCCGGATGGATTCTTCCGCCGCGGCCGCCGCTTCCCCGGTGCGGTGAAGTTGCAGCAGTACCTTGGCCCGCCAGAAGTGGGCCAGCGGAGCGTCCGGAGCCGCCGCCACGGCCTCGTCGATCCGCTTCAGGGCTTCCTCCGCGCGCCCCGTTTCAGCCAGCAGTTCGACAAACGCAAGCTGCAGGTCGACGTCCCGGCGCGCCGCTGGCTCCCTGAAAAGCGCCTCGATGGCGGCTTCGGCTTCGCTCGTGCGCGCCAGTTTTTCCAGGCAGATGGCGCGATCGATTTCGGCCGTCGCCGCCCACTCCGCCCGCGGCTCCAGCCGCAGCGCCTCTTCGAAATCTTTCAACGCCGCGCCGTAATACTCGCTCCGGTACTGAACCTGACCTTCCAGAAACTGCGCCCGGGCTTCGCCGCCGCCATCGCCCGGATCCTTCGCCTCCACCTCGGCGAGCAATTGCTGCGCGGAGCCGTATTGCGGGTCGTCGCGCGGGATCGTCTTTAGAATCTCGCGAGCCTCCCGATAGTCGCCATTGCCCGCCACCGACCGCGCCAGCAGATACCGCGCCGGTATCGCGGGGTCGAGTTTCAAGCTGCCGCGAAATGCCGCCGCTGCGCCAGCCATGTCGCCCGAGAGGAACCAGAATTTCCCCGCCGCGAACTGCTGCCCCGCGTCGTCGGAATTGAGCTCGGCACGTGCCCGGTATAGAGCTTTGGCTTGCTCGAAACGAGCGCCATCTTCGCCGGGAAACGGCCTTACGCCCATGGCAACCAGCGCGATGCCAGCGTTCATCCGCACCGTACGCACCGGGTCCCAGAGCAGCGATACCAGCTCCGGCGCCAGCGCTTCCCGCTGCGCCGCCCGAGGCTGAATAGCCGCCGCCGCGGTCGCCCGCACCAGCGGCTCCGCGTCGAGAAAGGCGTGCCGCACGGCATCGTACGCCGCCGGGTCGTTGGGGAAATTGCCCAGGTATCCGGCGGCATTGGCCCGTATCCACGGCCCTTCCGAGGGATCGGATAAGATCTCCAGCAGCGCCCCAATCGCCGCCGGATTGCCCGCTCGCGCCTCGGTGTAGGCGTCGGCGCGCCGTATCGTTTTCCGTCGCGATTGGGCGCCATACCACGCGTTCGTCTGCCGCGCTGCCCAGCTCGCGTCTTTATCCCGGTGGCACAGATTGCACGCGTTCGGAATACCATGCCCAATGGTATTCTCAGGCGCCGGTATGCTCAGCGAGTGATCGCGAGTTTGCGCTTTCAGGCCGGTGGCCGCGGCCGGCATGTGGCACTCGATGCAGGAACTGCCGGGGCTCGCCGCCGCGTGGTGGCTGTGGGCGGGGACATCCGCCGCAATCGCCTGGTGGCACCCCGCGCAAAGGGCGTTGCGGTCCGGCCAAAGCTGAGGATTGTGCTCGATATCGGGATTGTGCGGGCGGGAGTGGCAAGTGACGCAGCTAGCGCCGCCCTTCAGAAAACACTGGCTCTGCCACAACCCGATTGTCTCATTCGAGAACCATCGCGGACGCCCGTCGGCCCAATAGGCGGGGTCCCCAGATGCCGGCAGGCGGTACTCCATCACCGGCAAAAAGAAATCGAAGTAGTTGGCGCCGGCCGCAAACCCGTCTGCGTAGATATCGCGCATGGAGTGGCACGGTGCGCATACCATGCCGCTGCGCGCCGGGTCCAGCTTGGCCGGGTTAATGACCGTCGCGCCGGCCGCCCGCCCCGCGTGGGCTTTTGCGGGACCGTGGCAGCTCTCGCAATCGATCCCGAGGTCCCCCCACGTGGTGCGATAACGAAGGTGCTCCGGGTCGAAATTCTTCCGTCCCCGGCTTACATGGCAGGAATAGCACTCCTTGTTCCACACCTCGCCGGCGCCCCCGGAAGACTCTTCCGGATTGCCGGCGTCCAATTCGTGGACCCACTCCTTTCTGACATTGTCCCAGGCGGCGGGGAGAACCACCATGCTGCCGTCGGACACGCTAGCGAGATACTCCTGGATTCGCCGGCCGCCGAGCGTGTACTCCACTTTGTGTTCCCACGGCTTGCCGCTCAGATCGGACTCGGTAATGTAGTAGCCACCAGTGTCGTTCCGCAGAAGGTAAGCCGCGCCGCGCAATGTCACTTTGGCCCGCGCGAAATCGCCCTCCACGCTCTGTTTCGTCGCGGGTTGCATCATCCTGTGGTGGCGTGATTCGACCCACTCGCGACCGGCGCCCGCGTGGCACTTGGCACAGGCCTCCGCGCCGGCGTAACCCTGATTGGATTGACTTTCGAGCGGCGGCACCGTAACGAGGAGCAGAGCGCTTACACCCCACGCCAGCGTTGTTCGCCCCAAAACCAGCCTCCGCTTCAATCTAACACAGCCGGGCAGGCGGAACCGCCTGCCCCACCATTGGAAACAATGCACCTGCTTTGGTGGCGCAGGCGGTTCCGCCTGCGATTTGCGTTTTTATTACGGCTTCCTAAAATAAAGGAGGGGTTGCGGCGTCATTGGTACGCCTCGCCCGAAACAAAAAAAGGGCAGGCCGGGTTCGCCGGGCTGCCCTTCTCGCTCAGATTGGTTTGCCGTTTAGAAGTGCACGCGGAACCCGAACTCCATGTTGCGCGGTGTGTTGGACTGGCTCGTGGTGCGTCCGAACGTGGACAGGCTGGTCAGGGACAGCCCGCTAGCGTTCTCGATGCCGGTGGGGGTGCTTAACTGCACGTGGTTCAGGATATTCGTGAACTGGAACGTGATGGTGGCGCCCACCCGGTTTTCCTTCCAGAGACTGAAATCCTTGGCCAGTTCGGCATCCAGATTCCAGGTGGGTAAACCTCGAATGTTGCCGTAACCGCCGCAGTTGGTATCCGTCCCCAGAACGCAGGGACGGAACTCCGCCGCGATCGCCGCCGGGTTGGTGAACTGGTTCACTCCGGCCGGGTTGTTGCCGCCCACCAGAGTGCCGGCGGGAACGTAGGGGTTGTTCGACGTGCTGGCCGTACCGCCCGCCAGGCCGTAGTTGGCCGAGCCGCCCCCCGTGTACTTCGACAGGAAGACCGCCTGGTCGCCGTAAGCCTCTTCACCGGAGGAGGACGATTCGCCGAAGGTCATGCAACTGGAGCAGGTGCCTTGCGAGTAGCCCACCCCCACCGGTGCGCCGCTCTGAGCCGTGAACAGCGGAGCGATGGTCCACCCGCCAACAATCTTCGACAAAAGCGTGGTGCTGTGCTGGAATAGTGGCGGACGGTAGAACACCGCCGCGTTGTACACAAACAGGTAGTCGAAGCTGTTCGGCCCATACTGGGCGCCGATGTCGAACGGATTGACCACGGTATTGGCGCTGGTGGCCTGATATTGAGCCGCCGTGCCCATCGAACGGCTCCAGGTGAAGTTGGATACGAAGGTGGCCCCGTGGTAATCGCGGGCGCGAACCGTCATGTATACGCCGTTGTAGTTGCCCCAGCCCAGGCTGGCGTTCAGCGCGGCCGATGTAACCTGCCCGGCGCCGCTGGCCATGGTCTGGCCCAAGGTCCACGAAGAAGCTTTATTCATGGCGGCCCAGAGCGTGGAAGTCTCCACATATTTGAATTCGTTGATGGAATTCTTCGATACCACCGCCTGCGTGCAGCTTGCGTAGCCCGCGCAGTATGACGAACTGGCTCCGCCCAGCGTGTTTTCGAAGAACGGCTGCGCCGTGACGTTACTGTTGGAGGCGAAGTTCTGATTGTAGAGTTGCCAGTAGACTTGGGAGAACGCTTGGGCGAAGGACTGGCCGCCGACGTTCATCATGGTCGGTACCGCGTCGAGGTTGATCTCCGTATATTCGTTGCGAATGACGCGGCCGACGTAGCCCACCTCGAGGGTTGTCTTGGTATTGAGTTCGCGCTGCAGGGCGACGTTGAAATTGTCGGTGCGCTCGGGCTTGTAATTGGGGTCTAGCGTATCCACGTCGCCCGCCGCTGCGCCGTTGACGTTGGGATAGAACGGCTGGGGCAGCGTGGTCGAAGGCGTAGGCAGCGGAGCCGAAAGCCCGTCCGCGCCGATGCGGAACGCCGTGGCCGGAGTCACCCCACCCGAACCGAGGCAAGTCCCGGCGCTGCTGGCGCCCGGGCAACTCACGGCCTGCAACACGCCGGGGCCGAGCAGCGGCACCAGAACCAGATCGACGCCGTTCAATCGGCCCCAAATGCGGCCGTAACCGGCGCGAATCACGGTCTTACCATTACCCAGCAGTTTGCCCAGCGGACCCTCCGTGAATCTCGGATTCCACGCTATGGAAACGCGCGGGCTGAAACCGCCATAGAACGGATTGTAGGGATACTTCAGGCCGCTGCCCACGTTGCCCGCAAGGGCGTAGCCCAGAGTCGGGTTGTAGGCTTGACCCTGCAGCGCTGCCTTTTCGCGAGCCGCGATGAAATTCGCCGCGCTGATAGGATTGTCCGACGAGTCCACCAGCACCACCTGGTTTTGCGATTGCGAGTAAGGTGGCATTTCCAGGCCGTACGACAGACCGTAGTTGATGGTGACGGTCGGCTTTACGTGCCAGGAATCGGCGAAGTAAAAGTTATAAGTCGGAATCACGCTCTTATCCGTGGCTACCGAGCCCACCGGCTGCAGCGTCAGGGCGGAACCGGCGCGGGTGTAAGTCACCTGCGGCAGGTTCACGATGCCCCACACTTCGGCGGCCAGGTTCTCATAGGTGCTGGCGTAGGAACTGCCGACTGTGCTCGGAATGTACGAGCCGGATCCGGTCCCCCAGTTCAGATAGCTCTGGCCGGAGATCTGGTAGACGATCTGGTTGTTGGTGCCGTTCCCGTTGTCGGTGCGCATGTGATAGTCGAAATTGCGCTGGTACAGGCCTCCGTAGGTCAACAGGTGATTGCCGTGGATGTGCGTGATGTCGTCGCGCAGAATCTTGTCCTGCCCGTCCCAGAACCGCTGGCGCGTGCTCTGCGTGTTGACATTGTACGGAATCAGGGCGTTGGTGCTTTCCGCGGTACCCGCCGCGCCGGCGCCGATTTCGAGCGCGCCGCCCAGTCCGGGCAACTGCGGCGGAGAGTTGTTGTCCTCCCACTGCCAGAAGTTGCGCGTGTAGTTGAAGCGAAGGTCGTTGGTGATGGTTGGCCGCAGGTTGCTGGTCAACGCGACCACGAAGAGATCGGGTTTCTGCGGGCGGGGAGCTTTCGCCGCGGGCGTCCCCAGCGTATCGCCGCCAAATGCGCCGCCGATATCCACCTGGTTCGTCGTCAGACTGATCAGGCTCAGGTCGCGATAAGTCGCCATGAGGCGGTTCTTCTCGCCGAAGTCGTGATCGATGCGCCCCACGTAAGTGTTCGTGGTAAGCGGCGCGCGAATACTGGAAACAAAGCCCAGCGTGTTGTAATTGTCGCCCGCGCTGTAACTGGTGTCCGTTCCGGTCGGCATGTACTTATTGAGAATTTGACTCACCAACGGGTTCATGCCCAGACCGCGCGGGTCGCACGCTCCGGCTGGGCAGGTAGCGGGAGCGAGCGTGGTTCCACCCACCGTCACCGGCCCGTTGGTCAGGTTATACGGTTGGTAGGCGCCGGAGGCGTTGGGAACGTAAATGACCCCCTCGCGCATGGTGGCTGAGGGGACCAGGCGCTCGTAGGTGCTTACGTTGGGGAAGCGCAACCCTTCATAGTTGAAGAAAAAGTAGGTCTTACCGCCCGCGAACTTGGGCGTCATGGGGCCGCCGATCGCGCCGCCGAAGCGATCACGGTGATTGGATACCAGCGGCGTATACGGCAGGCTGCCCTCGGGTGTGTGGTCATTCTGCCACAAATTGGCCGCACCGACGTCGGTGGCAAAGTAGTACCCGTAAGCTGCTCCGTGCCATTGGTTGGTGCCGCGCTTGGTCACCATCTGGATCTGGCTGCCGATTGAGCTGTTGAAGTCCGAAGTCTGGCCAAACGTATTCACCTTGAACTCTTCCACCGATTCCACCGGCGTCGGCAGAATGCCGGAGGGCATACCGTTGGTCTGCGTTCCGCCGGTTCCGGTCATGTTCGTCTGGTAGGTAATGGTGTCGCCGCCCATGTCGTCGGAGTTGTTGCCGCCGTCGAGCAGGAAGCTGGTCTGATCGCGCTGCGCCCCGGCCACGTATCCGCCCGGCATCACACCCGGCTGAAGGGTCGAAAGCGTGGTTACGTCGCGGCCCAGGTTGGGCAGGTCCAGAAGTTGCTGCCCGCTCATGGTCGTACCGACCGTGGCATTGGCGGTCTGCAATTCCGCGCCTACTGTAGCCGTCACTTCGATAGTCGTTGCTGTTGTCCCGACCCGCATCTTGGCATTCAGTGCGAGAGACACGCCCACGTCTACCGCCTGGCCGTTGATTTCGTAGGTCGAGAAGCCAGCCTTGGAGATACTGATGTTGTACGTACCGGGAGTTATGTTACTAATGACATAACGTCCGGAATCGTTGGTAGTCGTCGAGAGGGTTATGTTCGTGGCGGTGTCCGTGATCTTGACGGACGCAGCCGCTACCGCGGCGTTCTGTTCGTCGACCACTTGCCCTGCGATGGTGCCTGTGGAAACTGCCTGCGCCCAGACCTGCGCGGTTCCTAGAACCAGCAGTGCGAAGAGCGCGAATGCAGATTTAGTCGTTGCGTTGGACCGAATGAGCCAGTGGCTCAAGTTCATACACTATCCCTTTCTATATTGGATGTACTGTTACTAGGCTGACGGGGCCATGCAAACGAATGATTCCGAAATTTAGCTAATGTGTGTGATTCTATGGTTTTAGGCGGGAAAGTGTCAAGAAAATAGTTTAGATAGCGGAGATTCGGCTAGCTTCTACGGCAGGGTGGAAATCAGAATCAGGAGTTACAGAATTTCATAGAGATAACGCGGTGCCTCTAGGAACTTTAACTGGAACCGGCTGGAGGCCGAACCCGGCACAGGGGCGGAATTGTAAATTCCGATTCCGGGAATCCGGGGCGCCCATCTTAGGAGCGCTTCCCGAGGTGACCTGTGGCTTAGATGGCACAGGCGACAGCGGCGAATGTAAACGCCCGGAAGCTCGGTAGCCGCAACCGGAAGCGATGCGGCTCACACGATCTTACAGATGGGGCCGGCAAATGCTCAGTCGCCGGCCCTACCTCGCGTTTCAGTCCTTTCCCGATTCGATCCGCATGCCGTAAAAACTGCGGTACACGAAAACCACCGAAACCAGGAAGAACACGGCTGCCAATATGGCGCTGAAGAGCCAACCCTGCGTTCGCGTAACGCTCACCGCCAGCGACACCGCCAGCAAGCCGAACAGGGTGCTGAATTTGATGATCGGGTTGAGCGCTACCGAGCAGGTGTCCTTGAAAGGATCCCCCACTGTATCCCCCACCACGCATGCATCGTGCAGCGGTGTGCCCTTGGCGCGCAGTTCGGTTTCCACCACTTTCTTGGCATTATCCCAGGCGCCGCCCGCATCCGCCATGAAGATGGCTTGAAACAGTCCGAAGATCGCAATCGATACCAGGTAGCCGATAAAGAAGAAAGGTTCGACAAAAGCGAAAGACAGGGTGGTGAAGAACACCACGATAAAGATGTTCAGCATGCCCTTTTGCGCGTATTGGGTGCAGATGGCCACCACTTTCTTCGAGTCCGCTATCGAGGCTTTCTCCGCGCTTTCCAGCTTGATGTTGGCTTTGATGAACTCCACCGCTCGATAGGCGCCGGTGGTGACCGCTTGCGCGCTGGCGCCGGTGAACCAGTAGATCACCGCGCCACCGGCAATCAGGCCCAGCAGGAAGGGCGCATGCATCAACGATAGCTTGTCGATGTCTTGGGTCAGCTTGTGGGTCAACGCCACGATGGTCGAGAAGATCATGGTGGTGGCGCCCACTACGGCGGTCCCGATCAGCACTGGCTTGGAAGTTGCCTTGAACGTGTTGCCGGCGCCGTCGTTTTCCTCCAGGTTGTCCTTGGCTTTTTCGAACTCGGGTTTGAAGCCGAAAGTCTTCTCGATGTCCGCGGCGATATTTGGTATCGTCTCGATGGTCGAAAGCTCGTAGACCGACTGCGCGTTATCCGTGACTGGACCGTAACTATCGACCGCGATCGTCACCGGGCCCATGCCGAGAAAGCCGAAAGCCACCAGGCCGAAGGCGAACACCGCTGGAGCCACCATCAGGTTGCCCAGGCCGAGGGTGGAAACGCCAAAGCCGATCGCCATGAGCGAAAGCATAGCAAAGCCGAGCCAGTAGGCGCTGAAATTGCCCGCCACAAATCCGGAGAGAATATTCAGCGATGCCCCGCCTTCCCGCGAGCTGGTCACAATCTCCCGCACGTGCCGCGAATTTGTGGAGGTGAATACTTTGACCAGTTCCGGGATCAGCGCGCCGGCCAGCGTGCCGCAACTGATTACCGTGGCCAGCTTCCACCATAGCGAGCTATCGTTGCCCAGGGTCGGAATCATGAACGAGCTGAGGATGTAGGTCAAGACGATGGAGAGAATCGAGGTCAGCCAGACCAGTGTGGTAAGGGGAGCCTCGAAATTCATCTTGCCGGTCAAACTGCCATAGCGAACCTTGGCGATGGCTCCATTCACGAAGTAGCCGACCGCCGAGGAAATCACCATCATCACGCGCATGGAGAAGATCCACACCAACAACTCAACCTGCACCAGCGGGTCCTTCACCGCCAGCAGGATAAAGGTGATCAGGGCCACGCCGGTGACGCCGTAGGTTTCAAAACCGTCCGCCGAAGGCCCGACCGAGTCGCCCGCGTTGTCGCCGGTGCAATCGGCAATCACGCCCGGATTACGCGCATCGTCTTCCTTGATCTTGAAAACGATCTTCATCAGGTCCGAACCGATGTCGGCGATCTTGGTGAAGATGCCGCCGGCCACGCGCAATGCCGCCGCGCCCAGCGATTCGCCAATGGCGAAACCGATGAAGCACGCGCCCGCCAGGTCGCCCGGAACGAACAGCAGAATGAAGAGCATGATCAGCAGTTCCACCGAAACCAGCAGCATCCCGATGCTCATGCCGGACTGGAGCGGAATCTCATAACAGGGGAACGGTTTGCCGCGCAAGGCGGCAAACGCCGTGCGGGAATTGGCGAAGGTGTTGATGCGCATGCCGAAAGCCGCCACCGCGAAGCTTCCGGAAATGCCGATCACGCTGAACAGCAGGATAATGACGACCTTATACGCCTCGAGTCCCTGGAGAAGACCGAAGTAAAACACGATGATGACGGCAATGAAGGCTTCCAGGATCATCAGGAACTTTCCCTGTGTGGCCAGGTAGGTTTTGCACGTCTCGTAGATCAACTCGGAAACTTCGAGCATTGCCGAATGAACCGGCAGGTTGCGCAGTTTGACAAACATGGCAAGGCCAAAGACGAGGCCGAGAAAGCTGACGACCAACCCACCCATCAGCAGTGTTCGCCCGTCGATGCCGCCCAGAAAGCGGGCCGAATCCAGAGGGGGAAGTTTCAGGTTAGCCTCGCCAGCGGCCTCTTGGGCCATTGCCGGTAAAGCCAGCACGAACAAAATCAATACCGCGGCCAATCGCGACCAGAAACTGAACAGCCCGGTCTGCGAGCGGGTCGAAACATTAAGCATCAACGAAAATCCTCCTATATTACATCGGCGGACTCCCACCGACTGATTAGTATAAGGGATCTACATGTCGGAATTCAAACCTTCCCAGCCGCGCGCATATCGGCTCCAAACGGACCCCTGGAACCGGCCTAACCCATTCTGGCCGTGCGCGATGGAGAGTCTGACCGGTTCCCTCGCGACGCCTCTCAAGAACCGCTCCCTGTTGCACAAGAATGCACAAGATGGATAAATTGGCGCCGGCGCCGGGTTTGGACTGCCCTGCGAGGATCACCCATTCGGCGAGCCGATGGTTTGTTTTTTCAAACCGGTGGACTGCACAAGGACGCACAAAGTTGCACAAATTGTGCCATTTCTGTCGATCGGCCGTTGCCGTTGGGTCAGAGTTCATTTCGAACTTTCGTTTTACGGGCCGGTTGGTAGAATGGCGGTACAGGGCGACGCATGGAACTAGGAGTGGACTTCGGCACTACTCGAATCGTGGTGGCGGCCGCCGACCGCGGTAATTACCCCCTCGCCGGTTTTGAGACCCCCGACGGGCAGATTCGCGAGTGGTTCCCGCCGCTGGTCGCCGTACGCGGCCAGACCCGCCTGTTCGGCTGGCAGGCTGCCGCCGTACAGGCAAACCGCGAGTGGACGGTGCTGCGATCGCTCAAACGAAGGCTCAAATCGGCCGGGCCGGCTTCGACCATCGAGATTGGCGGCCTCGAGATGCCGCTGACCGAACTGCTGGTGGAATTACTGGTCGCGCTGCGGCAAAGCCTGCGCCGCTCCTCCACCCTGAATCCGGACCGCGGGGAAGCTTTGCAGGTTACTATCGGCGTCCCGGCCAACGCCAACAGCAACCAGCGGTTTCTCACCGCGGAAGCGTTTCGCGCGGCGGGTTTTCAAGTGCTGGGAATGCTCAACGAGCCGTCCGCCGCGAGCATCGAATACGGCCATCGCCGGCAGGCCGAAAGAAAGGGCCAGCCGCGCCATTCCCTGCTGGTCTACGATTTGGGCGGAGGCACCTTCGATGCGTCGCTGGTGGACCTGGTCGAGGACACCCACACGGTGGTGGCGGCGTCCGGGTTATCCGACGTCGGCGGCGACGACTTCGACGAGATTCTGGCCGGGCTGGCTCTGGCGGCGTCCGGGCTAGCCACCGAACCTGAGCCACTCACCGGGGCCGAGCGGTTCCGGCTGCTGGAGGAATGCCGCGAGCGCAAGGAGTCGCTCAACCCCAATACGCGCAAGGTGACCATCGATCTGGACCGGGTGCGGGAGGGTTGGGGTGAGGTGACCGTTCCGGTGAGCGTTTTTTATGAAGGCTGCCGGCCGCTCATCGAGCGCACCGCCCGGGTGGTGGAACAACTGCTCGCCAGCCGCGCCGATAGCCCGATCGAAACCTTATATGTCACCGGCGGCGGCAGCGAACTGCCAGCGGTGGCGCGCGTGCTCAAGGAGAGTTTCGGCCGCTCGGTACGGCGTTCGTCCTATATGCGGTCGGCCACGGCGATCGGTCTCGCGATTGGCGCCGATGCGCGCTCCGGATACCGGCTGCGCGACCGCTTCACCCGGCACTTCGGGGTATGGCGCGAAGCCGACTACGGACGGAAGGTGGCGTTCGACGTGCTGTTTCCGCGCGGGCTCGGCCTGCCCGCGCCGGGAGCGCCGGCGCACCGCGTCCTGCGGCAGTACGCTCCCGCCCATAACGTCGGCTGTTTCCGCTACGTCGAAGCCTCGCACCTGGACGCGGCGGGCGAGCCCGTGGGCGACCTGACTTTCTGGGACGAGATCCAGTTCCCCTTCGATCCCGGCTTGCGCGACGTGCCCGATCTCTCCTTGCTCGCGGTGGAGGCGAGCGGCGCGGCGGCCGGCTGCCAGGTGGAAGAAGAGTACTGGTGCGACGCGGCGGGCATGCTGAAGGTGAAAATCACGAACCGCTCGGCCGGCTACAGCCGGGAATTCGCCCTGGGACGCTGGTCGGAAAACCCGCAGCCGCCCGCCGGACTGGCCGCCGCCCGCCGTCACCGCCTGGAGCGGCGGACTGCGAAGTGAGCCGGTCGCGGGCCCCACGCTTACCAGTTCAGGTTTTTCTCGTAGCCGGAGGCCACCAGGAGATCCCCGTATCGAGCCTTGAACGCCTGCTTCATGCGGTCGGTAAAATGATTCCGCCAATCGCCGGCGACGCCTTTGCGCAGGTGCGACGCGATGTCTTCCTGTCCCGGCGCGCGGCCGCCCGACATCTTTTCGAAGCGGTTGTTGTCGATGGCTTTGGCCAGCCGCTTGGGCGAGATGGGCATCTTCAAACGGTCCAGCAGAATCTCGCGCAGCAGGCGATGGGTGTCGGCGCAAAGGTCTTCGTACTTGACGACAACCGCATCCGATTCGACCCAGGAAAGTTGAATGTCCGCGCACTTGGGGAGGAATAACTCGAGTAGCTGCATCATGCCGGATTCCTCGTCCAAACCATTCAGTTGGGCGCGCAGGACGGCAAGGCCGGGTTCGAGAATAGGATGGCTGATTTTGAAGCTGTAATAGGCCGAAACGAGCGTATCGCGCAGGTCGCGAATGACCACAAAGATGCGGCTATCGATGGGCAGCGCGATCCTTCCCATCTCCTGCCGGGTCAGGTACACGGTGGGATAAATCGCGCCGGGCAGAATCGGGGCGTAGCGGACCTGGGCCTGGTCCAGCAAGGGATCTACAATGCCCGCGCGGGCGCACTCACGCAGGATCGCCAACAGCCACTGCGACCCGGCTTTCCAGTGCGTCACGTGAAACAGAGGCGGGCCGGCGATGCTCTGCTGGAGCTCCAGCGGTTGCGGCTCTTCAGATCTCCTCTTTAAGAGCCTGGCTACCTTTTGACCGAGCACGTAAGCGAAACCCCCGAATATCGATATAGTTGCACTCGAAGTTTGGTTCCGGGCGAAGCGCAAGAAGGTTCCAATAGGTACTTCGAGGAAGGGTCGGCGTGCATGGCGCTACCTTGCCTGGGTTTGAAGTCGCCTGGCCGCATGGTGTACACTGAGAGTTCACTCCAATGGAGCCGAGGCATTATGTGTGTTCCGGCGCCGAAGATTGAGGAAGAGAATGCACGCAATCGTGGAAACGGGCGGAAAGCAGTATCGCGTCGCGGCCGGCGACGTCATCCGCGTGGAAAAGCTTGTCGGCGAGATCGGTTCCGAAGTGGAGCTTCCCGTTAAGATTGCCTTTGGCGACGGCGGGGAATTGATCTCCGGCGCTACGGCGAAGGCGACCGTGGTGGGCGCCGACCGGGCGGGTAAGATTCTGGTGTTCAAGTTCAAGCGCAAGAAACAATACAAGAAGACCATTGGGCACCGCCAGAGCTTCACCGCGTTGAAGGTGAGCGAGATTTTGGTGTAAGCGGATAAGAGCATGGCACACAAAAAAGGCTTAGGCAGTTCCAAGAACGGCCGCGACTCGAACGCACAGCGGCTGGGCGTGAAGGTGTTTGGCGGGCAACTGGTCCCGGGCGGCTCGATCATCGTGCGGCAGCGGGGCACCAAGATCAAGCCGGGCAGCAACGTGGGTTGGGGCAAGGACGACACGCTGTTTGCCAAAGTGACGGGCGTGGTGGAGTTCAAGGACCGCGGCCGGATGGGCAAGTTTGTCAGCGTGAACGCCGTGGCGTAGGCGGTCCTGGGCCGGTTCGACTGGCCCCAAATCCCGGATTTTTTTCCTCCTGGCCGCCGGTAGCATTGCCGGCGGCTCTCTTTTTTCGTCTGACTTTTCCATGTTGTTTCTCGACCAGGCGCGCATTCTCGTCAAGGCAGGCGACGGCGGCAACGGCTGTATGGCGTTCCGCCGCGAGAAGTACGTGCCGCGCGGGGGGCCATCGGGCGGCGACGGCGGGCACGGAGGCGACGTGACGCTGGTCGCCAGCAATCACCACAATACGCTGCTGCAGTTCAGCTACAACCCGGAGCACAAGGCCGGGCGCGGGCGCCACGGCGAAGGCAGCGGCAAAACGGGTGCCGACGGGAACTCGATCGAGGTGGAAGTACCGCTGGGAACGGTGGTGTACGACGACGATACCGGCGAACGCCTGGTGGATCTGAGCGAACCGGGGCAGCGGTACCTGGCGGCTCGCGGCGGCCGCGGCGGCCGCGGCAATGCCCGTTTCGCCACCGCCACGCACCAGGCTCCCACCGAGCACGAGCCGGGACATCCTGGCGGCGAAAGGCGTCTGCGGCTGGAACTGAAGCTGCTGGCCGACGTGGGCCTGGTAGGCTTTCCCAACGCCGGCAAGTCCACCCTGATTTCCCGCATTTCGGCGGCGCGTCCCAAGATCGCCGATTACCCGTTCACCACGCTCGAACCAAACCTGGGAGTGGTGAAGCTGGACGATTTCCGCAGCTTCGTGGTAGCCGACATTCCGGGCCTGATCGAGGGTGCGCACCTGGGCCACGGGCTGGGCACGCAGTTCCTGCGCCACATCGAGCGTACGCGGGTGTTGGCGCACCTGGTGGACGTCTCCGAAGAGAGCGGCCGCGATCCGGTGAACGATTTCCATGTCATCCTGGCCGAGCTTGAGAGTTTCAGTCCGGAATTACTGCAAAAGCCCATGCTGGTGGTCGCCACCAAGATCGACGTGGCGCAGGATGCGGGCCGGGTGGCGGCCCTCCGCGAACTGGCGGCGCTTCGCGGCCTGCCGTTTTTCGAGATATCGAGCGTAACCGGACAGGGGCTCGACGAACTGCGCCGCGCCATGAGCGAATACGCGCTGGCCGGCTCCGTATCCTCCTAAGGGCCCGTCAAGGAATAACTGCGCCACATCGCGCTCCAGGATTTGGCATGGTTATTTCATGACGATTCCTAAAGGGCGGGGGCCGCTCCCCTGGCGAGATCGTCTCTGGCGTCAGAAACCATGGACTACGAGAGGGTGGGACAGATCATCCTCTTTTGTAGTCTGTCGCCCCTCGCCAGGCCGTAACAGCCCGACAGGGTCGAAAAACCACCTCGCGCTCATGCCTGAGCAGCGGCTGGAAGCGGTCCGCCTTCGACGCGATAGCCGAGTTTCTTGAGTTCCCGGATCATCCGCGCCGTGCGCGTGCGTCTGGATTTGGCACTTACCGTGGGACCCCGTTCCTCATAGCGAACCCCCTTGTGTAGGATCAGCCAAAGCAACCGGCAAAGCCGATGGGCGATGGCCCAAATGGCCTGCTTGTATCTAACCTCGGCAACAGGCGATGAAATGTCAGCTCAAAGATGCCTCCTTGGACCTTGACTGCGGATTGCGCTGCCTGATTCAGTAGCCGCCGCATCTGTCGGTTGCCCTTCGGCGAGCGCGTGCTTTGCGATTCACCGGCGCTCTCTTCGTTGCCCGGACACACCCCCACCCACGAAGACAATTTTCTTCGCCGAATCGAATGTCGCTGCCTTGGGACCCACCTCGGCAATCATCTGCATCACCGAATCCAGCCCGAAACCTGGCGCCTCCGCCACGCGTTGCACCACCTCCTGGTATTCCTGGAGTAGGCCCATGGCTTCCTGATCCAGTTGTTCGATGCGTGTCTCGATCAACGCCAACTCCTTCAGCGCCATCTTCAGGAGCCGACGGAAAACTCCATTCAGTTGCGCGCTGACACCCAACGCGTCGCGCAACTGCTCCGGCGTCGCCCGCAGTCCCCGATCCGCCATCGCCGCCAGCACGGCGGGGTCGGTTTCGCCTTCCGCCATGGCGTTCAACATGCGCCGCGCACTGACGCCTAGAAGATCCGACACAAAACTCGACAATTTGATGTGCGCCTGTTCCAACAGACTCTCCAGTTGGTTCCGAAAACCTACCTTGGCGCGCGTCAACTGGTGCTTCCGCCGCGTCACCGTTCGCAGGAGCCGCTGCTCCGGATTCGGCACGAAACTCAAAACCAGTTCCTGCGCCATCAGTCGCTTGATCATCCGTTCGCCGTCGGCGAAATCGTTCTTTCGCCCGCGCGGTCCGTGATTGCTCTTGGCCTGGCACAGATGGAGTGCGCCCGACATCTTGGTGGCCCCCTCCCGCTGTTGGCGCGCCGGCTTCCAGTACCGCTCCAGCGCTGCCCACACCGGCTTCCAGTACTGCGCGGTCGATTCCATGACTATTTCCCGACCTCCTGCTGGTCCAGCCATTCGGCCAGCACATGCAATTCACTGGGGCAGCACCGAACTTGCGGCGATCAAACTGATACTCGCTTCCCCGGCGACGTCAGTCACTACCACCGCCAACATCTTCTTCTTGTGAACATCAACGGCTACGATTCGATGAGACATTCATGCCTCGCTTGGCGGGAGCGGAAAGCATGCCAAAAAGGTATCCCCAGGCAGGGTCACGTGGCTATCGCCTCTCCCGCGAGGGAGAGCGACGACGCCCAATTATTCGCGCAGAAGCGCGGCACGCTCCAGGGTCAAACAGACGAACGATATCAACTTCTTCACTGTCAAGCCGACGTCACCGCCCCAGCCACAGCCGTAATGCCAGTTTTTCATGAGATTTCGTGGGCCGAAGGCCCATTCAAACAGACGACGAAAAACGATCGTCTGTCCTCGTCTGTCCCACCCTCTGGGTCGGGTCATTTTCCCTTGACCGCCCAATTGGTCAAACCGCGATTGCCTGGGGCTGAAACAGGCGACGATGGAGCACTCGGACAGTTCCGAGCCCTAGCCTGAGAAGCCTCGGGAAACTAGCTAGCTACTTTCCGGCGCAAAATTAGGTTCTTGGCGGAAAACGCCGGAAGCCGGCAACCCGACAAACGACCAAAATGCTCGGCGACGGGCATGCCGAGCATCGAAGTATTTGATTGGAGGGGACTTCGCGAATTCAGATTTTCCGTTCTCCGAGAACGGTGCCGATATGGATGAGGTTATCGGCGATCACGCCGAGCCCGACCCACCGTTTCATCCCGGCGTCGCCACGATAGAGGCAGCGTCGAAGACCATGCCGTCGCTTGAGGATACTGATGCGACCCTCGCATCCCGTCCTCCACTTCTGCCCTTGTTTGAACCAGCGCTTCTTTTGTTCGCGCTTGCGGTCGGCGCTTTTCGTCGAACGATTGGGAATGCAGACCCGCTTGACTCCCCGGTCATGCGCCGCAGCTTCGTTCTTGGCCGAGTAGAACGCGGCATCGCCGGCCACCAGACGTGGAGTACAACCGAGTTTCTTCTCATGCGCGTCCAGTGCGGCAATCACCAACTCTGAGTCGCTGGGCCGCTTCTCGTACACGGCATAGTCGGTGATGATCTGATTCTCTCCTTCCTGGATCTTGACCATCTTGCCAAACTCTGTCGGCTTGCTGGCCTTGCCCTTGCGAATAACTTCCGTCGTGGGTTCGAAGATACTGACCAGCTTCTCGGCGACGTGAGTATCGCCACCGAAGATCCGCCGTTTGGCTTGCCGGATCACTTGCTGGACTCGCGGCACGATGGTGTCCAGTTCCTGCCGCAGGCCCTTCAGGGCGGCTTGCTGCATTACGTCCGCTGAGCGCTTCACCCCTTTGGCAATCTCGGCGGAAAATCGCTTGGCCTGTCCCACCACGCGCCCCACCGTCAATAGGAGTTTCTCGTATCCCTGCTGCAAACGTTCGCGATTCGGTCCGCCCTTGGTCCGCGCAATGCGGCCGATTTCCAAAATGCGGAACTTCACGCTGCGACTGCGATCCCGAAGTTTGGCGCCCTGCTTGCCGGCGATCTCTCCGATCCGCTTCATCGCGCGGATCAGGACGCGTACGCCGTCGCCCAGGAGATTGCTGTCGGTCGGATAGTGGATATTCGTCTCTACCACCGTTGTGTCCAGCCGCATTTTACGACCTTTTACAGCATGGTTTTCTCTGGCGAGTTCCACGATTCGGCCATGAATCTTTTCCACCCCCTCTGGTCCTAATGCCAATCCCCAGCGCCCCATCGTCTTGGCATCCGGTGCCTTGGCTCCTCCCACATGACTGAAATCGCGGTACACCAGATTGGTCCGGACTTCGCGCTCCAGCACCTGATAGCTCCAGTTACGAATGTGCTTCAGCAAGAGAAGTCGCAGGACCACATCCGCTGGTGTGCCTTTGCGTCCACGCGTACGGCTCTTCGGGTGGCGACGTGCCAAGGCTTCATAAACTGTCGTTACCAGTTGTTCGTCCTCCAACACGCGGTCCGCGTGTTTCATCCAGCTTTCTTGCAGGTCGGCCACTTCCTCGGCGATGAAGCCGTCGCCAAAACCAAGTTGCTGCCGACTCGCCTCAATCACGGGGACCTCTCTTCTCGGCGGCCGGTATCCTCGCTTTCTTTTCCTGCTGCCATCGTTGTCGCAGTTGTTCTCGGTTCAAGGCGGCGAGAGAACATCCAATTTCCCAAAAGGCAGCCCAGGCCCGCTGCGCCTGGCGGGCGGCCTTGGCATGCTCCGGGGGAACATATAAAGAGCGGCTCTTGTCACCCTCTCGATAAGTAATGTAGAGATGTGGCCCGTGGAGGTTTTGAGGGTCGCGATAGCACGCACAGCCGGGATTGCCGCAACGGCGAGAAGTCTCCGACAGGCCACCTTGGACCATGTTTTCGGTCGCATGGAGCAGTCGCTCTATGAGCTGCTGTTGCTTACGCATAGCTTAATATTAAGATAGATCTATCTCTTTTTGCTGTCAAGGCAAAGATGACAAACATCTTCAAAAATGTTTCGCGGCGGAAAATTGTGCGATCATGCAGAGTTAAACCGACCGAGGCGCAGAGCCGAAAGGACTTGACCTTTCATTTTTGCGCCGGAAAGTAGCTAGAACCCCTTGAATGCGATCAATGAGTTTCCTGGGAGCTTAATCTCTCAACTTAGTCCTGTTACAATACGCGCGCGGTGCAAATGGAGAGTAACTCATGCAGCATCGTGGGCCAGGACGAGAGAAGACGCGCGGCAGCGCTCTGCTGGAATTTACCCAGGTGGGGATCATGATGCTGTTCACCTGGATGGGACTGTATGGATGGCGATAGGCATGTGGAATTACCACACCCTTCAATACGCCGCAAAGACTGCCGCGGCTTTTGCCTCGGTACACGGAGCCTCCTGTTCCACATCGCCCAATACCTGTTCCTCAATGTGAGCGACGTAGTCGGGGTCTTCCAAAATGCCGCGATAGGTGTCCCGATGAGCCAGGTAACGCTGACCCTTACTACGGCAAGTGGCGCAGCCACGACCTGCAACCCGGTAAGTACCTGCAGCAGTTCGAACTCAGCCTGGAGTACGATGTGGCCGGACGCGCTCAACCAGGATAACGCCGTAGGCCAACCGATCGGCATTCACGCCGATTACACTTTCAGTTCGGCCATGGCCCTGGTAATGCCGGCTGGGACCGGCGCCTTCGATTTTCCCGGCGACAGCCAACAAACTATTTTGTTCTAGGAACCGCTTAAGGCGCCAAGCCGCCTCCCGCCGGATTCGGCGTGAATCGCTATATATAGTTGCTCCGTACGCAGTACTTTCGAAGCCGCGGAAGGCTTATTCGTCGCGGGCCGCGCCGTTCACGGCCGAACCGAACGAGACGGCGCCCTCCCGGTAGACCACTTCCCCCCGCCGTACGGTGCAATGAACCTGGTTGATTCCGAGGTGTTGGGAAAGCTCGCGGTAATCGGAGATATTGAGAATCAGCAAATCGGCGGACTTGCCGGTTTCGAGCGATCCACAGGTGTCGGCACAGCCCGCCGCGCAGGCCGCGTTGAAGGTGGCCGCGGTCAGAGCTTCCTCGGGCGACATACCCAGGACCATGGCGGCCATGGCCATCGCGGTTTGCATGTTGAGACTGCTGCCGGTGCCGGGACGATAACCGGAAGCCAGCGCCACCGGTACACCGGCTTCGATGAAGGCGCGGGCGGGCGCCAGACGAGCCTTGTCGCTGAAGTACGAACCGGGCGTCAAGGTGGCGATGGTGCCGGTGGCCGCCAGCGCGGCCGCCATGGAGGCGGGGGCTTCCTCCAGGTGTCCGATTTCCGCCACCGGCATTTCAGCCGCCGCCCGAATCGCCGTCGCGGCCGCGGCGCCGTGGGCGTGCAAATGAAGGGAGACCCCCGTGCGGCCGGCCACGCGGAGTTGGCGCATTAACTCCTCCGGCGCTAACTCCTCTGGGTTCCAGGTCAGCCCCACCGCGGGAGCCTCCCGTCCCACCAGATACCGCCGCAGGACGGACTCCAGCGCGGCCGGGGAAGTCGATGGATCGAGCTCCAACAGCAGCTCTTCGGACAGGTCCAGAGGCTCGTCCCGCAATGCCTCAAAGACGCGCAGGACCTTGGATTCCACTCTTGAGTCGCGGCTGCCCGTGGTGAGAACTTGCGCGGCGGTGGTGCCGTGCCGGATCATGGCATGCATGAGTGTCCGCACGCGGGCGGCGTGTCTTTTCCAGGTGACCGAAAGCAGTTCCCGGGCAGTCCCGTCGGCGTCGCCCGACCATGGCGCCGCGGAAAACGGGTGGACGTGGCAATCGACAAATCCGGGGATGACGACCCGGCCGGTGGCAACGATGACGTTGGCACGGCGCGCCGCCGTCAGGTTTTCCACCCGCCGGCTGGGGCCTACTTCGGCGCAGACCCCGTTGCGAATCAGCAGCGCACCGTCGGAAATCGATTGGACCTGTTGCAGCTCAGCGCCGCGACGCGGACGTTGGGGACCGCGCAATGTGACTAATTGCCTGGCCCCGCGAATTAGGACAGTATCTGTCCCCATTAGTGGGCAAGCTCCAGCTCCAGAGTAACCCCCTTACATCCGAAATGGTAAAGTAATTCACGCTTGTAAAATGCCTAAAATCAATCAGATTCGCAAGAACCGGGAAAATCGCCCCCTGAAATCGCTTGATCGGGTGTTTTCCAAGGCGGGAATTGCTTCGCGGTCCGAAGCGCGGAGCTGGATTTCGGGTGGCCGGGTCCGGGTCAACGGTAAGTCGATCCGCGATCCGGATCATTGGGTGGACCTGGAGCGGGACCGGGTAACTCTGGACAATAAGCCCCTGCACCAGGCCGCCAGGAGATATATCCTGCTTTATAAGCCGAAAGGGTATCTGACCACTTATCGCGATACCGAGGGCCGTCCCACGGTCTACGACCTGGTGTCGGACGCCGGCGTTTGGCTGGCGCCGGTCGGACGCCTCGATCTGGATACCAGCGGCTTGCTGCTAATGACCAACGATACCGGGTTTGCCGATAGGATCGCCGATCCGGAGAAAAAGGTCCCCAAGGTCTATATGGTAAAAGCCGCGACGTTGCTTTCCGACGATCAACTGGAGCAACTGCGGCAAGGGGTTCCGCTCAGCGATGGACCGACCCGGCCGGCCCAGGTGCGGCGCCTGCGCGATAGCGCCCGGCACACTCACCTGGAGCTGACGATCGCCGAGGGACGCAATCGGCAGGTTCGCAGAATGCTGGAAGCCGTTGGCAGCAAAGTGCTCAAGCTGGTGCGGACAGCCGTCGGTCCGCTGCGCCTGGGCGAACTGCCCGTCGGCAAGTGGCGCGACCTGACCGTTGAAGAAGTGCGTCTGCTGGGCGGTTGAGGAGAAGGGGGAAGGGAGAAGGCGGCGGAAGGGAGAAGGTGGAAGGCGGAGCTGCTCTTCCTACTGCAGCCTTCCGCTTCTACCTTCTACCTTCTCCCTTCCGCCTTCTACCTTCCTGCCTCTTCCTACCTCTTCCTACCTCTTCCTACCGCGAGTACCACTTCAGGCTGACTGCCACCGAGCCGAGATCGCCGCTCTGGTAGTAGGTGGTCTTGGTGGAAGTTTTGTAATCGAAAAACTTGCCGCCTATGCCGAGCTCCAGTTGACCCAGGATACGGTAATTGATGGAAAGGTCGCTATCGACTACGGCGAAGTGGCGCGGTATGAAGAAGCCGGAGCCATTGACTTCGAACCGCAGGCGCGGCCTGATGTAGTAGGACACGCCCGCGCCCAGAGCCGGCGAAAGGAACCACCGGGTGCCGCTCGCCTGGAAGGTGAGAGCTTGTCCGCCGGAGTTGGTGAGGGGATTGCCGGCGGCGTCGTAGAGCGGTTGAGTGGGGGCGTCGAAACCGCTGCGGACGGTCAGGTAGTGGAGCTGATAGAGAGTGTGCAGGCGGATCTTGCGGCTTTCGACCGGATAGGGCCAAGTTAGGTATTCAAACGATAACTTGACGTCGCGAAGCTGGTAATCGCTGGACATGAGCCAGCCGGAATTGTAGCCCGAGTTCCAAAGCCTGAGCGGGGTGGCGGCGGTGAAGTCACCCGCCGCGCGGGTTTCAAAACCGGAAAGGCGCAGGAAATTGTGCAGGCCGATGGCCACTCCGACTTCCGCGCCAATGGCATATTTCGGTTTGCCGGCCAGGGTGACCTTCGACAGGGTGGTGTAATTGGAGCCGGTGCCCTTGTTGAAGAGGGGCTGTTGCTCGGGAATCCAGCCCGTGATGTCGATCCAAAAGCCGGATTCGCCGGGAAGCCGCACATCGGGAAATCTGGGCAGCTCCGGCGCTGCCTGCACGATGGGGCCGCCGGGAGCGCTCGGAGGTTGCTCTGGCTGCTGGGTGGCGGGCTGCTGTTGGGGTGGGTCCTCGGGCGCGGCGGACGGGTCGGGCGGGCTAGTGGCGCCGGCGTCGGCGCGGGCGTCGGCCTGGTCGAGACTGCGGGCGGGCGTCGAAGAAACCGTCTGCGGCGCCGCCTGCAACCCTCCCCCGCCGCTCCACCAGAGCAGCGAAACACAGAACATGCCGTTTACCAGAATCTTCACGTACGCCTCGAAGGTTTTCAGAATGTGCGGCCCTGCCGGACTTTCGGAAGATCGACAGTGCATCTGTCCGTCCAAACCGCCCGCAACGTGGTGCCGCTCTCCTATTTTGCCTCAAGCGGCGGGTTTCCCGCTTGCCTTTAAGCGGCGGAAACCCGTGGTGAGCGCGCACAGGTGTGCCGGGGTGGGACAGACGATCGATTCCCGTCGTCTGTTGGGCCTTTGTGGCCCGGCGGGGCGCGGCATACAGCACAAGGCGATGGCCCGTTCCAGCGATCTTTTTTCGTAACCTTTTCCCGGAGCCGTGGTATCGATATCGTAAAGCGAAACTGATGGAGGACGAACAAATCATGCGGGAGGTGAGCGCCGGCGACGTGGCACGGCTCGAAGTTCTCTTCGAACGGCACCACCGCGCGCTGTTTCAATTCTTTCTGCACCAGACGGGGAATCGCGCCACCAGCGAGGACCTGGTGCAGGAAGTCTTCTTCCGCATCCTGAAGTACCGGCACACCTGGAAGCCGGGAACGGGATTCCGCGCCTGGCTGTTTCAGATTGGCCGCAACGCCTGGCGCGACCAGGTGGGGCGGCATCCGGAGGAAATTGCAACACCGGACACAATGGAGGGCTTCGCCAGCGCGGCGCCTTCTCCAGCGCGGCAGGCGGAGGACCGGGAGGACACCGAATTCCTGCGCCGGGCGCTGGCCGCCATGCCGGCGGAGAAGAAGGAAGTGCTGATTCTGAGCCGTTTTATGAACATGAAGTACGAGGAGATCGCCGCCGCCCTGGAGTGCGAAGTGGGGACGGTGAAGGTGCGGGTGTATCGCGCATTGCGCGAGTTGGGCGAACGTTTTTTTGCGTTGCGCGGAGAACGGGCATGACGGATTGCGATCGATACCGGCAGCAGATTCCGGAATGCTTGGCCGGCTGGCTGGACAAGGCGGCGCGGGAGCTCCTGGTGGAGCATCTGGAAGGCTGCTCCGGCTGCCGCGCCGAGCTGGCGGCGATGGGAAGAGTGTGGAGAGCGATGGACGCTCTCGGGGGCGAAGAGCCGGGGCCGGAATTGGGGGCGCGGTTCCGGGAAACCTTGAACGCCTTTTCGGCGGGTTTGGCTCAAACGCAGCGCGAGCCGCAGAAGCGCCCTCGCGTTTGGTGGTGGGGGTGGACCCAGCGTCCGGCCTGGCAGTTGGCTTCGGCCGCTGGGCTTCTCGCCATCGGCCTGGCTGGCGGACGCTTTCTGCCGGCCGGGCGAACCCCGGATACTTCCGTGGCGCAACTCCAGGGGCAGGTTGAGAACTTGCGCCAATTGGTGTCGCTGGCCATGCTGAACCAGTCTTCGCCCGGCTCCCGCCTGGAGGGGGTGGTTTACGCCCAGCAACTGGCCCGTCCGGATAACAACGTGGAACAGGCGCTGGTTGAGGCGGCGCGCCGCGATCCGAATGTCAACGTGCGCCTGGCGGCGGTGGACGGGCTGGGCCGGTACGGCTCCAATCCGACCGTGCGCCGCACTCTGGCGGACGGATTAATGGGCGAAGAATCGCCGCTGGTGCAAGTGGCTTTGATCGAATTCCTGGTGAACGCCCACGCGCGCGACTGCGCCGTGGAGATGAAACAACTCGCTGCGTCGACGGATGCCGAGCCGATCGTGCGGCAGCGGGCCGAGTGGGGTTTGAAACAACTGGGCCTTTCCCAAAAGGAGATCGCAAAATGAAAAAACTAGCCGTAGGTGGGACAGACGATCGCTTTCCGTCGTCTGTTAAGCCGTTGGCTTGGCGGGGTGTTGACAGACCCAAAAAAACGATGGTCTGTCCTACCAAAACGCTGGCCATTTTGACGCTGGCGCTGGCGCCCGCCCTGGTTTTCGGTTTTCCTCGCAACAACGACGACAACTGGAGCCTCGAAGACCGGGAGACCGTGGACCGCTCCTTTAATGTCGGCGCGGACGTCGAGCTCGCGGTCCACAACTTCATGGGTTACGTCCACGTGAACGGATACGACGGCAACGTCATCAAGATCCATACCGTAAAGTACATGCGGGCGGAAACTAAATCTGGACTGGAAGATGCCAGGCGGCTGGTAAGGCTCGAAATGACCCAGGAGGGTAACCAGGTTCTGGTGAAAACGCACTGGCCCGACGGCGACGGCCACCACCATTTCTCCGTCTGGTACGACCACGACATCGAAGTGCCTCGGGCGGTTCGCCTGGATCTGAAGAACTTCAATCGCGGGACGGTGGAGATGCGCGGCACGCGAGGCGATTTTCGGGTGGAAACTTTCAATGGCGGCATCGACCTGGAGGACATCGAGGGCTCGGGCTCGGTGAAAAGTTTCAACGCGCCCATCAAAGCGGTTTTCCGGCGCAACCCGGAACGGGAAACCAGTTTCCGCACTTTCAACGGCAGCGTGGATGTCTACTTTGAGAAAAACCTGAACGCCGACCTGCGGTTTAAGACCTTCCACGGCGGAGTATATACGGACTTCAACCTCACCATGCCCGCCGGGCAACTCACCGGCAGGCGGATTTGGGGCGAGGGCGGGTGGAACGGCACGCGCATCGGCCACGGTGGGCCGGTTTTGAGTTTCGATGGATTCAACGGCCCCATCCGCGTGCATGCAAAGAGTTAGGGGCAGCAACGTGGGCCCGACCGCGCCGGAAGGCAGTGTTTTTTGGGGATTTTGGTTTAAAGCGACACTTAATAAAGAATCGATAAGGCAATGAAAAAGAAGGTCAGTTTGGTTTGGCTGTCAGTCGTAGTGTGTACTGCGGCGCAAGCTCAAAGAAGCATCGTCATTCCGGGGAACGAAGGCGGCCGGCCAGCGCGCCCGGTCGGCATTCACAGCTTGAACGGATCCATCACCGTGAAGGCCCATGCCGGCAAGGACGTGATTGTGGATACTGGTGAATCGCGCGAATCCAGAGACCGGAGCGGCATGCGGCGCATCGATCTGCCGCGCGGCATCACCATCGAACAGGACGCCGACGCCATCAAGATCGAGGGCGGCAACAACGGCCTGACGGTGACGGTTCCGGTCGAGACCCCGCTGACGCTCAAGGCGCTGAACGGGCCGATTGCAGTGGACGGCGTCCAGGGCGAGATCGACGTGGATTCTCACCAGGGCAGGATTCAATTGACAAACGTCTCGGGAACGGTGGTGGCGCACGCTCTGAACGGAGCCATTCAGGTGAGCATGGACCGGGTGGCGCAGGATAAGCCTCTATACTTCAGCACGCTGAACGGAGCGATCGACGTGGCCTTGCCGGGGGATCTAAAGGCTCGGGTGAAGTTCGATACGCTAAATGGCTCGGTTTTCTCGGACTTCGATATCACGCTCGCGCCCGGCACGCGGATCGGCATGGGGTCGAGCGGCGGGCGGCTGCGCACCGGGCGCGGCCTCGAAGGGTCCATCAACGGCGGCGGCGTATCGATCACCTTTTACACGTTGAACGGCACCATCCACCTGCGCAAGAAGTAGCCGGAGTCGAGGGTCGGCGCGATCCGCCGCGAGCCCCGCCAGAACTTGAGGTCCGCTCTGGGGCGGCGATTCCGGCGCCAACGCTACAATAAAGGCATGCGCATCCTACTGTTCAGCGGCAAGGGCGGCGTGGGGAAAACGAGCCTGGCCGCAGCCACGGGGTTGCAGCTTTCCCGCCTGGGTTACCGGACCCTGGTGATGAGCGTGGATCCGGCCCACAGCCTGGCGGATGCGTTCGATCTCGAGACCGGGTTGTTCCACGCCAAGACCGGCGATCCGTACGCGATCGACGAGCGCCTGGCAATTCACGAAGTCAACATCCAGAAAGAAATCAAGCGCCACTGGAAGGAAATATCGGCGTACGTGGTATCGGTGTTGCGCACCACCGGCATCAGCGACGTGGAAGCCGAGGAACTGGCTATCCTGCCCGGCATGGAAGAGCTGAGCGCGATGATGTACGTCAACCAGTTCCGGCGCGAGGAGCGCTACGACGTGATCGTCCTGGACTGCGCCCCCACGGCCGAATCGATGCGTTTCGTGAGCATGCCGACTACGCTCGAGTGGTACATGAAGCACATCTTTCCGTTCCAGCGCGGGATTGTGAAAGCGGTGCGGCCGATCGCCAATCGCATGTCCCCGGTGGAACTGCCACCGGACAATTACTTCGCCAACATTAAGGATTTGTTTGCCAAGCTGGACGGCATCGGCGAACTGCTGGAGGATCCCAAGACCACCAGCGTCCGGCTGGTAACCAATCCTGAGCGTATGGTGCTGCGCGAAACCCAGCGCGCCTTCGTCTATTTTTCCCTGCACGGCCTGACGGTGGATGGAGTGATCGTCAACCGCGTGCTGCCGGCAGCGGTGAAAGACGACTGGTTCGCCGAGTGGCGGGCTTCGCAAGGCAAGATCCTGGAGGAAATCGAAGCCTATTTTGCGCCGGTGGCGGTGTGCCAGGTGCCCCTGTTCACCCACGAGGTGCTGGGAAGAGAGCGGCTGGAGGATCTGGCCGCCACGCTCTATGGCGAAAAGACCGATCCGGCGGCGGTGTCGCGCACCGAAGCGCCCTATGCTTTCGCCAAGCACGAAGGGCATTACGAAGTTCGCCTGGGGCTTCCGTTCGCGGCCAAAGGGGACGTAGGATTGTTCAAGAAGGGCGATGAACTGGTGGTGGAGATCGGAACGCTGCGGCGGCACATCGGGCTGCCCACCTCGATGGCGTCGCTGATGCCCAGCCGCGCCCATCTGGAGAATCGGGTTCTGACCGTGGAAATGAAGGAGAGCTGAAATGGAAGAGAAAACCGAAAGCGCCGCCACCGGGCGAGCCCAGGCCGGTTCCGGCTGTTTCTTTTGCACCACTGCGCTGCCGCTGCTGGAGCACTGCTGGTCGGAAGCCACCCGCGACCACTTCCGCAACTCGCGGGTGGAATTCCTGAAGGGCATCCGCAGCCTGCTGGATGAGCGCATCGCGTCTCTGTCGAAAGAAGAACGCAAAGGCACGCACGTCACGGTGGAGTAGGATTGGCCGCCGCCGGCGCCGCCATCAAGTGATTGACTTCAAACAGTGCGCCATGAGGCAAGTTAAGGTCATTATCGAGAAGCACGCCGATGGTTACGTCGCCTATCCGCTGGGGCTGAAGGGTGTCGTGGTGGGCGAAGGAGCAACTACGAGGAAGCTCTTGCCGATGTGAAGTCAGCCATCCGCTTTCACATTGAGACGTTTGGAGCCGAAGTCCTGCCTGACGATTCGCCCTTGCTGGAGGCGTTTGTCGCGAAAGCGACCGTCTTGGCCTGATGGCCAAGTTTCCGGTCGGTGCCTCAAGGTCGAGCGTGATCGCCGCGTTGCGCTTCTACCAGCGATCCTGAACTCGCCGGTGGCCGCTAAGGACTTGTCGTCTCGGTAGGCTGGCTGGTTTGCCGATGCGCGGATTTGGCTAATTCCCGCGACATGGCGGCGTATCGCTCCTTGAGCATATCCAGAATCGTGGCGCCGCCGGGAAGGCCTGGGTTCCGCTCGAGCGCCTCTGAAAGGTCTTCGATGGCGTGGACCTTCAGATCGGCGACCTGCGTCACCAGACCGATTCCGTCCAGGTACTCCTGACGGGCTTCGTCGCCGCGGCCCAAATGGAGCAGCGCCAGACCGCGATTGAACCGCACCGGCGCATGCTTGGGGTCCAGTTTGACGGACTCGGCGCTGGCCTCGATCGAACGCTGCCATTCGCCGACTCTGTAGTAAGCCCAGCCCAGCTCCCACCAGGACAAGGCGCCATTGGCGGCGTCACCGGCCTGGTGGTACAACTCCACAGCCTGTTCGGCATGGCGGATTGCTTCGGGCCAGCGGCCGAGGCGGCCGGTCACAAAGGCGGAACGCAGATGGGTCTGGGCGTCTTTGGGGTTTTTTTCGAGGGCCGCGGCGTAGCAGGCCTCGGCGCCCTGGTAATCGTCGTGAGCTTCGCGAGCCTGGCCCTGCAACAGGTCGATTTCCCCGTCCGCGGGAGCGAGCGCTTGAGCGCGCGCCAGGAGGGCCTCGGCATCCGGAAATCGTCCGAGGGCAAACAGCGCCAGGGCGTGGTTCTTGAGGGCCAGGGTGTCGGTGGGCTCCGCTTCTTCGGCCTCGATGTAGTAGAGGGTCGCCTTCTCGAAATTACCCATGTTGTGGAAGACGACGCCCAGGTTCAGGCACACACCGGCGTCTTTCGGCCGGATCTCCAGATACCTCAGGTAATTGTACATGGCGCCGTCCATGTCGCCCTTGTCCTGGAGCACGTTTCCCAAGCCCTGCAGCGCCCGCAGGTTGCGGTAGTCGTCATCGAGCGCCCGGCGAAACTCGCTCTCGGCCTGTTCGGTTTGGTGGAGCTCGTAACAAACCTGCCCCAGGGCGGCTCGCAGATCGGCATCGTGGGGGCTCCAGCCCAGGGCCTCCCGGTAATCGGCTCGCGCCGCGTCCAGGTTGCCATCCCGGTAGAATTGCAAAGCCGCCGCCGCGTGCCGTTGCGTTTCCCACCGCACCCAGGCCGCCACGGGTGGCAGCCATCGCGCCACGTACCCGATCGCAGCTACCAGGTTCGGCGTGCGCAGCGCCGAAATACTCATAGCTGCCCGCCAAGCCGGGGGAGTTTGCTCTGGATCTGGGGCGCCGCACTTCGGGCCCGATCGCGGATTTGCCAGCCCGCATGAAACGCCTTGGCGTTGAGTTTTCCTTTGGCGAGAGACTCCACCAGGTGGAGTTTAGTCTTGTCTTCCTGACCCGGCTGCGTCTCCTTCATCTGAACCAGAAACTCCAGCGCCCCGTTGAAATCGTCGTTGTCGATTGTCCCGGAATCCAGCAAATCCAGCAGCGCGGTGATCAGCGAATCGAACCGTTGCGCGGCCGCTATGCGGTTCTTCCTGTTGTACAGGATCTTCAGCGACCCCCGCTCGGGGGGTTGGAAGACGGCGTACGGCTGCTGGGGCGGCTTCAGGTAGCTGGTATTGATTTGCGGGACCCTTTTCCGCAGATAGCCTTCCAATTGCGACACGTTTTCAAATCCCTGTTTAATGGCCTCCAGCAGGCCGTAGCTGAAAGATCCGTGCTTGAGCGCGTCGATCTCGTAGGAGCGGTCCCTGGGGTCGCACGAAAAGAACGCGACGATACCCTCCTTGGCAACCACGTCGGCGCTGTCGGCGCCGAGCGAGACGGTCCCCTTCGACCCGGTATCGAGCTCGCGGCAGGCGTCGATAAACATGGCGACGTTCTTTGAGCCGGTCTCCTTCAGCGAACTCACCAGGCTCTCCACCGAAATGCCCAGGGTCTTCACGTCCTTGGCTGAGGCTTCGATGGGCAGCAGGTAGTCCTTGTTGCCGGCATTCATACCGTGGCCCGAGAAATAGAAAAGCAGCAGGTCGTTCTCACCCACCTGGCCGGAATCGCGGAGCTCGCCGAGTTTGCGGAAAATCTGGAGGCGCTCCGGTTTCAGTTCCGACTCTTCGTGGAATTCGAAAACGCACTCACGCGGAAATTCCAGCGTGTCGCGCAGGGTGCAGCCCAACTCGACCACGTCATTGCGGCAGTAGTGCAGCTTGGGAACGTAGGGATATTCGTCGACCCCGATCAGGATTGCCCACTTCTTGGGGAAGGGACAGTCGCCGGTGTCCGCGGGCGGTTCGGCGGGCCCGGAGGGCGAGGGTGAAGCTGAGGGCGAGGGGCCAGCCAGCGCGGGCGAAAGTTTGTCGGGAGCGGGAAACGGGTCAAAGGATTCCTCTTTGATGTGATCGTCGGTGAGGTGGAACTCTCGGTCGGGGCCAAAATTCCATTGACCCGAGGCTTTGAGGGCATCTCTGGGCCAGAGGGAGTAAGATCCGGTGCTGCCTTCGATTTTGATCCTTCCGGCGGCATATCCGTGGCGCCGGTCTATCGTTTTTCCTCCGCTGACGTACTCCAGACCGAACAGGGACGTGCCCTGGGAAGTACGGCAGATGGGGGCGCCTCCTTCGGCGGACGACACGTAGCGCGCGTCGTGCATGTGCCCGAAAAGATGCACCACAAAATAACCGTAGCCAGTGATTTCGGCGCGCAGTTGCTCGCGCGCGTCCGGCGTCAGCCAATCCGGGGGCTGGTGCGTTACCAGCAGGTTGGCACGGTGGCTCCTGATCCACTTGGGCCCGTCGTCCTCGCAAACCTTATTGAACTGCGACGCGTGGACGGCCAACCGGCCGGTATAGTCGCCACCGGTCAACTGCAGGAAGGTGCTGTTCAGACCGACGATGCCGAGCCTGACCCCCTCCTTTTCGATGGTTGCCGAGAAATCCCCCGGCAGAATGCCGGTGTGGATGGGCGGTCTGTGAGGCGCGCGGTCCCACCATTCCCGGTAATTCCGGAAAGCCGCTTCGACGGTAGCGCGGTAAGGCGAGCCGGGATTGCTCCAGAACTCGGACTGGACGTCGGGGTCATCGGCCCACTGACTGAGAAGCTTCACCTCCGGACTCTTCGCGTTGGGCCGCACTAGGTCGTGGTTACCGGGAACGGCGAGAAAGGAAGGCTTGCAACCGAGGAGCCGGAAACGCTCCCACATCTGGCCCAGAAACAGATCCAGTTGCTCGTATTCCTCCACCTTGCCGGACTGGGTCAGATCGCCGGAGAAGATGACCAGGTCCCAGTCCCCGCAGCGGTCGTGGAGAGACTTGAGATCCTCGAAGAACCGGTCCTTGAGGGCGGGCAGTAAGGAACTCTGCTGGTCCATGCCCAGGTGGAGATCCGTCAGATGGAGCCAACTGAACGTCATGGAGGGTTATTCAGCAGCAGTATACACCAGAAACATCCGAATCCCCCCATGGTTTGTCGAGTAAGAGCCTATGACCCAATGGAACCATGGCCGCGTCCGCCGCGTTCTCAGACCGGAAGCGCGACCTGCGCTGGAGTAATCTTACCGGGACTTACGGTAACCGCGGTCTTCTCCGAAACAGGCTTGCCTCCCACCGTGGCGCTCACGGCCAGATCATAATGACCGGGCGTCAGGTTCAGCCGCACCCAGGTTTTGGAGCCCGCCAGCGGCTCATCGGCTACGACGCCAGTCGCGCCTTGCAGGTGGATTTGAACGGCCGCGGTATCCGATTTATCGGCGTTCGGTACGGTCAGTTGGATGGCGCCCGGCTGGTTGGCAAGTTCACGGGCCTGGCCGGCCTTCTCGGTTTGCGCCTTGAGCTCGGCCAGTTGCGCGGCCACGTCCTTTTCCAGTTGTGCCATGTTGTTCTGAAACTCGGAAACCCAGTCCTTGGTTTCCTGCAGAACCAACCCTTCCACGGCGAGGCGGAAGTCCCTGGCACGCTGCAGCAGCGCCTGGACCTGTACCGGGTTGGGGTCCGGACCCGCCTGCGCGGCCAGCATCTCCCAATCCATTTTGAACTCCTCGAGCGATTTTCGGATGTTGGTGGCGGCCATGACATACCGCGCCCATCCGCTGGAGAAGCCAAAGGCCCTGTCGAGTGCCAGCAAGGCCGCCGCCAGGCCCACCAGGACCGATGCCCACAAAGGGTTGTTCAACGCCGGGAAGTGCAGCAGTGGACCAAGCAGCGGCACAATCGCCGCCGCCGAAGTAAACACCACGGCAAGGAACCGGATCCACTGAGATAAGAACGATTTTCCTCTCTTGTTCCTGAAGTACCAACTGAGAGACTTCTGCGCCTCTTGTTCGACATAAGTCAAGACGTGCTTGAGTGAGTCGGCCACCTTGGCGGGATCCCAGGTGAGGCTGCCAGGCCCGGAAGCTTCGATATTGTTGGACTTCATGGTGAAGAACGCCATGACGAGGCATTTTACACCCCGCATCGGACTCGAAGCTACCTGTTGGATGGAAAGTGGGGGAGAGGGATGGCGTGGCTAGGCGAGGAAGCCGGCACCGGCGCCCGGCCCTCTCACTCGTCATTGCCACCCTCCGGCATCACGTTGCGGTCGTACAGCCCGGCTTCGAATGCATGCCGGGAAAGACGGTCGAGGGCGGCCTGGCGTTCTTCGTCTCGCTTGCGGGCAAATTCCAGGACGTCGCTTAGATAGACGCGACGTTGATTCCCAACCCTGTGGTGGGCCATGGCGCCGGCATCCAGCAACTTGATGAAGAAGGGCCGGGACATGCCTAACAGGTTCGCCGCGCGCTGCGTGGTGACAACCTGACTGTCCTGTAACAAGGTGACCGGCTTGCCTTGCGCCATGAGTTCCACCACCTGCCTGAGAACTTCGTATACCGTTGGAGGGACGATGAGCCGTTCTCCGGACGCGCTGACCAACGCCGGAGCGCCCAGGTCGAGCATTCGCTCAAGTTGGCGGACCTGTTCTCGCTCCGTTGACGGCGTGATCGGGGCAGCGCTCATGACGCCTTTAGCATTCATGACGCCTTTAGAATAGCACGTACTCGCAATACTCGCAATACTTGAAATACTCATGATCGAAATTAGGATTTCTCTGGTCCCGTGTCATCGTTCCCGTCCTCCCGGTTCTTGGGGGGCATCGACCTGAAAAAGGTGACGAATCCGGGTGCATTGATACTCAATCGATCGAGCACGTACTCTACGGGTTTACCGATCGACGCAGCTTGCCGCTTCAGCGTGCTCGTGACAATCTCAGGGTCGAGATCATGAAGGCTGCGCAGGAACCTGCTCGGCCCCATCGCGGTGATCGAATAAGAATTCAACGCCTCTCTTGGGAAATCCTTCGCGTTGAGAGTGACGATGATTTCCGCATTGCACCGGACAGCACAAGCCAGCACGTGCCTGTCTTTAGGATGGTTTGTCATGGCAGAGATGAGATCCTCGTGGCCTTCCACTGCAAGCCGCAGCAGAGTGTCAGCCAGAGGCATTGGGATGAGAACACAGGCATCCAGGACAACCTTGATGCCCGCTCTCACTAAATCTCCGGCAGCGGGATGCGCAGCTTGCCGGCGAAGATCTCCGCGAAGGCGGCCAAAGTCTCGGCGTGCAGCGCCCCGTTATCGGCCAGTATGTGCTCGGAGTCGGTGACGCTGTGGCTGGCGCCGCGCATATCGGATACGCGCCCGCCGGCCTCTTCCACCAGCAGCGACCCGGCGGCCCAGTCCCAGGGTTTCAATCCGAATTCCCAATACAGGTCCAGGCGGCCGCAAGCCACGTAGGCAAGGTCGATGGCGGCCGAGCCGGTGCGCCGCACGCCGTGTGAGGCCATCGCCAGTTGGAAATAGAAATGGATGTTGACGTTGTGCTGGCGCCGGCGGCTGGGAAAGCCGGTCGATCCCAGGCTGTCGGCCAGCCTGGCCACGCTCGAAACATGAATCCGGCGATTGTTCAGGTATGCGCCGGCGCCGCGCTCGGCCGTGAACAGCTCGTCGCGGGTGGGATCGAATACCACCCCCGCTACGATTTCCCCGGCCCGCTCCAACCCCATCGTCACATTGAAATAGGGAAAGCCGTGGGCGAAGTTGGTGGTGCCGTCCAGTGGGTCCACGAACCAGCGGTATTCGGAAGCGCTCTGGTGCCCGCCGCCTTCCTCGGCCACGATGTTGTGGGTGGGAAAATGCGTGCGCAGGCGCTCCACGACCAGTTTTTCGCTGGCCCGATCGGCTTCCGTCACCAGGTCGAACTCACCCTTGGTCTGGTAGCCGATGCGGCGCTCCAGGTAGCGCGACACCAGCCCGCCCGCTTCGCGCGCGATCTCTACTGCCGTTTCCAGGTAGCTCATGGTGGAGGAGACTAATTCTCCTCCATGAGGTACTTGATATCGTGCTTGAAAATGAACAG
>JBEKZL010000319.1:0-7463 GCA_049509915.1 Bryobacteraceae bacterium | reverse complement strand
ATAACACAAGAGTAAATTACCTTCTTTACATGGGTACACAATCGCATCGCCGCAAATCTCTATAACCAAGCTTTTCAAGGCCTTACGCGGGAAAATGCATCATAAAGAGCGGGAACTTCGGACTAATCCGGCGGCGGCGGGCGTGCTCCCAGGAGGGCAGGGAGTGGTTTTGGGCGGCTTGCCCGGCACCGGCAAAAGCCTGTGCGCGAGAGCCATCGCCGGGGAGTTGGACTGGCCTCTCTTACGACTGGATATAGGGCGGATCTTCACCGGGCTATTGGGCGGCGCGGAAGAAAATCTGCGCGAGGCCCTGGCGATGGCCGAGGCGATGGGTCCAGTAGTGCTTCTGGTAGATGATCTCGATCGGGCGCTGGGACATGGGCAAGGCGGAGGCGTATCCGGACGCGTGATGAACACGCTCCTCACCTGGATGCAGGAACGCGACCGGGGTGTATTTCTTGCTGCCACTATCAGTGACCCCACCGCGCTGCCAGTGGAAGTACTACGGGCTGGCCGCTTTGAGCACATGTTCTTTTTCGACCTCCCAGGTGAATCGGAGCGGGCCGAATTGGTGGCCCACTGCCTCCGCCGTCACGGCCGGGATCCAGGTGCGCTCGTGCCCGAAACGCTGGCGGCGGCTACAACCTGGCTGAGTCACGCGGATATCGCCGGACGAGTGGAGGAGTCCCTGTTTGTGGCGGCTGCGGCCGGTCGTCTCGAGCCGTCGCCCCAGGAGCTGCTGGAGGCGCTTCGGCGGCCCGAGGTTAGCAAGGAAAGGAAAAGCGAGATCGATCGCCTGCGCCGACTTTGGGAGGGCGTGGAGTGCGCTTCTGAATGGGAACCCCGGCTGTAGGGAAGCAGGCAAGGAGAGCAGAGATGCAAGACATCAAGACGGAAATCCGAACGCTGATTCAGGCGCAATTCCCCATCCTCTGCGTGGTTACGCACGAGGAATGGCGGGTGTTAGGCGACCTTCGGCAGGTGCGAGACGAACTGATCGCGGAGCGGCGGGAGTTGCTCCAGAAGAGGCTCGAAACCAGTGCTAACGAGGACCAAACCGCTGAACTGCAATTGCTATCGCTGCCCACCGCACACAGGATCGTCCGTTGGACCATTACCGATGGGCCGCTGGTTTGGGAGCACGATGCGAACGGCCGGTTGGCTCCACTTACGATGGATCTGGTCGCCGCTTATGGCAGGCAGGACAACCCGCGGTTTGCCTCCAACCCGGTGGAGTTGTTGACCTGCCTCCGCTTTCCACCTCCACAGCCGGTCCAGTGTTTTGATCGGGCCGGAAACAACCCGGGGACCGTCGATCTGAAAACGGCCATCTACGTCTTCTGCGATCTGCACACCTGGCTCGATCGGGAGGATCGTGCCGGCAGGTTCAACCATGTGCTCGTTCGCGCGCTCCGTGACCTCTCCTATCTCTTCAAGACTGCCCGGGAGCCAAGTGCGCTGATCCTGCTTTCGCCGCGCTCCGTCGTGCCGGCAACAAGGAGATTCAGGTTCTCGACTACCCGTTGCCGACGCCCGAACAGCACCAAGAGCGGTTTACGGCGCGGAAGGGGACCTACCGGCAAACCTACGGCAAAAACTGGATCGACCTGAAACCGGGGGAAGAAGTGGCCCTGATGCAGGCTTTGAGCGGGCTCACGCAGGACGAGGCCGACAATGTCCTCAACAAGTCCCTGGTCAACAACCGGAAGCTGCAGGCGAACGACGTTCGGGAGATCCTCAAAGAGAAACGCCAGATCATCCGCAAAGATGGAATTCTAGAGTACTTCGAGACTGAAGCTACGTTGAAGGACATCGGCGGGCTGGAGCGGCTGATCGAGTGGTTGGACAGACGTCGGGCCGGATTCTTCCGTGGCGAAGTCGAACTGGCGAACGGGATCAAGATCCCGCTGCCGGTTCCTAAGGGTGTGCTGTTGATTGGCGTGCCCGGCGGCGGGAAGAGCCTTATGGCCAAGGCGGTCTCCTCGGTATGGTCGCTGCCGCTGTTACGCCTTGACATCGGCCGGATTTTCGGCGGCACCGTTGGCCAATCGGAAGAGAACAAGCGTCGTGCCATCCGTGTAGCCCGTAGTGTGGCGCCGGCGGTGCTCTGGCTCGACGAGGTTGAGAAAGCTTTCCCGCGTTCGTCCGGGGCTAGCGATTCCGGTACGTCTCTGCGCGTGATGAACACATTCCTCACGTGGATGCAGGAGAAGACCGAAGCGGTGTTCGTAGTGGCCACCGGAAACGACATCGAGCAGGTTCCGCCAGAATTGACCCGGAAGGGCAGGTTTGACGAAGTGTTCTATGTGGGCTGCCCAATCAGGTAGACCGGGGCAAAATCATCACGATTCACTGCGGGAAACTCGGACTGCCACCCTTGCCCGACAGCGCTCGCGATGTCCTGGCAACGGAGGCGAAATACTTCACCGGGGCCGAGATCGAACAGGGAATCAAGGACGCCATCTACCGCCTTTCCGGTCCCGGTTCGCAGCGGGAAACCGCGGACGTTCCGATCGCCATTAGAGAGGCATTCCACTCGGTAGTGCCCCTGGCAAGACGTACTGACAACGCCGGCCGGTCGATCCTCCGCAAGACGCTCGATCAGGCGAAAGGAATTGCCGTTCCGGCCTCGTCTGATTTCGAAGATCTGCCACCGGAGCAACAACAGGCCGCGGCTGCCGGGGGACCGGGCCAGGGTCAACGTCCTGGGTGGTGAAATATAAGCCCGGGCCGGTTCGTTAAGACAGTGGAGCGGGCAGCAAAGGCGTTTCTATGGCTAATCACGAGGACTTGCCTGAGGGGCTGATCGGCTGGGATGCGGATATCGACGGGGGCGGATTGCTGACCAATCCCTCTCAAGTACGCGTGAAACTGATTGCCACGTCCGACGGCGTGCGCGCCTACGTGCTCTCGGGAGATCCCGAACTGGCGCGGGAACTGCGCCGCGCGGGGTTCGCGCCGGCCGAGATCCGGAGAACGCTATGTGGGTGACGACATGAGGCTTACGTTCTGGCGCACGTCGCCCGAAGTGATGCCGGCTGCTGCCGTCGCCTTCGAGTCCCGACCTTTGCTTCCGAAGATTCCATTCCAGCAGTTCGTGACTTCGGCGCTCGATGGCAGGGTCGCTGGGTGGCCTGCCGACGCTGGCGAGCCCGCGGCGCTCACGCGACGGTGGTGGGGTCAACGGCCGGGTCCAGCCGGCAGCAGGGAAGCAGTTTGGAAGGAGTTGGAGACGGAGGGCACGGGGGCCGAAGTGGCATCCTGGTCTGAATGCGGAGACCTTGCATGGCTCCAGCCCTTGTTTGGCCGGCTCGTCGTCGAGCACCAGTGCGGCCAAGCGCTGCTGGAGCAGAACGATCCTCTGCCGGCCCCCTGGGACGCGACCGGCATCCAGGCAGTGGCTGCGCTGTGGCTCATCGGCCGCATCGCCGTCGCGACGGTTGAGGGGGGAGCGCAAGGGGACGCCACACGAGCGCCGGTGACCACTTGGCTGGAGGCCCTGCCCCGGACTGAGGCGGGGTGGGGTGACTTACTGATTTTTCACCGTCTTGCTCCTGCCTTCGAAGCGTGGGTAGCGCTGCTCCAGCCCGACATAAAGAAGGCGGAAATCGAATTGGAAGCCGCCAAAGCGGTCACAAAGCTGAGGCTAGAGGAGCAAGCCAGAGTCCGCGGCTGGCGCCTAGCCGAGGCCAAGTGGCGCACCAAGCAGGCTGAGTATGCCGAGACCGCCGCCGTGGGTCGTCTGAGGCGGCTCCAGTCGGCGCAGACATGGCTTCGCGAAGCTGGCGGCAAATGGGCTGCCCTTGATGCCATCGGAAAGCTGCCCGCTTTTGGCGACACGGATGCGTTGCCGCTACCGCCGCCGGGTCTGCGGGCCGCGGGGCTCGAAATGTGGGCCGTCAAGGAGGCTGCGCAACGGTGAGCTGGCGCGCGCGTTCGCCGCCGGAGATCGCCAGCAGGGGTGGTTGGTGGTTGCGGCGGGTTCCGGCGTGTACCAGCAGGCGGAAGATGCGGTGCACCAGGCGCTTGCCATGCTGGGCGCAACCGGCGAGCCGCGGGTCGCTGCGAGCACCTCGCCAAGCCCGGTCAGCGGCGGCTTGCTCGCGCAATTCGCCGTGAACCTCACTGCGCTGGTGCGCGGCAGTTCCGCGCCGCGGACGGTGGGATGCGAAGAAATGGCCGAGCACGCCGCCACCAGTCTTCTCTCCTGGCAACGCCGCCTGCCGGTGATAGTTGGCGCCCCCGGGCTGGGCAAGAGCAACCTGCTGTACGAAGTGGCTCGCAATATGAACGAAGTCCGTCCCGAGTGGGATCTGCTGTCGGTGGATGTTGCCTGCCTGTTGGCCGGTGCGCTATGGGAGGGGCAGCGCGAGAAGCTGCTGAATGTGGCGCTGGAGGAAGTGTTCACCGCCGGCAACGTGGTGTTGGTGCTGGAGCGGGCGGAGTTGGCGGTGATGACCGCGCCTCCGGCCCCGTGGCTGCTGGCGGGAGCGCTGGACCGCGGCGCGCATCTGGCCGCGACCTGCCTCCAGGGGTTCGTCGAAAAACTGGGTGCCGGTCCGCTGGCGCACCGCATGGATTGGATTGAAGTCACCGAGCTCGCGCGCGAGGACGCCGCCGCCGTGCTCGGCCACCTCCGCGAGACGCTCGCAGCCCATCATCGGGTGGCGATCGACGCGCCGGTGGTCGAGGCGGCGGTAGCGCGGTCGCTGACGTTAGCCGGGCGGCAGCCGGACAAGGCGATCACGTTACTGGACGCGGCGGCGGCGCGCGCGGCGCTGACGCGGCAGCCGGCAGTCACGCTGTGCGACGTATACTTGGCGGCCTCGCGGATGAAGGAAGCGTAGGCAGCCAGCGTGCCGCCACTTGCCAGATTCTGCTCAATCGGCGAAAACGCAAGATCCCAGACCTCACCCTGGACGGTAATATCAGCGTCCGCTCTCGGTTACCATGGCGCAGATTCTAAGTGAGGATAATGCCGTCCACGAAGCCGATGGCCAACACTTCGACCATCCGCCGAAAAAGCCACGGACCCAGCGGAGGTTCGCTGGGCAGGACGCGCAATCGACTTGCGGTCCTGGCTTCCCACACGCAGGCTACCTTGTTTATCTGTTTTATTCCACGGCCATCGCTTGAACTGCCGTGAAGATTGAATCCGGAGCAAAATCGGCGCTTGATCCAAACTGCGAGACCATCTGGAGGCAGGAAAAGTGCATCCAGAAGCCCAACACACTTGGAAGCTTTTCTCGATGTTCTGCTCGGTGGCCCCCCACCAGAGATCCTCGGAGTCTCAAGAAGCTGCGACTGAGTTCTCTGTGCGAAGAGCAGAGGTTCATCACGGGTGAAAACGACCCACCCATTTGCCCACCCACAGGCGTATTTTTTGGTGCTTAAATTGAATTTTAGTGCCAAAATATTTTCCTTTATAATCAACGGCTTATGGAAAACAAGCTGCCTCCGGAGTAAAAGCTCGGTGGTTTTTCAGCCGCCCAAGCGTAAGAAATTAGCGCTTTTCAGATTCCAAAAACTCCGAGAACGTTTGTCCCCCGTCTGAGGGGGACGCTGGGGGTGTCGAGTGAAATGAGTATGGATTCGGACTTGTTGTCGACTCGTGGTGCTGCCTTGCAGGCGATGGTCGATGAAGACGCCGAGTCTTGAACGCGTACCCTGGATCGTGAGCTGTTGGACTGAACCGTTGTCCTCATAGCAGGTTTTCCACGTTACTTCATCTCCCAGGAAAAAGGCGCGAAATCGGCCTTTGCCGGCTTTGCCATGCAGAAGTCTACGCTCGCCCTTCGATTTCGCCTGGCTATTCTTCCATGAGCCTCCGAGTTTCTCGAAGGCAGGAATGGCATCGGCGTAGCTGATGCCATGGCCGTTATCGCTGACCATGATCGACTGAAGACCGCCCATCTTGTTACGGCTCAGCTCTACGCGGACCTTGGTCGCATCGGCGTCGAGAGCATTCCAGACCAGCTCCGTCAGGGCGAGAATCGGCTTGGGAACGCTGATCTGTCGTTCGAGGTGGTCGCTCTGAACTTTGACACGGATCTGTTTCACAGTATGGTCCGAACAAATCGAATCACTATTGTAGTCCTTCGGGAACGCTCTTTGGCCTGCTGGAGGTCAGGACGTAATCGATCAGCAACCGCGCTTCCCCGCGCTCTAAAGAAGGTTCCCCAGAGCGTCGCAGAGTTTGCTGCTTGGGTCGCGGTTGATGCTCACCGATTCGTGAGTTCTTGTCTGCGCCAGGAAATCAGGACTGCACTGAAGAAAAGCACTTCTTTTGTCATCGACGAGGTCACGCTCTGGTTCAGCGTTGCGGCTCTGGCCGGGCCCTGCTCACGAGACAGACCGCATGGTCATTTGACTGGGTCGCCGAAGAAACGAGCCGGCGGTCCGCTCGCCGAGATTATCGACGAAATGCAGGACGAACATCGCGAGGATGCCGGGGAATTCGGTCTCGGCCAGCAAGCTTTCCTTCTTGCCTCGGTCCTGCTTCCCCGCTGTGCACGGCCTCGTATCAGCCCTTCGCGGCCAAGTTCTTCGAGGGTTTGCGGCCTCCGTTTCGGGCAAGGCGGCGGTGGAAGCTCTCAAGGCCAAGGTTGCAAAGTCGTTCGCCCCCGATGCCGATCTGGCCGCCGCCCAGGCGGCGATTGCCGATCTCGATCAGCGTCTTGCCCTCAGGCTGCCATGCTGGTGATCCGCCACTTCGCCAACCGCGACCTCTCGCTCTTCTCCTGGACGGCGGGGGGGCTCAATACGGGTTGCCAGGCTTTGATCATCTGAACGGGCTGCTCTCCAGCATTCCTCTACTCAGCTCGTTTCGTCAGCCAGGACATCACGCCAGCCCTCCTCCAGATCTCTGGCTCGGGACCCTGGCGTTGACCTTGCTTTGCCTTCTGCGGGGTCGCCGGTGTTCTCATCTCACTCCTGGGCCCCGCTGGCCGTGGCGTATTTCGCAGCCGCATATCGCACAGTGCTTGGTCGCGGACTCTTGCAACAGCCTAGCGCTACTCGCCGGTTGCCACTGCCCGTTGATGCCTTCGTCGATTATGACGGAATTCTGCCTCAGATGGGGGCGAACCGGAACCGGCCCACTTCCTTCCAGAGTCCCCACCGTGTTATGTTTGAGTTTGCCACGAGATGGACAGTAAACGCGTTTGTCGGGACCGAGGGTTCCCAAGCTGGTTTACTGTCCATTTCGCGGTCAAAACGCATGGTTTTGGATGGACGCAATAGACGGAATAGACTATCGGGATGGCGAGTTAAGCCTTTTAAAAACAGTTAAGTAGCAGAAAAAGCAGGCAAGCGGGAGTAATTCAGTGGTAGAATGCCAGCTTCCCAAGCTGGACGTCGCGGGTTCGAGTCCCGTCTCCCGCTCCATGTTTTCATAGAGTTACACGCCATTTGGGATAGCCCACCAATTCCTCATTACTCCGTTTACTCCATTAAGCCGACTT
>JBEKZL010000318.1:0-11437 GCA_049509915.1 Bryobacteraceae bacterium | reverse complement strand
CTGGATGAAGGTGCGCAGGTGGAGTTCGAGGTGAAGCAGGGGCCCAAGGGCCTGCAAGCCGAGAACGTCGCGCTGGTTTGATCGAGTCCTCAAGCATACACTCCAAACACACCATGGAAACGGCCTGAGCGCCCGTGCGCGGGCCCTTGGGGGCGGAGTGTGTGCGCTAGAGCCACGGGGTTGGCCGGCGGGCGCCAGGCAAGGCGGCGGCCCGCTTCGAGGGCGGCAGGCACGCCAAAACACACGGCGGGGTTTTCGGGCGCCCGATTGCAGGCGAGCATTTGGGCAGGGGTTTTTGCTAGAATGGGGACACCTGCGGCGCTATCGTCTAACGGTTAGGACGGAGCCCTCTCAAGGCTTAAATACGGGTTCGATTCCCGTTAGCGCTACCATGTTTTCATAGAGTTACTGGCAATGCCCCATGACGCCCCATGACGCGCAACGCGCCAGCCGAAACCGATGCGCAATTCTGAAGATCCTCTCAGCCACGCCGGGGTGTCCGCCGCCGCGAGTGCACTCAACTGTATGCGCGAATCGAAAAACGCCATGAAATCAGACGAAACAGGCAGCGGTGGACGGCATGATCATCGCCGGGCGAGATCGCAACAAGGGCGGGCCGGTTAGACCCGCCAAGTGGCTTGACAAGATCCAGATCGGCAGGCTATGCACAGGACATCTGGACACAAAACACTAGACTTTCGTGTTTTATTCGCCTATAATCAGGCTTTGGTCCATTCGAGAGGCGTGCATCACCGCCCGCCAGACGCAGGCGCATTCCGAAGGCGTTGTCCCTTCGGCCCGCGATGCAGTGTACAATGGCAAGATTGCGTAAGAGAGCAGAAGTGAACGACTTGTTTCCTGGGATGAGGTATACGTGTCAGAGCCGCGAGCGATCCGAGATCCGATTCACGGATTCATTCGCCTGAATGAGCAGGAGTCGGATCTCGTTGACACCCGAGCATTCCAGCGCCTTCGCAACCTCCGTCAGCTAGCCTTGGCTCACTTGGTATACCCAGGTGCTCTGCACACACGCTTTGAACACTCTCTCGGGGTGTGCCATGTAGCTGGCTTGCTGGCAGACTCGCTAAAGTTTGGCGACGACGAGAAAAGGCTCCTGCGTCTCGCGGCTTTAATGCACGATCTCGGCCATGGGCCGTTTTCACATGTATCGGAAGAAGCGCTGGAACTCTATGCTGATCGAAGTAAGCTCTCCTCCAAGACCGAGAAGATCCACGAACTGATCACGGCTACGCTAATCCGCCAAGATGACGAGCTTTCACGCCTTCTGTCGCTGAGCGAGCGAGACAAGGTCATCACGCTTCTTGACAGAGGCTATGGAGAGCCTGTCGTGCGATCCGTTCTCTCTGGGCCTCTCGATGCTGACAAGCAGGACTACTTGCTGCGGGACAGTCATTTCTGCGGCGTAAAGTACGGAGTCTTTGATTTAGCCCAGCTTCATCAAGTCTTGCAGTGTGTATCGGACCCAACAGGGGGAAAGCAGTTAATGGTCGAGTCCAATGGGATACACACGCTTGAGCAGTTTGTACTCGCTAAGTATTACCTAACGACGCAGGTAATCCGACATCGGGTTCGGCTTATTACCGACCAAATGTTGCTCCGAGCGATTTGCCTTGGCATCGAGCAGGACCAGATCGAAGAACTTGCTGCGATTTATCGGTTCGATGGATCAACTAAGTTCATTTGCAGTTACCTCCGTTGGGGGGATTCGAAGTTTCTCCACCACTTTTCCGACGACTGTTTTCGGGGGAAGTATTCGCATGCCTTGATTGAGGGGCTCCTGCATAGGAAACTGCTGAAGCTTGTGTTCCAGGCGCCGCTGAGCGACCTCAACGTAAATGCAAGAGAAGCCCTGAAAGAGATCTCAAGACCAGAGAACAGGGACAGGCGGAATGCGCTGGAAAAGGCCATTGCTGAAAGCGTAGCTCGGGCCGCAGGCCTGACAAAGTTTGGGGACCTTGACCCTTCTCGTTTCGTTATTGTTCACTCCTACACGTTCAAATCAGTCAAGGAGCAGTCTCGCAATGATGAGTCTTCCATTTTGATCAATGGGCCAAAACCCGTCTTTTTCGAGGAAGCATCTACTTTGTTTCAATCTATCGACGAGAAGCTCAGCGAGACACTAATTGAGGTCTATGCGCCGGTTCAGTACGCCACGCCAACCGACCGGCGAAATCTGAGGAATACCTTGAGGACGCCGATCAAATCAATTCTGGACGCGTTTGTAATGCAAGGAGATTCGTAATGGACACCCGCGATATTCTTTTGCTCGCTCACGATGCTTTTGGAGGCGAGATCCACGGTAAGACCAACCTGCAGAAGAAGTTGTATTTTCTCAGCATCATGCTGGGGGAGGATCTAGGATATGGGCCTCACTATTACGGCCCATACTCTTCGGAAGTCGCTGCTGCAAACATGAATTTGAAGGTGCTCGGCTACTTAGCCGAATCAATCGCGTCCGCTGGCAGCTATGGTTCCGAGGGCTTCGAGATTGCTCGGCACGACTTCAAACTGACGGAAGATGGCCATACTGTCGTCGAATCCAAGAAGAAGAGGTTTCCAGAGCAGTGGAACAAGATCAAGAAAGCAGCTGAAGCACTAAACGCCGCAGGGGACCTCAACTACGTAGAACTGTCAATCGCGGCGAAGGCCTATTTCCTCCTTGACCAAAAGGGAGGTCCCGCGAAGACGCTCGACCTCGTGCAGATGGCGCGACAGTTCGGGTGGTCTGTTTCAGAGGCAGATATTGAGCGAGCGGTAAGCTTTCTGCAGCGCCTGGGGCTTGCTGAGGCGACGACGGCAGCTTGAGTTCCACCACGGCGGAGGGTATGGTGTGTATGGCGACTTTGTGATTCATCGCGCGCCGGCATTGTGGATGTGGGCGCGTTTGAGTACGCGGCGCTTCTCAAATGCACTTGTGAGCAACTGGCCCATAAAAGACTACGAAGCCGCGCAGGACGAATCCGAAACCTCAATTCCGCAGATCGTCCAAAAACTCAGATGCCGGCTCCACGCTCGTGACCAACAGGTGATCCCGCGCGCGGGTGCAGGCAACGTAAAGCAGGTGCCGTTCCGTGTTGTAGACTTCTTCCAGATCTGCATCGTCGGTGACGGTTTCGATCCGTTCCTGCAGCGGAATGACCTCATCGTCGCAAGCCATAACCGCAACAGCGCGAAACTCCAGCCCTTTCGCGAGATGCATAGTGCCGATGGAAATCCGGCCGCTGGTGGTCTCTACGTTGTCGTCGAGAACCTTCGCTGCGAGTCCCGCGGCCTCGGTTGCGGCACGGGCCCTGGTCAACTCAGCCTTAGAGCGAACGAAGACGCCCATTTCTTGAGGTGCGATACCTTCCTTGGCCCTGGCTGCAAGCCATTCGCCGACGGCCTTGCTTTCGCTTTCCTGGCAATCGAAAGCCACCACGCTCGGTTCCGGCCCATTGAACATCGACACGGTGCCGTTCCGCTCTTCTTTGTTGCCGTCCACGTCTGATACGTCGGGGCCGAGCAAACGGTCCGCCTGCATCCGGATCTGGTGTGATGTCCGATAGTTGATACGCAGTGTGAAGGATCGCCCCCGAACATCGACACCGAGCGCCTTCCATGAGAACGGCTGCTGAAATATTCGCTGACCAAGGTCACCGGCAAAGAAAAGGCTGTCCTTCCGCCCTCCTCCGAGAGCGGCAAGAAATCTCAACTGGGGGACGCTGACGTCCTGCGCTTCATCGATAACAGAGAATTCGAAAGGCTTATGTGTGCTCTGGGCAAGTTGAGATGCCATCCGGTTGAACAAGTCGGCGTACGTGACCAGGCCGCCGGTCTTCAAGGCCAAACGGACTCGCTCGAAAATCGACCAGAGAATCACGCGCTGCTTCTCAGCCAGCCGCGTCTTGCGCCCCAGGCGCACCACGTCACGGTAAGCCTCCCAGGATTCCAACTGCCAGGCGTCGGAAGCGATTTGTGGACGGCCGCAATTTAGCTCATAAAGCCGCCTCGCAATCGCGTTCATCGCGTGGACTTCCACGCGTTCGCCAAGACGTGGCTCGTTGCTGATTAGGCGGCGCAGTTTCGTTCTCAGAGCATTCGACAAAGTGTCGGAAAAGGTGGTCAGCAACACCCTGGCATCCGGGTTGGCTCGGGCAAGGAAGACCGCGCGATGGAGAGCCACGATTGTCTTTCCTGTACCCGCCGATCCCGAAACGCGCGCCGGGCCGTTGTAGCCGCGTTCAACCAACTGGCGCTGTGCCGGGTGGAGGAAGACCGTCCATTTCTCCCATGGATAGTCGAGTGCGCGCTGGAGTTCTTCGAGATTGCTCATCACCCGGAAGCGGCGCTGAGCATCGGGGTGATCGAACGGTCCGGCGGTCGCGGGCACCAACTCCTTGACCGGTGGCGTTACGCCAGTGGCTAGATTGAGCAGGGCCTCGGCAGCCTCGGCTGGTAGATGCTCGGCCAACTCCAGCACTGTGGCTTCAGTGGCCCTGCGCACATCGTCCAACCATTCCGACGGCACGCCGTAGCCCAGTAGCTGCTCGTCGGGGATACCGGCAAACAGGGGAGCTTTTTCCGGCACCACCTGCTCCACTTCCACGTATTTGGGAATGGTGATTTCCCGGACCGTCTCCCGAATTTCCACCAATTGGGCCGCACCAGTTTTCGGGTGGGTTTCCAATTTGCGCCGTTCCGCCCAGTGATAAGCGTTGTCGTGGTGGTTGACGTAGCACAGCAACAAGCCGGACTCGGTTCTGTGCACAATCAGCCGGATGTCGAGACTCACGCGGACCGCCCAGAAGCGCGGGTCTTTCGCCTTGTCAAGCTTGTGGAATTGCAGCGCCGGATGAGCCGGGTTCAACTGAAGATCGAAGGCGGCGGTCTTGACTGCTTTCTGCTCGTCGCCGTTGAGCTTGGCGAGGCTGTCCGTGAACGTGTCGGCAATCCGGAATTCCATTAGTTTCTCGAGTGGCTCATGAGAGAGTTCATAGCGGCCCACGCCGATTGTTCTATGCCGAGATTCCTGGATCAGTTCCAGTCAAAGCGACAAGTTTGCCGACGAATTGATGGACATCGTCATGAATTTCGTCGGCCACCATACTGACGGCTATCTGCTCCCGAATGAGTTGCACCGAGGGCGTGCCAGTTCGCAGTTGCTGAAAAAGCGAGTTGTCGTCCTCAAACAAAATGCGCTTGCCATCCACCGCGCTAAACACGTTCGCCGTCACATTCCGCCACGTCTTTCCCGGTGGCAGAGTAAGATTCTGCCCCACAAAGAAGTCGTCGATTGCCTGTAAGACTGGCTGCACAAACAGTTCGCCCTCACCGTATCGCAGGGCCGCCCGCTTCCAGGCATCCGGCACCAGCAAGTAGTTCTCGATGTTCTTGCGCTTCCACTCGACCAACGTGGGGTTATTCGGCTCCGGATGGAAGGTGGCCCTATCGTCGTAGTCGAGGAGCATCAACCGTGAGACCTCCGGGATGATTTGTTTCAGAGCCTCGAAGTGCTCGTCCGCCCTGGTTTTCATGCTCTGCTTGTCGCCGCCACCCATCGATTTGAAACACACTTTGTCCATGGAGGCTTCAGCGCCGCATTGGTTCGCCCATGCACGCAGGATGCGTTCGTCACTTTCCCCCTCCACATAGAGGATGTATGGCGACGCCATCAGGCGCGCAATCTCCTCATTCGAGACTTCCGCCATGGCGCGCAGCACCTCAGGCGCCGACTGCACGCGCCTCGGCGCTTGATCTAAAAGGGACACGATCTGGCCGGCATTCACGCCGCGCACAAACTCCTCCGCGTGCGTGGCGATCAAAAACTGTGTGTTCGTTTCAACGGCTTTTCGCCTAAAGTGATCGAGAATCTCGCGTTGGAGGTTCACATGCAAGTGGGCATCGGGCTCGTCGAGCAGGATGGTCGTCGGCCGATAACCGTACAAAAAAGCCAGCAGGGTCAACGCCTGATGGAACCCGCTCCCCCCGGCGATGATATCGAAATCCTTGTCGTTTTGACGGTACTCGACAGTGATGTAGACATCCTTGGCCGAGTCGTATCCCGGCTCGTGTATCTCGACCGAGAACCAACGCTTGATGATGCCCGCCAATTCTTTCCAGTCTGCCGGCGCTGAATAACCCTTTGCGGCGCGCCCAACCGGTCCGCGGGAAGGCGAAGGACACACCCGCAACAGCAGATTGCGCAGCACGCTGCCAGGCTGTCCTTTTCCGACTTGCTGGCGGATTGGGGCCTCATCCAGCCACTTCTCCGTAGGCTCCAGGCCGGAAAATGGCGGTACATAGGCAATCCTTGGCAAGTCCCCGCGTTGCTCGTAATCGCGGAATATTTCCCACCCACCGCTCGGAATGGCGTAAATGGTCTGAGATGAGTGATAGCGTAATTCCACGCCAAACGCGGCTGTTGTTCCTGTAGCTTGCCTCCATTCCACGTCGATGCCGATCAGGATATACTCCTGTTTCTTCTTGCCGTCGACCAGGGGCCAATAGCGATCCGTGCGGTCCTTCCACAGCAGGTTGAACTCCGGTACTGGCAACGCTGTGAAGTTCGGCAGTACTACCTGGATGCCCTTGGAACCGCTGCGCTTGGATCGATGAAACTCGTCCACGCAAAACTGCCAGATGGCCAGAGCCTGGAGAACAGTGCTCTTGCCGCTATTGTTTCGCCCCACGAGCAGATCGAACTGAGTGAACTCGTAGGTTTGCTCGCCCACGCTTTTGAAATTGCGCAAGGTCAATCGAGTGATCATTCTTGCCCTTCGTTGTTGCCAGATGGTAGTAGCTTAGCCGCACTACTTCTCATGCCGGTTTTCCTTGTCATCATTCCACTCTAAACACTTTCATTACCTCGTCGCCAAGATGGTTGATGACCTTCACCGCGATGCGCCCGGACTCGGGTTTGTTGAAGGGCCGCGATGTGTCGCTGTTCAGCGTGGCCCAGGCTTCTTCGTTGACCTCGGCCTTCAGCGTGGTCTTAAGCGCCTTGTATGGATCGTTCGCGCCCAGGAAATAGGCGTGGCGGACGAAGAAGCTCTCTTCGTTGTAGTCGGTGTCGACGAACCAGCAGGCGATCCCATCGGCACCGTCGCTGCGGACCTCGCCGGTGTTCGGATGGAATACGTCCACGCCGTTGACCTTCACCCGGATCTGCCCGCCCGGCACCGGGAGAATCTCGATATCCGGCTCACCGAAGATGACGAACAGGTTCCCCTTGCCGGTATTCTTCAGGTCGTCGGCCATGTGCAAGTCGGCATTCATGCGCGCCTTAAGCACCGGAATACGTCCGAGCTTATTGAATTCAGAGGAATGGGCGTCGTAGTTGAATGCGCAAGTGATCAGCACGTCGAAACCAGCATCCCCGGCCTCGCGGGCGGCGGCGACTAGGTCGGGACGGGAAACGGTGCCGAACTCGGGGCCGATGAAAATGGCCGCACGTTTCTCGTTGCCAGAGTCTCTGTCGCCTTCAATGTAGCGGCCTTCGGCGCAGACGAGATCCCCCGGCCATGGCGCGATAGAAGAAAACGTGATCTTGTCCTCCTTGTGCGACTGCTGCACGCCTGCGGTCTTGAGGTTTTCCACGATCATCTGGATGAAGCCCTGCTCGTCTCCGCCTCTTGATACTGCACCACCGTCGATCAATTCGTCGTTCTCGCCGACGGCCATCACGCGGTGCGGCGAGAGGCTTTCGACGGTGAACGGCCCGGCTACGCGGACCTTTCGCTGATCGGCGTAGGGCTTGTCGTAGAGGTATTCGAAGTCCGCTTTAGCGGCAATGGAGGCGTCGACTTCCTTCTGGCGTGCAATGCGCTGCTGCCACCACTCGGCGTGCAAGTTCTTAGCATTCTGGGGCCATTTCCCGTCAGCCTCGCGGGGGATTTCCCATTCTTCCCATTTCTGTTTGAGGGCCGAGTTGAGCTGCGCGCGCAGCGGCTCGAGTGGGCTCTGGAACCTATCCCAGATCACGTCGATCTCGGAGTTGTTGGCGATTGACTTGAGCGTGATGTGCGGCACACGCTCATAGACGAATCCCTGGCGGAGGTCGCCGCGTGTCGCGGCATCCGACGGAATTGAGTGGGTGACTTCAGCCTCCTTCTGCTGACCGTCCTTGCTGTCAGCGAGGAGATAGTAGGGATAGCGGGCACCCATGATACGGGCGCGCGCGAGCGCGAGCGCGACGCGCGAAGTATCAATTGTGATCCAGCGCCGACCCCATTGTTCGGCAACGTAGGAGGAAGTGCCAGAGCCGCAGGTGGGATCGAGGACGAGATCGCCGGGATCGGTCGTCAGCAAGATCGCGCGCTCTATAACCTTGCGTGCGGTTTGGACAACGTATGTCATGTCCGTTTCGCCGCGTGCGTCATCCCAAATGGTCGAATAGTTGACAAACGGGAAATCTTCGAAATATCTCTTGTAGATCCTAAGCCCCTCCCGTTTGGCCAACCGCCCGATCTTCCAAAGCTTCTTGGTACCCGCATACCCAGCCTTCCAGTTCCGATTCGCGCCGCAGCTCAGCGTGAAGCTGGTGGAGTCATATTCGAATGTGATCGTTTGGTTCTCCGGCCTTTCACTGCCGCCAGATACGATTGAATCATAAGCAAAGATTCTCTCGTCGAGCCGCGCTGGCCTGGAATTCGCAATCTCAGCCTCAGTAGTAGGACGCCGGCGGTCAATATCATATTCGACGTTGAAGTACTCCTTGGACCCCTCATCGCCCAGCTTCTTTTGCTTATACAGCTTCCTGACCTTGAGTGACTGGAGATCCTTCGCAAACCAGATAAGAAAATCATTCGTACGGGAAATGATGTCTCTGGAAAGTCCGGAGGTCTTCGAGAATGCAATCAATGAACAGAAATTCTTCGGCGAGAATATCTCATCCATCAGCGCCCTGATCAAATGAACATTCTCGTCTCCGATCTGCACAAAGATCGATCCTGAATCGGCCAGGAGGTCCCGCGCCAATGTCAGCCGGTCCCGTAGGTACGTCAGATAAGAGTGAATCCCATCCCGCCAAGTGTCACGAAAGGCTTTCACTTGCTCAGGTTCACGTGTGATTTGCTCAATGTTGCCCTCTGTAGCCGTCCGGCTAGTCGTTGACCACTGGAAGTTGGAGTTAAATCTGATCCCATACGGCGGATCGATGTAGATGCACTGCACCTGCCCCCGCAGCCCCTCCCGTTCCGCCAACGACGCCATCACCTGCAAACTATCGCCGAGAATCATGCGATTGCTCCAGTTCGCATCGTGCTGGTAGAACTCGGTCTTGGCGTCGTCGTCCGGTAGGCCGTTGAAATCGGCAAAGAGGTTTATTTGATCCTCGCCAGCATCCTGATCGGCTTTGCTACGGCGCAACAGATCGTCAATCAAAACCTTCGGATGCACTTTTTCCTGAATGTAGAGCGGCGGCCCATGTGTCACCAGATCGGACCAGTCCTGTTCGTCCTTGCCGCGCCACACCAGTTGCGGGTCCAGGTCGCGGTTGCGCCGCTCATAAGCGACGCGAATCGGGGTTTGCTCGTCCTTCCGCATTACGGACTGGAACTCGGCGGTGGGAATATTCTTGCGCGAAGCCTCCTCATGGGTCAGCGTTTCGACCGTCTTCTTGGGTGGCTGGGTGATGCGCTTATTCTGGTTGGCCATCGTGTGTCCTAATCATCTGTCAACTGCAAACTTCGGTTACTTGCGCGGGAGAATCGATCACTTGACATGAAGATTACACCCAATATGGCCTATCTCAAGATCCTCGCCGCATGAATGACCGTGAACTGAAACGAAAGACCATTTCATCGGATGATCCTGGGTAGCGCCGCGCTGCTGAAGAGGGAGGTCTGTGTCCATCTTGTGGCGCAAGTTCTTGATCAGGTCGGCGATTGCAGGCTTCTTGACGTAGACGACCAAGAAGCCGCGGCCTTCCCTGCCGGTTGTATATCTTCCAAGCAATTGCCCGATGCCCTTCACGTGATAGGCCGGGCCTTTATAAATCTTCGCCTCCCCCAGTTTCCTGCGCATTGGGACGCAGTGGTCCGCTTCGATGGTGAGATCAACGTGACCGTTGGAATGAGCTTCTTGCGTCACCGTAAGCCCCGGCATGGTCAGGGCCAAGACGAGGACAGCCGTCAACGCCTCCTCATCCAAACCGTTGAAGTGGCCTTTGTTCTTCTCGATGCCAGCAACGGCTTTCTCCAAAAGACCAATGAACACGGTTTCGAACTCTTGCTCCGTCTGGGCAGATACTAGGTCCAAGTACTCAGGCGCTCGCCGCGAGAGCCGATCCACGTAATCCGCAAGGGTACCGGGCGGGACGGTCATTCGTGAATTGCCCCCACGCTCGCAGGAACCCAGCGTACATAGATTCTTGATGCCCATTCGCGCCATGTGGCCTCTGAAATCGACTTCGCTCTCCACCAATTTGTCAACATCCGGATGAACTCTGACGGCGGTATTTCAGAACCGCTAGGTGATTCAGATCGGAGCTCCATTTTAAGAATCCCCGCAGATCGGCCCGAAAGCAGCGCCAACAGTGACAGAGTCTCGTCCGCGCTGCATGAAGCAGACTCCGACACAGCGTCGAGATCCGACAACTGGAACGCATGCTCCGGCGTTGACCTGATTGCCGCCAAAACTGCGTTATTGAGTCTTGCCCACTTGGCGTCAGCCCCGAGCTGCGTCGCGATATAAGCATTGGCGCGTTCCAAGTCTGTTGAGTCTGAATTAGTTGGCATGGCGGTCACCGACTCGATCATGTCATCGAATTGAGCTTCTACCTTCGCCGCAAAGTCGGCTTCGATCTGGTATGCCTCGGTAAACTCGGCGAACGCCCAGCGGCCATACCGGCCGTCATTATTCACGCCGGGCACCCAGTAGGTGTCCATGGTGGATTTCTTCTCTTTGGCATCCTCCCGGCGGTATCCTTTGATTTCGACAATCAGGTGAAGCAGGTCGTCGCCCCGTCCGTCATCCACCAGCACGATGAAATCCGGAAGATACTTGCGCGCCTCAGAACCGTACCGATAGGGCACTTCCAGACCAAGGTTGTGGTTCTTGACGTAGGCCTTCACCCGAGGGTGGGACTCAGCCACGCGGCAAAACTCGGATTCCCAATCGCTATCCAGAATGATCCAGTTGATGTGGCAGCGGCGCGCGTCGGTCTGCCAGCGGCTGGTCCTCGACGTGTTGAACTTTACGTGCCTGGTGGAACCTGTGGGGTTGTACGGATCAAGAACGGCCTTGATGGGGCTGGTGCCCACCAATTTCCGGGTGATGGCGGCGGTAATTCGCTCGCACGCCATGTCGGCAAGCTCCTGGTACATGAGCTGGGCAGGATACGTGCCGCCCTTGCAGACCAGGCAAGTGTCGAGCCACTGCTTGGTGATCCGCTTGAGTTGTCCGAAGAGGTGAAGTTTGGGATCTTCCCCCGTGTCGC
>JBEKZL010000317.1:0-7497 GCA_049509915.1 Bryobacteraceae bacterium | reverse complement strand
TCCTCGGCATCGCGCTGAGTGAGTCGCGCAATGCGGAAACTGCGGGAGTGATTTCTACGGACGCCAGCCGGGTAACGGTGCGCGTCATTCGAACGGACGAAGATCTGATGATTGCGCGATCGCGGGCTCGCGACCCAGTTTGCGAATCTGCAGGGAAGCCTGTCCCGGGTGCTCGCCATCGGATTCGGAAGCGGTCTGCTGCTCGTGCTGGGTAGCATGGCGTACATCGTGCGGCTCGATCGGCAGACCCGTGCCCGCTACGTCGAACTCGCGCGAAGCCGGCACGCGCTGCAGCAACTCTCGGCGCGCCTCGTGGACGCACAGGAGACCGAACGGCGCGCCATTTCTCGCGAGTTGCATGACGAAGTCGGCCAGTCACTGGGAGCCCTTCTGGTGGATATCGGCCGGCTCTCGACCACGCTTTTGGGCGACCACCCCGAAGTGAAGACACAACTGGACAACCTGAAGTCGGTGGCCGAGCGAACCTTCCAAACTGTCAGAAATATCGCGCTCCTGCTCCGGCCATCCATGCTGGACGACCTTGGGTTGGCGGCGGCCCTGGAATGGCAAGGGAGGGAAGTATCCCGACGGAGCGAGATCGAGATCTCTGTGGAATCGGAAAGCGTCCCCGAAGACCTGCCCGATGAATACAAGATTTACATCTACCGACTCGTCCAGGAGGCCCTGAACAATGCGGTGCGACACTCCGGCGCCAGGAACGCGAAAGTTGTGGTGGAGCGGCTATCAAAATCCATAGTGGTGCGGGTGACCGATGACGGCCGCGGCTTCGATCCGGGGCGTTCGCGCGGGATGGGAATATTGGGAATGGAGGAACGGGTGAACGGCTGGGCGGAACGTTGCGGGTGGAATCTCAGCCGGGCAAGGGCGCAACCGTGACGGCAGACCTTCCCATTCCCGCCGGGAGCAACGCATGAAGAAGACCAGCGTCCTGCTTGCCGACGACCACACCCTGATTCGCGCGGGTCTGCGCATGGTAGTGGATGCCCAGCCCGACCTCACGGTTGTCGGAGAAGCCAATGACGGGCGTGAAGCTGTGGCTATGGCCGGGAAACTGAAACCGGACGTAGTGGTTATGGATATCGGCATGCCGAGCTTGAACGGCATCGAGGCGTCCCGCCAGATTCGCGCGGCACTGCCGGATACGCAAGTTGTCATGCTCAGTATGCACTCCGACGAAGGGTACGTACTGCGGGCCCTGAAAGCGGGAGCCAAGGCCTACCTGCTCAAGGATTCCGCCGAAGCCGACCTGGCGCGCGCCATCCGCGCCGCCACTGCCGGGAAGTCGTTCTTCAGTCCCGCCGTCGGCCAGGTATTGCTGCAGGACTACATGCGCAGGCTCGAGCGCACAGGCGGCGAAGATTCCTACGAACTGCTTACGCCCCGCGAGCGCGAAATCCTGCAACTGGTGGCTGAGGGCAAATCCAGCAAGGAGATCGCCAATCTGCTCAACCTGAGCGTTTACACGGTCGAGACGCACCGCGCTAAGCTCATGCAAAAATTGAACTTACGCAGCGTCCCGGAAGTTATCCTGTACGCTGTGCGCAAGGGCATCATCTCCTAGCCGCGTCGGGACATACCAAGTCTCCGCCACACATATACCGACTTCCCATTAGAAACGTTCCCCCCCTAGCCCCATCTGTTATAGATGGAGCCACTCGACGCATCGAAGCTCGGTGGTGATCCTCAGAGACTTTCTGGAGGCTACATGACGATGCAACGGATTTGGGGTCGACCGAAGACGGCGGCCGTGACGATATTGTTGGCGTTGGGATTGGGTGGCCTCGCAGCCGCGGCTGCGGATCACCTGATCAATCCGCCCGCCACGTTTAAGTTCGCGAGTGCGGACGAGCCGGCTGGCCGCAACAGTTTCGCCCCGGTGGTGAAGAAAGTATTACCCTCGGTCGTAACCATTACTTCGTCCCGTATGGTGAAGACCGGCTTTCAAGGAGGGGACGACGGAATCCCTCCGATGTTCCGGCAGTTCTTCGGCGGCGACTCGGACAACGGCGGCGGGCAGCCCCGCACACCTCGCCAACAGAAGGAACAGGGTCTGGGCTCGGGCGTGATCGTCAGCCCGAATGGCTACATTCTGACCAACAACCACGTAGTGGATCACGCCACTACCGTAACCGTGATCATGGCGGACAAGCACGAATACAAAGCTCGCGTGGTGGGTACCGATCCGAAGACCGACATTGCCGTACTCAAGGTGGACGCCGGCTCCCTGGATCCGATCACCATTGGCGATTCCGATAAAGTTCAGGTAGGCGACTACGTGCTGGCCGTCGGCAATCCCTTTGGGGTCGGCAAGACTGTCACTATGGGCATTGTCAGCGCTACCGGCCGCGCCAATCTGGGCATCGAAGATTACGAAGACTTCATTCAGACCGATGCGTCGATTAACCCCGGCAATTCGGGCGGCGCGCTGGTGAATGACCGCGGCGAGCTGATCGGCATCAACACCGCCATCCTGGCCAATGGATCGGAAGGGAACCAAGGCATCGGTTTTGCCGTTCCTGTTAGTGTGGCACGCAATGTGATGGACCAGATTATCGACAACGGCAAGGTGACCCGCGCATACCTGGGCGTGATGGCTCAGGAAGTGACGCCCTCCATCGCCAAGGCCTTCCATGAACCGGAAGTACGCGGCGCGCTGATCGGCGATGTGACCCCCAACAGCCCTGCCGAGAAGGCGGGTTTGGAAAAGGGTGACATTATCCTAGACATCAACGGCAAGCCGGTGAGCAATAGTGCCGAACTGCGAATGCACGTTTCGTTGATGGCTCCTGGAACCAAGGTGGACGTGAAGGTGTTCCGCGACGGCGTGGAGAAGACCCTCCCGCTGACCCTGGCGGAAATGCCCACGGAAACTGCCAAGAACGAACAGCCGGGGAACAGCAGCGAAGATGCCCTGCAAGGGATCACGGTAGAGAACGTCACCGCCCGGACGGCCCAGCAGCTAGGATTGCCGGCTACTGCTACCGGAGTTGTGGTGAGCAACGTGGACCCAGCCAGCAAAGCTGCCGATTCCGGCCTGAAGCGCGGCGACCTAATTCAGGAAGTAAACCACAAACCGGTGCGCAACACTTCGGATTTCGAATCTGCCATGCGTAACGCGAAGGATGCCACTCTCCTCCTGCTGGTGAACAGGCAGGGCAGCACGATGTATCTGGCCGTCTGACCCGATTATCACCCATTCAGGTCGCGCTCGACGCTGACGGCCGACCGTCGTTCCATGCGTTACAGAACCATGGTGCAGCGCAGGTGCCCATCGTCTACTACGGCTTTGATATCCTGGCGCTCGGCGGGCGGGACGTGATGTCGGAGCCGCTAACAGTTCGCCGCGAGTTGCTGCGGGTCAGCGTCCTGCCCGCCCTCTCTGAGCCGATCCGGGAATCGCCGATCCTGGACGCCAGCCTCAACGACCTAGTGGCGGCCGTGCGCGCCCAAGGCTTGGAAGGGGTGGTCGCCAAGCGCCTTGACTCCCGGTATGAACCCGGCTGCCGCTCCGGTGCCTGGCAGAAAATGCGGATCAACCGCTCCGAGAACTTCGGTGATCGGCGGGTACGCGCCGGGTCCCAGGAACTTCGACACGGTAATCTTCGGGTACTGGGAGGGCGACCGCTTGCTCTATGCCGGAATCGCATTGACACTTTCGCATTCGTGGTGTTTCACTGACAATCAGCTTATGAAAGAGGCATTGGAACGCATCCGATTGAAGCGGAGATTTCGAATTGTCGTCAAGCAGAGTGATGTGCTGGCAACCGTGGCGGCATCTGCACCCGCCCGCTCGGCTAAGACAAACAGTTAAGAGTCGGTTTCCCGTGTGCTGGAATGGTTTTCGTCACCTACTCGCACGCAGCCTCGGCCATCTCCGGCGCGTTAAAGGCCAATCTTCGAGCAGAATGACCATCCATGAGGCTGCCCGTATCTGAAGACTGCACCAGCGAGAAACATCACCCTGGTCGAAGTAGTTAGAGCGATTAGGGATAGGCTCCGCACCCCCGCGCTGTAGCGTTTTCCACCACACCACTATTTTCGGGTTCGTTCATGCTGGAAAGTTCCAGCCTTACATTTTCGTGATCGTTTGCCCGACCGCGTCCCTTGGCAGCAGCATCCAAAAGATCCAGGTGGCCGTTGGGCAGCAGCCACAACTCGGAGATCTGCGGCGTGGCGGCGACAATCTCCCACTGCGTCACTTCGTCGACGGCGTTGATGTGATACAGGCCTTTGCGCCCCGGTTGATCGCCCTGGTATACCGTGTCGATGCGCAGGAAGCCCGGTTCGCCGCGCGGTTGCGGTTGGCGCCGCTCGCCGATGGGAATCGGCGTCGGCCGTGTGGGTTGATAGCTGGTGTTGCGCTTCCGGTAGGCCGCGCTGTTGCGCAACCGGTAGAGGTGCGCCACCGAGATCGACGCCAGCCGCACATACGCCGCCTGCCCGTAGTCGCTGTACTCCCGTTCGAGGATTCGTCGCGTCGCCGGCCCGGATAGGTTCCCGTGCGCCTTGTCGACGTGGGCGAGCAGATCGACGTCGGCAGCCGTGTAGCGCGTGGCGAACCTGGCTCGCTGATAGGCGGCCGCTTTCACCCGCCCCGTGCGGCGTTGCCGCCCAATCATCCGCGTCACCTGCGCCCGGCTCAATCCCGTCATCCGCGCGAGGTAGCGCCGGACCAGTCCCTTGCCGGGCTTGTCCAAGCTCGTGTACTGCAGCCGTACCAGCGTGGCCTCGATCCACCGGTACACCTCCTCGCGCCGCTGCCCGGCAAACCGCACCCCTTCGCTGCCAGCCAGGAAGGCCCGAATCTGCTCCAGGCTGGTGGCCTCTGTGTCGTCCATGCTGATGATCAATCCCCAGCATCCCGAACTTTCCCTTCAGGCTCATCTTGCGTGCGAATCCAGTCGCCAGTTCAGGCTCATGTTGCATGAGACAAGAGTCGGGAGAGCGGCGTGAACCGAAGTGTGTAGACTGCGACCGCAGGGGCATTGGCAGGCACGTGCCTGGTCAGCGTTACCAGCGGGGCACGCTTCGCGCCAGTCATCCTTGATTTTGGGAAAAGAAGCGACATATCGCCGGACGAGCATGAAGCCGAATGTAGCTGTTGTCCCCACGATGGGCGCCGTCGAGCGACACTTCATCCTCAAGGAGGTCGCCACCGCCTGCGGCGTGTCTGAAACCACAGTGCGGCGTATGTTTGAGGATCAGCCGGGCGTCTTGAAGATCACGATGCCGCGCCTGCTCGCGGCGCGGAAGCACAGCCGCGCACCATCCTACTTATTCCGGCGTCGGTTCTTTGAGCGGCTCTACCAGCAGCGGACCGCTGGTTTCTCGGTTCGTGAAATCAAGCGTACTCGCTCAACGACGTGCGCACCCTCGTGATCGAGGGGTTGGATCACCTGGCGCACGAGTTGTTTGTCCAGGAGTACATTCTTCGCGACCTGAAGCAGCGCTGCGGGGTGCGGGGGTCTGTCGGCGAACGGGATCTGGATTCCGATCCGGCGCGCGTTCTGTTTCGCCAGATCATGGTGCTATCGGGCAATACGACCGCACCATGGTGGTGCTAAATCTCTGGGCTGCCCGTAGACGCATGGAGGCCGGCGCGCAGCGCTGTGAAGGCCGCAAGCCCTATGCTTCGGCTTTTCCCGAAGTGCACGAAGTTTGCAAACGGCTGTCAGGCTTTACCGCAGCCAAGAATGGCTTGTCGAGGACGAAAAGCCATGAAATCAAACATCGTTGACGCCGACCGCGGCTGGCGAGTCGCGGCCAAAATGCTGCAATTTGCTAATTTTTTTTGCCTGCCGAGCAGACAACCGACTGCAAAGAACCGAGGTTCTGTTTATCCGCGAACGAATTCCACGTCTCACGGTGACAGTGCGGGCAGAGTGTCCGATCACTTGGGATTTTTTAATCTCGGCTTCGACAAGCCGCGCGGCTCGCTCTAAGGGGCTATCCACGGCTAGCCTTCTCAGTACGCCAGCGAGCAATTTCTAAGGTGCATCGCTGTGACCAGGGCAGGCGACGCGCGGCCTGTCGGATTTGGTGCTTGACACGGCGGGTCTGGTTCCCGCGATTGGCACGCCAGTCGTTCGTGTTGGGCTGGGTTGCCAGGTAGTCGGCGTCGGCCCAGCGGTCTTCGATGTAGGGGTTAGGCATTCGCCACCACCTTCTGCGCCAGCGGCGCTCGCAATGGGGTGTTTTTGGGCTGCCGTACTTCCACGGCCCGGAGGAGATTCGGACGAGCCGCTTGGCAAAGTTCGAGTTCATGCTTCAAGTACCTTTCCTTGGAGTGGTTTGCGCTCGGTTATGAATCTACTGGTTGAACTTTTATGTGTGGGCAGGGATCGACATACAGGTGGGAACGCCCGTCGTTAACCGGCGGGCGGCTCTTGAGGGTGGTGGACTTGGGAAGAAAAGGGTTTACCGCTCTAGGCGGCTGATGCGGTTATCGAGTTCGGCGATCTTGGAGATAATGTCCATCTGGTAGGTCGCCATCTGGGAGAGAATTGAGGCTTCAACGGCCTTTAGTTCGGCGCGGAAAAGTTCTTTAACATCGGTGATGCGCGAGCTGTTATAGAGGAACCCGACCACAACTACCGAGAGCGTTCCCAGGAACGTCGCGAATCCGAGCATCACGGGGATGAATTCCGGCTTCATCTGCATTTTGGCCTCTCCTATTGTAGCGCCGGCTCAGGGCGCGGCGTGCGAGCCGATGGCCGGTAGGCCCTTCGTATTCGCGGGGTTTGGCTTCGCGGATGCGGAACCAGTTGGCGATGAGCCCTTGTTCCTGGGTGGTCAACTCTAACCATGTCCTGAAAAACATCAGTAGAGACTTGCCGCGACTGCCGAGCCATGCTTTGCGCTCGGCGGGGGTTGAGTGGTTCCAGAGGATCTGCCTGCTACGATCACGCATGGTTTACGCTCTCTTTCTCGTTTTGATGGAAGCCGCGAGGACTTCCAGGATGTCGGCTTGCTCGACTTTCTTGGGTGCCTTGCCCTTGCTGATCGGCACCGGTTTCTTGTTGCGCTTGGCTTCGATCAGGTTCTCGACCGCAGCGCGGTACTCATCTTTGTAGGCGTCGTGCTTGAACGACTCGGCTTGCGTGGCCAGGAGTTGGCAGGCCAACTTTAACTCGGCGGGTTTGACTTCGACCGGCGCGATGGCCGGCGCTTCGCGAACCTCATCGGCGCAGAACATGGTGTGAAACATCAGCAGCCCTTTGTAGGGGCGGATGATAGCCACTTGCTCGCGGCCATGCATGGTGATCTTGGCGACAGCGACCTTGTTTTCCTTGACCAGGGCGGCCAGCAGCAGGGCGTAGCCGCGCTTGCCAGGCGGCTTCCGGCTCCAGATATTGATTCGTCAGAAAAATCTGTGGGTGAGTTCCGGCTCGGGGAGTTTTCCAAGTGAGTGATAGAGCGCTAGTTCGGTGACGCGGAAGGTTCGGAACCCGTAGGATTTTCTCATGGTGACTTTTG
>JBEKZL010000316.1:0-7505 GCA_049509915.1 Bryobacteraceae bacterium | reverse complement strand
GCTGATCGATCGAATCCATCAATATTTCGAAGAGATCAACGTAGCCCCGGTAGTGTTTCGTTGGAAGTACAAGATGGACGAGACCATTATTGTGTAGTTAATAAGAGAATGATGATCTAGGGGAATCCCGTGCATAGTCGAAAGCTCAGCACTTATCGAAATCAAGCAGGCCTCCTTGATGATTCGTTGGAGCGCGTCGGGACGAAACGAGAGCCTCCAACAAGGCTTTTGCGCTGATACCAGCAGTGGCCCATCGACGTCCGGACTGAAGAGTGTAACGAACGCAAATCCACCCCCGTCCTGCTCAGGTTCTTCCCGGGCCGCACGTGAACTTCAGCTTCCTCGTACTCGCCGTTGCGCCCCGTTCACCACAGACCACAATGGCCCACACGGCAACGCGAGCCATCAACCCATAGGAGTGAAGATTGAATACTCTCAATACTCTCGATGGAAGCATATACCAAAACAGTGGGCAAACAGAAGCCGAAAATGCTCTCCACACTGAAGCGCTTTTCCAGCCCGAACAGATCCCTGAAGCGACCCAGCCTCAGCGTCCGAACTTGGTGGGTGCCGACCTGACAACTGCCGATTATGCCGCTCTGGATGCTCGCTGGATCGACCGCGGTCTGGGCGACGGTGCCCATTTTGCGACGAGTGGATTCCATCACAGGCTGCGAAATCGTCGGCCGCAGAAGCGGCAACTACGCCGGCATCCTGATCCCCTACTTCCACCCCGGCTCCGGTCAACTTCGCGACTACCGACTGCGCCGCGACCTGCCAGACCTCGAATACGATGCCGCTGGCAACCTGAAGGCCAGGCAAAAGTATCTGAGTCCGCCGGGCAGGTCCAACATGCTCTACCTGGTGCGCGGAGTCGGCAGATTGCTGCTGAATGATCCCGCGCTGCCAATCATTGTCACCGAGGGCGAATTTAAGACGTTGGCCCTGTGGCGCCTGGCTCATCACGCGTCGCCGAATCGACCGAGGTTTCTTCCCCTGGGGGTTTCCGGCGTCTACAACTGGCGCGGCACGATCGGAAAGACAGTCGGTCCTGACGGGAGCCGTCTGGATGTGAAGGGTGCGATTCCAGATCTCGACTGGATCCGCTGGGAGTGGCGCCATGTCGTCATCGCCTATGACGCCGACGCCGTGACCAAAGAACTGGTCCGCATCGCACGCTCGGAACTCGCGGCGCACTTGCGCGGCCGGGGCGCCCTGGTTGGCGTCCTGGAATGGGACGGTTCCAAAGGCAAAGGAATCGACGATCACCTCGCTACTGTCGGTCCCGAAGTGGTTCTCGATGCCATCGCGCACACCGACTTCACTAGCGCCACATGGAGGAGAGACTTGTTGCGCTCCAAACCGCCTATGAACACTACCGAGGGTCGCATCTTGCCCGTATTAGCCAACGCCATGGCCGCCTTCCGTCACGCCCCGGAGTGGGGTGGCGTGCTGGCGTTTAATGAATTCGGATGCGGCACGGTCGTGCTGAAGCCGGGGCCCTGGGGCATCGTTCCCAAGGGAGAATGGACCGACTATGAGGACCGGAGACAGGGAATCCTGGTCTCGGTCGAGGTCGCCGGGCAAGCGGTGCAGACCGTCGCCAGGGATCGGCCCTTCCATCCGGTCAGAGCATACTTATAGAGCCTCGCCAAATAGGGTGACACTCCGTCATAGGCACAGAAAGCAATTAAACAGGGGTTCCGTGAATTGTTCTTGTCACTGTATTATGCGATAGTCTGTAAAGGGCCCCGGTGGGCTGGAGTCGAGCGCGTGGACCGTTGGATGACCGCCTACCTTGGTGCGGCGGAGACGGAATACTCGTGTGCCGTAGGCTCACGGTGGCTGATTTCGGCCGTGGCCAGGATCTTTCGGCCAGGGGCAAAGGCGGATTGCTGTCTGATCCTGGAAGGGCACAAGGCATCCGGAAATCGACGGCCCTGCGCACTCTCGCCGGCGAGTACTTCACGGACGAACTGGCGGATCTGGGCAGCAAAGATGCCGCGATGCAAACACGCGGGGCCTGGATCATTGAGCTTTCGGAGCTTGACAGCCTGGGCCACTCCGAGGTGGCCCGGATCAAGGCCTTCATGAGCCGTACGACGGACCGCTTTCGTCCGCCTTACGGCATGCGCCTGGTGGAATCGCCGCGCCAGTGCGTCTTCGCGGCACCGTCAATCACAGCACGTATCTGCGCGACGAGACGGGTGGGCGCCGTTTCTGGCCTGTCGCCTGCGGTCGCATTGATGTGGAGGCCCTGGCCCGCGATCGGGACCAGTTGTGGGCGGAAGCGAAGGCGCGGTTCGATGGCGGAAGTGTCTGGTGGCTAGAGACTGCCGCATTGATTCAACTGGCCTCGGATCAGCAGGTCGACCGATACGAAGGCGACCCTTGGGAAGAAATCACCGGTCCGTGGCTAGAAGCGAGGTCGAGCGTGTCGATCAGCGAGGTGCTCGAAAAATGCCTGATCAAGCCGCAAGCCCAGTGGACGCAAACCGACAAGATCCGGGCAGCATGGTGCCTGCGGGCCCAAGGCTGGCAGCGGTACCGAGAGCGGCTGCCGAACCGCCTGGAGTGGCGTTACCGAAAGGCGGACGCATGATGCTCCCATTCTGTTCCCAGTTTGTTCCCAGGCAATACCCTGGAGTTTCATGGTGTTCCCAGGATTCCGCGTGTGTTGAGTTTGCTATATAGCATGGCTGCTGCACAATTTTCCTCTGCGACATAGAACAGTGGGAACAGTGGGAACAATGGGAACAATGGGAACAATGGGAACAAGGCTGTAAACACAGTGAGTTGCAGCGGTCGCTACCTGAACAGCCTGGGAACAGGAGTGGGAACCTGATTTGTTTGGACGAACGGCGCTAGACATGCCGCCGCTTGGCAGTGATGGGGCCAAGCAGCTCGCAAAATGCGGGCCATTCGGCGCTGTTCCGATTCGCCTGGTCACGGAGACAACCTTAACGCCGGCCACGCTAATCGCCAAGCCTGGAACACCGGATTCAATCGGCGAGCGATCTTCTGCGCTTGAAAACGACGGGGGTAGGCCGCATCGATCATGTAGACCTGTCATCGCGACCTTGATCCAACGACGTTTGCATTGACCGAGCAATCGACTGAGTCGGTGAGCGCGCAGATCGAATCGCTGAAGCGGACCGCGAGATGATGGTCAGCAACGCTCGGTCAATCGACGCGGGGCTCAGAACCACGCGGCCGGCGATGCTGAGCCCGGATACCGAACTGCGAGAATCCGAACGAGTGCTAGCGGGTGTAACGGCGGCCGTGGGCGTGGAGCGCGAACAGGTCGCCCGGATAGTGGGCGACCTCTCTGCTATCGAACGCGAGATGGACCGGGCTCGGGAAAAGAGTGTGGAGATCGACGAACTTCAGGCCGAGATTGACCGCTCGATCACGGATGCCAAGACACTCACCAGCCAGGAAGTGGGCTCAATGGACATCGAAGAACGGAAACAGGCGTTCCTCGACGCTCTCAGGAAGTATCTCATTGAACTGCGCCATAGCGAAATAACGGACAACAACGCGGCGCGACTGACGTTCGATGAGCAGTATGTACCGTATTTCGATGATCGGCGGCTTCGCTCCTTGGGGTCCGCAAGCGATCACCCGCGGTTGACCACGGCCTACACGCTTGCCTTGGCCGCAACCGGAACGCGTCCCACCGGATTACACCCCAGCATTGTCATTCTCGATGAGCCGTTGCAGCAGAACCCCGATCCAGGGCATCGCAGCCGCTTCGTCCAGTTTCTGTGCCGCGAGCTCGCCCGCACTGCGGCCTTCCAGACCATCATCTTTACGTCGCTGAAAGGCGAGGAAGTGGCGCGCTTTGCGCAAACAAAACGTGAACGTGCAAACACTGTCAGGAAAGAAATGGCTGAAGCCAGTTCCGCCACCTGAGCCGCCGAAACAAGCTGAAACGCCGAAGCCGTCACAGGCTGGGTGAAGCGGACTGGCCGCCCCGCCGGAGCCAGGCAACATGGGATTCAGGGAGGTCTGCCGAGTCACCCTCAGGAGAACGTGAACGCGCTCGCGTCTCTCGATTGGTCCCGAGGCCAGCGTGGTGCTCCCGAAACGGTGATCTGGGAAACCGCGCCTTCTGATCACGCTGCGTTTTATGATCTGCCCCCTCCGAACGGTCTGACGTCGGCCGTTCCGCGGCGTGACGCGATTGAGCGCCTTCCACGAGAACAGGCGGCGCAGACGGACGCGACCCGGGCCGGAGTTCTGGGCGAACGCGGCGGCGGTTGACCCGAGCGGTGTCGAACGACGGCCGAAGCGGCCCCATTGATCGCGTGGCGCGTTCAATGGCACGCAGGCTCCCGGACGAAGCGCCCGCGCGCCCAAGTTGGCCTTCCGCGGCGCCGCACGATGCCGCGCGTATTCGCGGCAAGGACGGACCCACGAACACCGCAGGCTGTCGGCTGGCATGTCGGCGTAGATCGTTCGCCGCCGAGTCGCCGCGAAAGCTACGGACTCGACGGGTTTGGCAAGGTCGCCGACTTTCCCAACCCTCATCCCCACCAGGGCTCGCTTTCCACCTTGTTGGCCTTCAGGAACTCCTGATTCAACTCCACACCCAGGCCCGGATCGGCCGAGACCTTCATATAACCGTTCTTGATGACGATTGGGTTTTTCGTCGCCCATTGGAAACGATCGGCCTCGGCCGCGCACTCGATGCGTGGGCAGTTGAATACCGCCGCCGCCAACTGCTGCGATGCCATATTCAACATCAAACCGCTTACGTTGTGCAGCGCTATCGGGATCCGCTATCGCGCCGCCAGGTCCGCAATCATTTTGACGCCTGTAATTCCACCCGAATTGATGATGTCCGGCTGGAAGATGTCCACCGCCTGATTCTGCAGGAACGGAATCGCCCACTCGGCGAGCTCCATGTTCTCGCCCGTCATGATGGGGATTCGCGTGGCGCGCCGCAGCGCCATCCAACACTCCGACCATTCCTGCGCCAGCGGATCCTCGAAGAACATCGGATTGATGGGCTCCACCGCCTGGGCGACCTTGATCGCGCTGGGCACGTCGAGCTCGCAGTGGCAGTGCACGTCGATCCCGATATCGTCGCCAAATGCCTCGCGGGCCAGCGTGTAGGCCCGATTAACCCGCCGCGCCTCCTCGACACCGATGCTCGGAGTGTACTCCTGCATGTTGATTCCCAGCGCGTGGTGAATATCCACTTTGAATGCTCTAAACCCGCGCGGGTCCGACTTCAACCGCTGGGCCCGGTCGCGCCACTCTTCCTTGCTCAGGTAGTCGCCGCCGGTGCGTGGGAGTAAAGCAGAACCTCGTCCCGGAAGTTGCCGCCCAGCAGTTTCGACACCGGCCGATTGAGAATCTTACCCGCCAGGTCCCACAGCGCCATGTCGATTCCGCCCGCCACTTTCATCTCGCGCCTGCGCTGGGGATACGCATAAAACATGTTGTGGAAATGCACCTGGATGATGGCGAGTGGATCTTTCCCGACCAAGGCGAGGTTGGGCAGACGGCCGGCGCAGTTGTAGCCCGCAATCACGGACCGGGCGACCGGACCGGCGGTGTTGCACTCGCCGTACCCCGACAAACCGGCGTCGGTATCGACGCGGATGAGCGTCTGCCCGGCTTGGAGCTGAAGCGCCTGTATCCTGGTGATCTTGCTGAGGCCCAGCGCGGATGCCGCCAACGCCAGATAACGGGCAAAAGAGACGCTGATCGGCACGGCCAGCGCCGTCTGGAGGAAGTCGCGTCGGTTGATTCGCATTCTCTCGGTAGAACTGGTCAAGATGCCTGTTGCAACCGCCGATTTGCTCCGTGGTGCGTGAAAAATGTCTCTTTTTGTGCTGGGCTAAAACGCGAACCCGGCGCCGGCGAACCGAGGCAGAAGCGGCTGAAGGACGAGGCGCCATCGCCAGGGCGGAACGTAATGCAACCGAACAGCCATCGGCGCGCGCGTGATAAGACTCTCCCCGTAGCAGACCGGCAACGGCTGGTTCGAGGAGCCACTTCACTCTTCATCCCGGGAGGCGCAGGGTGAAGCCTGCGCGCTGCGGAGCGGACGCGAAGGCTGGCTTCTCCGCGACTGGAAGCTCGATATTTCGTTTTTTTAGTCGTAAATTTCAAACCGGTGCTGTTGGTAGCACGTCAAGTTGTCCGCTTTTATTAGCAAGTGAAATGTCCGGATCCATTCGGCTGCTACGCTGCAATTACCTGGGCGGGGGATAGAGCTCTGCTGGGAAGCAACTCGAGCATCGACCCAGGCGCCGGAATGGCTGGGGCGGCGACGAAGCGCCCCCGGCCAGGCTAGGCCATTCTGGCCCAACAGCGTTAAATCCCGGAGGTCTGGAGGCAGAGCCTCCAGGGGGAGCGAAGCCCCCTTCCCCTTCAAGCTGCCCTCCGGTTGTGTCCCAAAGGCCGCGGCGCCTTCTTGACCTTGGGTTGCGGGGCCGGTAGATCCCGCGGCTCGAACCGCGCCACTTCATGCGGTCCAAACCGGACGACAACCTTGCCGTCGAGCAACTCGTAGACTGCACCTTGCACCCGCTCAGCGTATTGCGCCAGCGCGTCTTTTCGATCTGCAGAATCCGGTTGTCCAGTGCGATCGTATTGTCGGGGTTCACCGTACGTTCGTGCTGGATGGAAAACACCCAGTCCAGATCCTTGCGCCGCGTGCGTACGAAGGCGCTGCCCTTACCGGCCGCCACGACCGTAAACCGGTTGAATTCCGCCTGGTACCGCTGACGGAGGAACCGGTTCGCCTCCTCCACCGTCGTGATCTGGCGCAGTCGCAGTTCCTGGGGTAGCCGACCCTGCCACGTGCGGTAGCTCCGCTCCATCCGCCCGCGGGCCTGCGGCGAGTACGCCGGAATCATCTTGATCCCCAGCTCTTTCAACGCCCGTCCAAACTGCGTTACCTGGCTCTCATCCACCTTGCCGCCAGCCTTCGGCGTCACGAAGAAATGGCTGGCCCGATCGCTGTACAGCGCGCAGAATATGCCCTGCTGTTGGATCACCTGCCGCACCGCCGGCAGCAGCGTGCGTGTGCCTTCTTCCGCCACCAGTTGCGCGTAATAAATTTCGCTGGTGGCGTCGTCCAGAATGGTGATCAGGTCGTAATACCGCCCGTCCCCAAACCAGGCATGCTTGCTGGCGTCGATGTGCAGCATCATCCCAGGCAACGGCCGACGCGGGCGCCGCCGTCGGTGCGTCCCACGCCGCCGCTGCTTCTTCACCAGGCCCGCCCCTTGCAACGCCGTCTTCACCCACGTGTAGCTGATCCGGATGTCATGCTCCTCGGTCAGCTTTTCGTGAAAATGCCGCACGTTGAAATCGAAGTACTTCTCCCGATACAACTGCAGCACCGCCTCGGCCGTCTTCATCGTGAGCCTTCGGCTAGGTTGCGTAAGCGGGGATTGGAGAGGCGACTGGGGTCTATTTCGTCGACGAACGGGCGGCCAGAATTCGCCGGACCGAGGTGCGCGCCAGGTTGAGGCGACGGGCGA
>JBEKZL010000315.1:0-8012 GCA_049509915.1 Bryobacteraceae bacterium | reverse complement strand
ACGATCGGCATCCAGTTGAACCAGGTTTCGATCGCCGCGCTGATCATGGTGCTGGGCATCGTGGTCGACGACGCCATCGTCATTGCGGATAACTATGTCGATTGCCTGGATCGGGGCATACCGAGGCCCGATGCCGCCTGGCAGTGCGTGCGGGAGGTCCTGGTCCCGGTGATCACCGCCACTCTCACCATCATCGCTTCCTTCCTGCCGTTATTGATCCTCTCGGGTTCGGTCGGCGAATTCATCAGCGCCCTGCCCATTACCGTCGCGGTGGCGCTCGGCGTCTCCTTCGTGGTGGCGATTCTGCTCACTCCGCTGCTGTGCCGGTTCTTCATTCGCCAGGGGCTGCACCAGGGCCAGGCTGAAGTGCGTCCCGGCCAAAAGAAAATCAGCATGCTCGACCGGCTGCAGACTGTCTATAACCGGTCCATCGTATTCTCCAGATGCTCCAAACCGTCCCGCAGCAGTTTTTTCCTTCGGCCGAACGCAACCAGTTCGTCATCGATGTGTGGATGCCCCGAAATGCCCGCATCGAAGCCACCGCCGAAACCATGGGCCGCATCGAACGGGTGCTGGCCGGCAAGGCGGAAGTGGCGCACTATGCGGCATTCGTGGGTCAGAGCGCTCCCCGTTTCTACTACAATGTGAGCCCGCAGGATCCCGACCCCGCGTACGGCCAGTTCATCGTCAACACCAAAGACGAAAAGACAGTTCCCGCCCTGGTGTCGGAGCTTCGCCGGACCCTGGCTGAAGTGGCGCCCGAAGCCCTGGCGATCGTCAAAGAGCTGCAACAGGGCATGACCATGGAGGCCCCCATTGAGGTCCGCGTTTCCGGATACGACGTCGCCGAGTTGCAGCGGATCGGAACCGGCGTCGAGGCAATCCTCCACCGGGTCCCCTATGCCCAGTCGATTTACAACGATTACTTCGGCGACTCGGGCCGGGTGGACGTCGATATCGATACGGAAGTCTCCAATCGGCTGGGATTGACCAACGCCTCGGTCTCCGGCCTCCTGGCCGGGGCCTTCAGCGGGGATCCGGTCGGCACCTTTTGGGAAGGGGACCGCGCCATCACGATCCTGCTCCGCCTGGAGGCCGCGCGCAGGAGTTCGTTCGAGGACGTGCGCAACGCCTACGTGCCCTCCGCGATTACCCACGCCAGCGTCCCACTGCGCTCCATCGCCCAACTGACGCCCCAGTGGCAGACCAGCCGCATCGTGCGCCGCAACGGCGTCCGCACCCTGACGGTTCGCGCCTTTCCGCAACGCGGGCACTACGCCTCCCAGGTCCTGAACGCCATCGACCGCCCGGTGAAAGCCCTGGCGCTTCCCGCTGGCTATGGTCTCGAATACGGCGGCGAAGTCACCAACCGCAACGAAACTTTGCCCGCGATGACCGAAGCGCTGGCCATCAGCCTGGTCGCCATTTTCCTGGTGCTGCTGATGCAGTTTCGCAACCTTTCCGAACCGCTGCTGGTGATGTGCTCGATCCCGCTGGCGATGTTCGGCGCCATGCTGGGCCTGGTGCTCACCCGGAATCCATTCGGTTTCACGGCCTTCACGGGCATGATCGCGCTCTCCGGAATCGTGGTGCGGAACGCCATCATCCTGGTGGATTACATGAACGAAAAGTTGCGCGAGGGGCACTCGCTCGAAACCGCCGCCGTCGAAGCCGGCGAGCGCAGGCTGCGCCCCATTTTCCTCACCACCATGGCCGCCGCGGTCGGAGTCACGCCGATGATTATTTCCGGATCGAGTTTGTGGAGCCCGCTGGCGAGCGTAATCGCCGTGGGGCTGGTCTCTTCCATGTTCTTTACCCTGATCGTGGTCCCGGTCCTGTTCGTGCTAGTAAATTCGCATGGCGCCAAGCCCGCCGCCGGCGCTGTTCTGGCCGTTCTGCTGGGGCTCGTGCTGACCCCGGCGCCGGCCCGCGCCGCCTCGAGACAGCTCACCTTGCCCGAAGCGGTCGATCTGGCGTTGAAACAAAACTCGGTCCTCAAGATTGCCCGCGCGCGCGTTCGCGAAAACCGGCAAAAAGAGGTTACCGCGCGTGCCGACTACTTTCCGCAACTGGCCAATAGCACCAATCTTTGGGGTCTGTCGGACCGGGAACTGGTGACCATTCCCGCGGGCAGTCTCGGTACCATACCCGGCATCGGCCCCTTTCCTCCGGAAAACGATGCCATCAACCAGGGGTCGAGCACGGTGCTGCTGACCAATACCACCCTCGGCCAGCCCTTGACCCAACTGTTCAAGATCCGCGCCGCTAACGACGTGGCCTCCGCCGAGCGCCGCGTTACCGAAGCGGACTTGAAGAAGGACGAAGACGAAGTGGTGCTCGGAGTCCACCAGCTTTACTATGGCTTGCTGGCGGCCCGCAAGCGGATCGAAGTGGTGCGGGCGGAAATCGCGGCGGGAGGGGAAGCCCTGCGGGAAGCTCGAAACGCGGTGGATGCGGGCGACGCGCTGGAAGTCGCCGCCATCGGCGCGCACGCCAGCCTGTTGCACAGCCGGCAGACGCTGCTGGCCGCCGAAAACCAAGTCTCGGATTTGACTGCCGAGATGGACGACGCACTTGGCTTACCCCTGGATATGGAACTGGATTTAGCGGACGTGAAAGTATCCGCGGATGCCAAACTCTCCCGCCAGCAATACCTCGATGCGGCGCTGGCGGGGAACCCGGAAGTGCAGTCCGCACGGGAAACCGTGGCCAAAGCGCGTAGCGGTTTGCGCGCCGCCCAATACGAGTACATTCCCGACGTCGGCGCGTTCGCCCGTTACACCTATCAGAGCGGTGTCCCGTTCGTGGCTCACAATTTCGGCACGTTCGGGCTCCAGATGACCTGGAACATCTTCGATTGGGGGAAACGCAAAGGCGTCGTCGGCCAGCGGGACGCGCTTCTCACCCAGGCCGAAGGGAACCTGCGCCGCGTCACCGACCGCGTCTCGGTGGAGGTGGATAAAGCGTACCGGAAACTGGAGCGGTCCGAACTCATGATCTCGGTCGCCGCCGAGGCCCTGGCCCTCGAAAGGGAGAGCCAGCGGCTAAGCGGCAACCAGTTCCAGGCCGGCGTCGTTTCCGAAGCCAAGCACGCCCAAGCCGTTGCCGGGACCAGTAAGGCGGAACTCGACGAACTCGAAGCCCGACTAGCGCACGAACTGGCTGTAGCGGAAATGGATCGCGCAGCGGGCATTCGTTCCCACTGATTGGGTACGCGGCCGCCGTGCCGTAAATACATCCCGCGCTATTTCCGGCTCATGCGCTCCACCACCACCCGTCTGGCATTCTGCAGAAGAGTGGTGGCTTGGGGGAGCGATCGGACGGCTTCGGCCACTTCCGGATCGGTCTGGTCGAACACCTGGCTGCTGGCATCTACGTTGAACGCCCAGATGTACACCTCACGGGCCAGGTAGCGCCGGATCCAATCGTGGTCCTGGGTAAACTGAGCTTCGGTGAAGTGGTAGCCGTGCTCTAGCAAATAGTCGTGCAATTGTTCCAGAAAGGCGTTGTCGGGCATCCAACCGTCGGGCAGGCGGGTGCCGTGCTGAGCAAAATAAGAGCGTGTGAACGCGAAAATCCCGTCGCGGTATAGATCGGCCTGCAGCGCGTCGATGGGAGGCGCTTTGTACTTCTCGTCGGGGGTGATTCCGCCCCCGCCGTAGACAGTGCGGCCGCTGTCGGTCATCTTCACGTCGTCGGCGTTGCGCGTGAGCCCGTCCTCGTGGGTGTAGTAGTCGTAAAAGGACAGCCGGGAATAGTCGCGCTGAATCAAGCGGCCGCTGGGGGTATAGAAGTGCGCCGTGGTAAGCGCCAGCGCGGTCCGGTCGGGCAGCGGGAAGACGGTCTGAACCAGGCCCTTGCCGAAGGTGGTCTCGCCCAGCACCCAGGCGCGGTCGTGGTCCTGCAGCGCCCCGGAAACGATTTCCGCCGCCGAAGCCGATCCGCGGTCCACCAGTACCACAATGGGATAATCACGGCCGCGGTTGCCGTGGTCGGCAGTATAGATCTTCTCCGGCGAAGAACGCCCGCGTTGCGACACCACTACTTGGCCCTTACGGAGAAAATGGTCGGCTACGTCGACGGCCTGCGTCAGCAGACCGCCCGGATTGCCGCGCAGATCGAGCACCATGCCCTGGACGCGGTCCTCGCCCAGGCGCCTGAGGGTGTCGTTCATCTCCCGCATCGTATAATCGCCGAAACTCAGAATCTTGAGGTACGCGATGCCGGGTTTGAGCCAAAAGGCGGGTTGCACGCTGGGGCGGATAATATCCTCGCGGACCAGGTTGAACAGCATGGGCTCGGCCACGCCTTCCCGCCGCACCGCGATCTTGACCGAACTGCCGCGGTCGCCTTTCAACAGGTCTACCACTTCGTTGGTGGTGAGCCGGTCGGTAGATTTGCCGTCTACTGAAGCGATTATGTCGCCGGGGCGAATGCCGGCGCGATAGGCCGGCGATCCGGGAAAAGGCGCATGCACGACAGTCTGGTTACGGCGAGGGGAAACTTCCATGCCGACCCCGGAATAGTGCCCCTTCTGGTCTTCGTTCCATAGTGCGTACTCCTTGGGATCGAGGAAGTTGGTGTGTGGATCGAGGCTGCGCGTCACGCCAGGCAGCGCGCCGTCGTAAATCGCTTGATCGGCGTCGACCGGCGTGGCGAAGTTCTTTTCTACCAGCGCGTAGGCTTTGGTGAAAGTCGATATGACCCCCGGCGCGCTCCGATTGACGGACGAATCCGGCGGCGATGCCCTTAGGCTGCCCGCGAACCGGCCCCAGGGAAGCAAACCCAGCAGGATGAAAACAATTACGGCCGCCAGGCCGTTCCGCCTCAGTCGCATAGAACCGCTCGCATCCTCCCCTTCAATTCAGTAGACGCCCGCGAAACCGTTTTGGCTTCCAAAAACCATTATGTCGCGAAAGGACCGGCGACAATTTGGCCCGAGCGGCGCCGCAATTCCATTTTGACCAAGGGACGTTCGCCAGTTCCCAGTATCTTTCGAGTCTCAGCCCGCAAACCGGTGATTGTTCAGCGAAGGCAGGTGATAGGCTTGGTTCAGCAGTTCCACCGGATCGGATACCGCCCACAACACCGGCCTCCAGGCCGCCGCCCTCAGGCCGGCAGACCGCGGTGAACGGCGTCCAGCACTCCATTGAGGAATTGCACCGAATCTTCGCTTGAAAACTTGCGCGCCAGCTCGAGCGCCTCGTCGATGGAAACCGCCGCCGGCGTTCCGGCATGGATCATTTCATACACCGCCAGGCGCAGTATGTTGCGGTCCACCGCGGGCATACGCTCCATCCGCCAGTGCTCGGCGTGCTTGCCGATCTGCCCGTCGATCTCCGCCAGGTGCTCCACCGTGCCGTGTACCAGGCTGGAAGCAAAGGCATCCCGCTGGGGATGTTCTTCGGCGAATAGGGCGTCGTAGTAGGCGTCCATGGTTTCTTCCAGCGGTTGCCGGCGGGCGTCCCACAAGAACAGGATTTGCAGCGCGCGCTGGCGGGATTTACGGCGCGAAGGCATCAGCCCGCCTGCCGTAGTGCGCGCAACAGATTGGCCATTTCGATGGCCGTCATGGCAGCGTCGAAGCCCTTGTTGCCGCCCTTGGCTCCGGCGCGGTCAATGGCCTGCTCCAGCGTATTGGTGGTCAGAATTCCGAAGGCGATGGGGACGCCGGTTTCGGCCGCGGCCGCCGCCACGCCTTTGGCCGATTCGCTGGCCACGTAATCGAAGTGCGGGGTTTCGCCGCGGATCACCGCGCTCAGACAAACGATGGCGTCGTAGCGGTGCTGACGCGCCAGTTCGCTCGCCACCAGGGGAATCTCCCACGAGCCCGGCACCTTCACGATATCGATCTGGTCCGCCGCCGCCCCGCTCCGGTTCAGCGCATCCAGCGCCCCCGCCAGCAGCCGCTCGCATATGAAACTGTTGAAGCGGCTCACGATGACGCCAAACCGCAAGCCCGCCGCGTTCAGATGACCTTCAATGGTTTTCGGCATGTTCATTTTCCAGCGAATTCCGGGCTTCGTCTTTCCAGGAACGCCCGTGTTCCCTCGCGAAAATCCTCGGTGGCGGCCGATAGTCCGAAAACCGCCGCTTCCATCCGCAGTCCTTCTTCCAGCCCGCGGCCGAAACCTGTATCCACCGCCTCCATGACGAGTGAAATCGCCAGTGGCGCGTGCCGCAATACCTTTTCTAGCCAGACGCGGCTGGCGGCCACCAGTTCCGCCTGCGGCACTACCGCGTTCACCAGGCCGATGCGGTAGGCTTCCGCGGCCGTGATCGGTTCGGCCGATAGCAGCATCTCCAGTGCCCGCCCGCGCCCCACCAGCCTGGGCAACCGCAGCGTACCGCCGTAGCCCGGCGTCAGTCCCAATTTAACTTCCGGCTGGCCAAATCGCGCGCTCTCCGCCGCAAACCGAACCGTAGCCGCCATCGCCAGCTCCAGCCCTCCGCCCAACGCATAACCGTTCACTGCCGCCACCGACGGCTTGCCCATGGTTTCCAGCATCCGGAACACCCGCTGCCCGCGTAGTGCCAACCGGCGCATCTCGTTGGGAGAAAGCGCCGCCAGTTCGGCCACGTCCGCACCAGCCACAAACGCTTTGTCCCCGGCTCCGGTGATCGCCAGCGCGCGCACCGCCCGGTCCGACGCCGCTTGCGAAAATGCCTGCTCCAACTCGCCGATCACCGCGCTCGACAGCGCATTCAGCTTGGCGGGGCGATTGACTGTGATCCACGCAATTCCGGCTTGGTCCGGATCCCACAGAATGTTCTCAAAGGACACTATACGAAGAGTGTAGCACCCTGGTTTTGGGAGTCCTGGTTCGGGCCAGTTTCTTGACGCCGCGCCAAATAACCGTCGTTGCCGGCCGTCATAGGAGACTTGTTTTCAGTAATTTAGATTTGGAGCCGCGAGTGCACTCCAGTGACTGCATGACGTTCAGCGTGCTCCACGAATCGAACCTCTGGCCGGCTGTGAAAATCATGAGCTGGCTGGCTCCGCTCGAACAAGACGACCCGGTTGCGTTTCGCCAAATGACTACCCGGATTGCCGAACGTCTGACCACGGCCGCGAGCCATGCTCAGTCCGAGGGTGACAGCGATGAGGCCGCCCGCTGCCGGCAACTCGCCGCTATTTTGCGGGGAGTCCTCGGTAAAGCGGCCGCGCGCACCTGCGCGCAGGCCGCCGCACAAGACTAAACAAGGAGCTAACCATGACGATCAGCGGTTTGAATTCCCTCTACAGTTCGATAAGTGGCGTGTTCGGCGGATCGGACAATTACATTGGTTCCGCCGGCACGGCCAATACCTCGTCCACCAACCAGACCACGGATTCGCAGCAATTCTCGCCGGCGGCCATGATGCTAAGCCTGCTGCAGCAACTCCAGCAGAGCAATCCAACCGAATTTCAGCAAGTGACGGGACAGATCGCGACCAATCTGCAAGCCGCCGCGCAAACCGCGCAATCGGCGGGAAATTCCACCCTGGCCACCCAGCTCAACCAGTTGGCGAGCGATTTCCAGAACGCGTCCACGACCGGCCAGTTGCCTACTGCCCAACAGTTACAGCAAGCGGGCATTGGCGGCCCTCATCATCACCACCACCATGCGGATTCGAGTTCGTCCAGTTCGTCGAGCTCATCGAGTTCGCTAGAGTCTCTCTTCAACCCGCCCGCATCGAACGGATCGTCGGCCACCGCGTCCACCTCCAGTTCGCTCAACCCCATGGCGATCATCTTCAACAGCCTGGAATCGAGTGGATTATCGACTGGTTCGTCCGGTTCCACCAACAGTTTCGCCCTGTAGTCGTTCGTCGCCTTGCCAATGTTCGACAAACTCGTCCCGTCTAAACCCTGAAGCGGGGGCAGGCCATTCGTCCTGGATGGCCTGCCTTAGTCGGTTGTTTCATAAATACAGTCTCGTATTATCGGCTTGAATATTTGGGGGGCCTTGTGGCATGGTGGGACAGGTGCCACGCTATGCCCAGATTGAGTCCGTCGTGATTCGCTTGTC
>JBEKZL010000314.1:0-18500 GCA_049509915.1 Bryobacteraceae bacterium | reverse complement strand
AGCGGGCCGCCGCCGAAGGTGGTGCCGTGCATGCCGGGGCGGATCGCGGCGGCGGCTTTCTCATTGGCCAGAATGAAACCGAGCGGCAAGCCGCAGGCCACGGGTTTGGCCGCGACCACGACGTCCGGCATGATTACCGGCTGGGAGAGCTGATAGGCGAAGTAGACGCCGGGGCGGCCGACGCCGCATTGGGTCTCATCGGCGACGAGCAGGGCGTTGTAGCGGTCGGCCAGCTCGCGTGCCTTGGCGGCGAATTCGGGCGTCAGCGGATAGATGCCGCCCTCACCCTGGATCAGCTCCAGAATCATGCCGGCGGTGCGCGGGCTGAAGGCCGCTTCGAGCGCCGCCACGTCGTTGGGGGGAACGAATTTCACGCCCGGAATCAAGGGCTCGAAATCGGCGCGGTATTTGGCCTGTCCGGTGACCGAAAGGGCGCCCATCGAGCGCCCGTGAAAGCTGTTGTCGAGGGAAACGATTTCGTATTTTTCCGGATCGAGGGCGCGGCCGTGGGAGTGAACCATCTTGAGCGCGCCTTCGACGGCCTCTGTGCCGCTGTTGCAGAAGAAGGCGCGATCCAGGCCGCTCATGGCGGTGAGGCGCTTGGCCAGTTCGCCTTGATAGCGGTGACATCAACCCGGCCTGTTGGCGGATGACCTTGACGATGCGGGGATGGGCGTGGCCGAGCGCATTGACGCCGATGCCGGTAATCAGATCGAGGTAACGGCGGCCCTCCAGATCGTACACCCAGCACCCCTTTCCGCGCGCCAGGACGAGCGGATAACGGGCATAATTCTGGAGGAGGTGGGCGCGCTCCAAATCCATGACGGACTGAGCGGGGCTCACCTGCGGAACAGTGTCTTCCTGGGCCTCTGAGACGGGGACTTCAGTTTCCATCTATCCAGGATAACGCGGCCGGCTGTACCTTTCGATTCAAACCGGACCTCAAGCCCGCTCCACGCTATAATGAACGTTTCAAGTTCACATTGGTCAAGGAGTTTCATGATTTCGGCAACACAATTGCGCCCTGGGATGGTGGTGAAGTTCAATAACGACCTGTATTCGGTCTTCAGCATGACGCACCGTACCCCGGGCAACCTGCGCGGCTTCGTCCAGGCCAAAATGCGGAATCTGCGCAGCGGCACCATGATGGAGCACCGGTTCTCTTCGGAAGACCGCGTCGAGAGAGCCGCCCTGGAAGAGCAGCAGATGGAGTATCTGTACGACGACGGCGAATACTACTACTTCATGAACACCGAGAACTACGAGCAGATGCACCTGATGAAAGACCTGCTCGGCGATGCCACCAATTACCTGATTCCGCAATTGAAAGTGTCGGTGGAGTTCTACGAAGGCAAACCCATCAGCGTGGAGCTGCCGGCGACGGTCGATATGACTGTGGTGGAGACCGAGCCCGGCCTGAAGGGCGCCACGGTATCGAACGTGACCAAGCCGGCCAAGCTCGAAACCGGTCTGGTGGTGCAGGTGCCGGCCTTTATTACCGAGGGCGAGAAAATCCGCGTGAATACCGCCGAGGGAACCTACCAGGAACGCGCATAACCGGGCCGCGGCCAAAGGGGGCGCTCATTCCGTCAGCTCTTCCAGTGCCGCCGCCAGTTCTTCCTCTTCAGCCGCGGAGACGGTGCGCAGATCGAGCAGCAGAGTATCGTTTTGGATGCGGGCAATCACCGGTGGCTTGCCCTCCCGCAGGCGCTTTTCGCCGCGAGCGGCATTTGCTTCCATCGCGATCAGCCAGGTGGGCAGCGACTGCTCGGGGGTGGCGCCGCCGCCGATTACCGACTGGCCCTCCAGCAGCCTGGCGCGCAGGCCGGGATGGCGCGCCAACAATGCCTCCGCGCGGGACCGAATGGCCGCTGCCGGTTGGCGGATCATGGCCAGGGCGGGAATCCGTTCCCATTCCTCGAACAGCAGATGGCGGAGCGTGCCCCCGAGCGCCTGATAGGCTAGCTTGTCGAGGCGCAGGGCGCGAAACAGCGGGTTACGGCGAAGGCGCGCGACCAGCTCCGGCTGTCCGGCCAGGATGCCGGCTTGCGGGCCGCCCAGCAGTTTATCGCCGCTGAAAGAGACCAGGCTGGCGCCCGCGGCGAGGCTGTCGCGGACCAGTGGTTCGTCGATGCCGAACGGGCGCAGATCCACGATGCAGCCGCTGCCCAGGTCTTCGTACAGCGGCAGGCTGCGCTCGCGGGCCAATGCGGCCAGTTCCTCCAGCCCGGGCCGGGAGGCGAAACCGGTGACGCGGAAATTGCTGGGATGTACGCGCAACAGCAGGCGTGTCTGGTCTCCGATGGCTTCGCGATAGTCCTCGATGCGGGTGCGGTTGGTGGTTCCCACTTCGCGCAGCGTGGCGCCGGAGCGGGCCATGATTTCGGGAATGCGAAAACCGTCGCCGATTTCGATCAACTCGCCGCGCGATACCACTACCTCGGCGCCGCGGGCGAGCTCGTTCAGCGCTAATAAAATGGCCGCCGCATTGTTGTTGACGGCGATGGCCGGCGCGTCGAGCAGCCGCTCGAGCAGCCCGCCCGCGTGGGTATCGCGTTTCCCGCGCCGGCCGGTGGCGAGGTCGTACTCCAGGTTCGAATAACCAGCCAGGGCGGTCAATTCCCCCAGGGGGGCGCGGCCCAGATTGGTGTGCAAGACCACGCCGGTCGCATTGATGACGCGCTCGAGCGATGGCCGCGCCAGTTGCGCCACGGCGCTCTCGACGCGTTCTTCGACGGTTGAAATGGACTCTGCTCCGTTGCGGATTTCCCGCCTCATTTGGTCCAGCGCCCGCCGCACTTCCGCCACCAGCAAACCGCGCGGAACGTTCCCGAGCGACCGCGGCAACCGCTCGAGCACCTCATGCACGGCCGGCAACTCGCTCAGCTTTGCGTGTTCGGTCACGTTCCGCTCCTCCATCGCAACGATAGTACGCGCCCGCCGGAGCTTGCAAGTTCCCTCGGCCAGCAGCGCCCGGCTGACGTTATTCTAAGGAGGTGTCTTTGCACAAAGGAATGAACGATGGCTTTGATTGAGGGCTTTCACGTCCAGAACTACCGTGCGTTGAAGGACATCACAATTGGCAAGCTGTGGAACCAACAGAATACCCCGGCTCTCACGCCGCTCGTCGCGGTCATCGGCAAGAACGGGGTTGGCAAGAGCACCCTGTTCGACGCCTTCGGGTTCCTGTCGGACTGTCTGGCCGTGGGCGTAGAGGAGGCCTGCGACCTGAAGCAGCGGGGCGGATTCGATCGGCTGGTGTCATCCGGAAAGAGCGGCCCGATTCACTTTGACATCTACTATCGCGAGAGCCCCGGCGACCGGCCAATCACCTACGAGCTCTCGATAGACCGCGATAAGTCCGGCCGGCCGTTCGTCGCCGAGGAGCGTTTGCGCCAGCGGCGCAAAGGGCAAAAGTGGGGTAGGCCGCTCTCGTTTTTACTGCTCAGGGGTGGGGAGGGGCAGGCATGGGCGGGGGAGGAGAGTTTCGAGGGCGAGGAGTCAGGGCAAATGCCGGTCGAATTGACCGACCGGAGAAGATTAGGCGTTGCCACGTTGGGGACGCTGAAGGCCCATCCGCGTATTGCGAATTTCAGGAAGTTTCTTGAGAGTTGGTATTTGAGTTACTTTACGCCCGACGCGGCGCGCAGCCTGCCAATGGCCGGCCCACAGAAGCATCTGAACATGCACGGCGACAACCTAGGGAACGTGGTCCAATTCATGGAGCGCGAGCAGAAGGGCCGGTTCCAGTCGATATTGAACCGGATCGCGCTGAAGATTCCGGGCGTCAAGAACATCGACACGAAAAAAACGGACGATGGCAGACTTCTCCTTCGATTCAACAACCGCGGGTTTCAGGACCCTTTCTTTGCGCAGCAGATGTCGGATGGCACGCTGAAGATGTTCGCCTGCATGTTGCTGCTGGAAGATCCGGAGCCCGCGCCCTTTATCTGTATTGAGGAGCCGGAGAACGGCCTCTACCACAAACTCCTGGAGACTCTTGCCGCCGAGTTTCGAGCGCGCGCTACCGGCAAGAGAAACGCACCTCAGATCTTCGTCACTACCTACCAGCCATACTTCGTAGATGCGTTGGCGCCTCAGGAAACCTGGGTTCTCGAGAAAGGCGCCGACGGCTTCTCGACGATCAGACAAGCCAGCGCGGATTCAACCGTGCAAAGTATGGTGGAACAGGGGCTGCCCCTCGGCAGTCTGTGGTACAGCGACTACCTGGACGCGAGGCCGGCGTAATGCACTTCGAGGTTCTCGTCGAGGATGCATCCGGAGAGTTGCTCCTCGGCTCGTTGCTGCCGAAAATCTTCGGCAAACAAGGGGACCGGCATACGTGGCGGATGCATGCCTACAAGGGGATCGGAAGGATTCCCCGAGATCTCCGGGGCAAGACCGATCCGTGGAAGCGCATCATTCTGGACCAATTGCCAAGAATATTGGCTGGCTATGGGAAAAGCCTCGGTACAGACTGCGCGGTCGTTGTGGTCGTCGACCTTGACGATAGGGATTGCGTCACCTTCAAGCGGGAGTTGCTCGAAATCCATAAGCGGTGCCACCCCATGCCGGATGTTCTGTTTCGGCTCGCTATAGAGGAGATGGAGGTTTGGCTGCTCGGCGACAGAAGCGCGATCGTAAAGGCGTTTCCAAGGGCGAAATTGAACGCCCTCCACTCCTACCGCCAAGACTCGATATGCGGAACGTGGGAAAAGCTGGCCGACGCGCTATTTCCAGGGGGTTCGCCCGCGCTCAAGGCGCAAGGATACCCGAAAATTGGGGAGGAGAAGTGTCGCTGGGCCTCCCTGATCGGACCACATCTTGACGTTGAATCTAATCTATCCCCGAGTTTTCGCGTTTTCAGGCTTGGCCTACTGAGGTTGTCGGCCGCGAAAGCATAGGCGGCCGAACGGTATCCCACCCTCACACCCGCAGGAACCATCCCTTTCGGTACAAGCCATACGCCACCAGAAACATGGCTGCGCTGAAGGCTAGCGAGTACAACAGGGAGGCATTGGCCGGCGAGGCGAGCGGCACAAACAGCGTCCGATAGAGATACCTTTGAAGCGACACCGGGCCGGCGGCGGAATTCCAGCGGATGGTATCCAGGGCTTCGGCGGCGAACTCCGACACCAGATACACGGCAATCGCGTTCATCCCCAGGATTACCAGCGGCCTGACCGGTTTGTGCCAGCCCAGGCCATCGACCAGCCAGGCGAACATGGCGAAGACGACAAAATCCAAACCGGCCATGAATAGGCAGAATGAATCCGTCCACAGTTTCTTGTTGATGGGCTGCCAGTAATTGCAGATAACACCGGCCGCGAGCAGCAGATTGCCGGCGAGGAAGAGCCACGTCGTACGCTCGGGCAAGGAGCGGCGCAGCCGGAGCAGGTGGCCGGCCAGGACGCCGAACAGGGCCGTGGCGATGGCCGGAAGGGTGCTGACGATGCCTTCCGGATCCCAGGTCTTGGGGAACTGGTAGTTGTGGCTGCCCAGAACCACGCGGTCGACGTAGTGGGCGAAATTGCCCTCCACGTCCAGGCGCCCGGGGCCGAAGCCCGGCACGGGAACCAGCGTCATCAGAAACCAATACGCGGCCAGCAGACCGATCAGCCAGGCGATCTGGCCGCGTACGCCGGTGTAGAGAAACAGGATTGCCGCTACCAGGTAGCAGATGGCAATTCGCTGCAGCACGCCGAGGATGCGCTGGGTGCCGAGGTTGAAGTGGGGAAATGCGTAGATCGCCAGCCCCAGAACAAACAGGATCGCGGCGCGGCGGAAAATCTGCGGCAGCAGGCGGGCGCGCGGAACACCCTCGGCCACGCGTTTGCCGAGAGAAAGGGTAATGGCGACACCCACGATCCATAGGAACGATGGAAAGACGGTATCGGTGAGGGTCCAGCCGTGCCACTGGGAGTGGCGCAACTGGATGTAGGCGTCATGCTCGCTGCCGTTATTGTTGACCAGCACCATAAGGGCCATGGTGAGGCCGCGGAAGGCATCCAGCGAAACCAGCCGCCGCGGCGAGGCGGTAGGGGGTCCCGAGGACCGGTTCGGTGGAGGGGGCGGCGGAAGTTGGGGTCATACACTCTTCTCTTCTGTAAAGGGTAACGCGCCGCCGCGCTCGTGATCGAGGAGCCAGCGCTTGCGGGCGAGGCCGCCGCCGTAGCCGGTGAGGGCGCCGTTGGCGCCGATGACGCGATGGCAGGGGACCACGATGGCGACGGGGTTGGAGCCGTTGGCGAGGCCGACGGCGCGGCTCGCGTTGGGGCGCCCGATACGGGCCGCCAGTTGGCCGTAGCTGGTGGTGGAACCGGCGGGAATTCTACGAAGCGCGGCCCAAACTTCGAGTTGGAACGGTGTACCGGCAGCTTCGACGGGGATGCTATCGATAGCGGCAATCCGGCCGGCGAAATAAGCTTCGAGGGGATCGCGGATTTCGGGCGGCGCGGGGGATGGGATCAAATGGCACGGGCCGTAGTGGCGTTCGACGGCGCGCGCGAGACCGTCATCGCCGGGAAGGTGCAGCATGCGGAGCGCGATCTGGCCGGCGGTGCCGCTCCAGAGCAGGCGCAGCGCGCCGATGGGCGAAGTCACGCGATCGACAAACAGATCCATGGGTACTCTTCAGAGTACTGCTTCCGGCGCTTGGGAGCGCTGGGGTCGACTCCGGCGGTTAGGCGAATCGAGAAAAGGAAGTCCCGGCTCGGTGCGCTCCCCGGCGGCTCAACCCCCACGGACGGTCTCGACCACGAGTCCACGTGTGCTATCGGCAGTGCGCCGCGCCAACCGCAACCCGCCGCTCCCTCGATGATGTAATAATGGCGTCCGAGACGCAGTATGGCTCTCGTTGTTTTCTTCCGAGGGGTCAACGTTGGAGGGCACAGGACGTTTCGGCCAAGTATGCTCGCAAGAGAACTGGGCGCTTATGATGTCGTGAATGTCGGCGCCGCGGGCACACTTGTGGTTCGAAAACCTGGGTCGCGCGCGAAGTTCCTTGCTGACCGGATATTGTTCGATTTGTCAGCATCCTGTCCAGAGCTGGTTGCGGCAAGGCCTCCTTCCCGATCGCAGTTCCCGAAGGTGGGGAGTGGTTCGTACGAATTATCGGGTCGAAAGATCGACTTGTGTTTGGAGTGTACCGGCGCCGGATGAAGACGATCGGCTATCTTGGCCACATCGACGAACTCTTCGGTGCGCCAGCGGCAACACGCAGCTGGAACACCATACTTTCAGTGCTGCGGATTCTGAAAGCTCGCCAGCCGGCAACCCACTGAGGCGTCGTCGTACAACTCGTCACGCGTCCAGCGCCCGGCCTTCACAACCGGTTCTCCGCGGAGGCGGCGCTTCGGCCCTTCATAACGGTGCGCAGCAGTTCCGAGAACCACGCGATTGCCAGGGGGACCCCAAAGAAACGATGGTCTGCCCAGGTCTGCCCCACGGCGATCGTGTCCGATCATTTTGAAAAATAGCCCGCTCATGGACGATATCCGCCCGCTGGTGAATGCCTTCTAGGAGCGAAGCGAATGCGACGGGACAATAGAGAGGATGACGATACGGGTATCGGTGTGTGTGGCGGGTCTGGGCTTGTTTTTCTTTTCCGCTGTTGGTTTTGCGCAGTCGAGCAGCGGCACCTCGGGCACGATTCGAGGTTCCGTGCTGGACAGTTCGGGGGCGGCCATTGGTGGCGCGGCCGTGGAACTTCGGAACCCGATTTCGCGGCTCGACCGAACTGCGCGAGCGGATGCTCAGGGCAGGTTCACGTTCGACAATATCCCCTTTAACAGCTATCATTTGAGCGCTACGGCACCGGGTTTTCAGGCGGGCAGCCAGGACGTAGAGGTGCGCTCGGCAATCCCGCTCGAGATCGCGGTCAACCTCACCGTCGGCGCCCAGACCACCACCGTTACCGTTGAGGCCCAAGCCGAGGACCTGATCACCAACGATTCGACGGTCCACACCGATGTGGATCGCGCCTTATTTGAAAAGCTTCCGCTGGAAAGCCAATCTTCCTCGGTCAGTTCGCTGGTGACGCTGGCTTCGCCGGGGGTTTCGGCGGATTCCAACGGTCTTTTTCACGGGATGGGCGACCACGCCTCGAATTCGTTTTCGGTGGATGGCCAGAATATCTCCGACCAGCAGAGCAAGGTATTCTCCAACCAGATTCCGATCGAATCGGTGCAATCGATGCAAGTGATCGAGGGCGCGCCGCCGGCCGAATACGGCGACAAAACGAGCCTGGTGATCGTGGTCACGACGCGCTCGGGCATGGGCATGCACCAGGCCCACGGCGACATTTCGGCATCGTACGGGACGTTCGGCAGCGGAAGCGGGTCGGCCAGTGTGGGCTATGGCGGGAACGACTGGGGTAATTTCATCGCCCTCAGCGGTCTCGGCACCGGCCGGTTTCTGGACGGACCGGAATTCAACGTCTTTCACGATCATGGCAACCAGGCCAACATCTTCGAGCGCTTTGATGTGAAGCCGTCCACCGCCGACACGATCAACTTCAATTTTAGCTATACGCGGTCCTGGTTCCAGAACCCGAATTCATACGACGCCCAGACGGCGGACGCCTGGAACGGTCTGGTGGTGGATAACGGCGGTTTGGGACCTAACGGCCAGGTGGTGGGGCCGACGGACCAACGCTCCAAGATCCGGACCTTCAACATCGCACCTACCTGGACGCGGCTGACCAGTCCGCACACGGTGCTGACTTTCGGCGCCTTTGCGCGGCAGGACCAGTATAATTATTATCCCAGTGACGACGCGTACTCCGATTTCATCCCCGGCGTGCAAGGGCTGACGATCGGGCAGAACCGGCGGCTCACCAACCTGGGAGCGCACGCGGCCCTCTCCTATGCCAAAGGTGTCCACAACCTGAAGATGGGCGTGATGTATGAAGATACGATTCTGACCGAGAAAGATAGCTTCGGAGTTGTGGATCCGACCACCAACGCGGTTTGCCTGAACGCGGACGGGAGCCCGTACACTGGGGTCGGGTTGACGAATCCGGCCGGATGCGTGGGCGCGCTTGAGCCCAATCCGAATTTTATCCCGCTGCTGGGCTGCTACGATTTGACCCGCCTGGGGCCGCTGCCGGGTTCCGATGGCTGTCCGAACTCAACCGCGGGGCTTTACGATTTTGACGGGCACGCGGACATTCGCGAAGTCGCATTGTACGTGCAGGACAACATCAGCAAGGGCCCTTGGAATTTCAACCTGGGGCTGCGCTTCGACATCTATCGCGGCCTCACCAGCGCCAGCCAGGCGGAGCCGCGGTTGGGCGTCGCTTACAATTTGAAGCCCACCAACTCGGTGCTGCGCATTTCCTATGCCCGCAGCCTGGAAACGCCGTTCAACGAAAATCTCGTGCTTTCGAGCCTGGGCTGCAGCGACCCGGTGGTAAATGCCATCATGTCGTCCACCGTCAGCCCTTGTGTTTCCAATACGCCGCTCGCGCCGGGATGGCGCAATGAATTTCACGCCGGCCTGCAGCAGGCTTTCGGCAAGCACCTGGTGGTGGATGGCGAGTACATCTGGAAGTACACGCACCGGGCCTACGACTTCAGCGTATTCGGAAACTCGCCGCTGACTTTCCCGATCGAATGGGAACGCTCGAAGATCCCCGGCTTCACCGGCCGCGTCACCATGCCGGACTATCACGGTCTTTCGGCCTTCGTGGTGATGTCGCACGTGGCCGCGCGTTTCTTCGAGCCGCAGGTGAGCGGCATTGGCGCGACGCCGACTGGCGGTGAGGTGTTCCGCATCGATCACGACGAAGCTTTCAACCAGACCACCCACTTGCAATATCAGCCTTTCAAGAAGGGCCCGTGGTTCGGCTTCAACTGGCGCTACGACAGCGGCCAGGTGGCGGGGTCGGTCCCGTGCGCCGGGGGAAATTGCGCCAATGGGCCGGACGGCAGCGACACAGTGGTGGACGTTAGCGAACTGACTCCGGACCAGCAATTCCAGGCGGGACTATTCTGCGGCAGCGTGCGCGCCACGTCGACAATGGGTATCGGCCCCAGCGGACTGTGCCCGGCCGCCGAATACGGTTCGTCGCTGCTCAAGATCCCCGCCGCCGGCACCGAGAACGACGACCACAATCCGCCCCGGGTTGCGCCACGGAGCCTGTTCGACATGTCGCTCGGCCAGGATAACCTTTTCGGCGGCGAGCGCTATAAGTGGAGCGCCAGGATCTCGGTGGTGAACCTGACCAATAACTACGCGCTCTATAACTTCCTTTCCACCTTCAGCGGCACGCATTACGTCACGCCGCGCGCGATCACGGCCACCATCGGGTTTCACTTCTGAAGAGAAGAGAGAAGTCAGAAGGTGAGGAAGTAGAGAATGAAACCGAGCTTCCGGCTTCTGACTTCTGCTCTTCTCGGCTTCTCTCTTCTTGCCGTTATTGGATGACCTCTCTACCCACCGCTAGATTGAGCTGGCCAGCCGCGGTCAGGTAAGATCCCACCAGATTGAGGTAGGTCACGTAGGTGGCTCGGTAGTCGCGCTGCGCGTCCAGGTAATCGAGCAGCGCCGCCTGGCCGCGCTGGTAGGAAAACTCCATCGTGTCGCGCACGTCCTTGGCCATCGCCAGATACGTGTCGCGGTACGGCTTGAGCAGTTCGATAGCGCTCGCCAGAGTCACGTAGGCCGAATCCACATCGCCGTATACCTGCGCTTCGGCCTGGTCGCGCGCCCGCTCCGCGTGTGTGATGTCGAGTTCGGTGCGGAGTTTTTCGCCTTGGTTGCGGTCGAAGATGCGCAACGGGATGTTCATGCTGACTCCGATATAAGCGCTGTACGGCGGGTTGCGCGCGGCGTCGACGCTGAAAGTGGGGTCCGTGGATCCGTTGGCAATGGCCAAACTGTGATCGGTCCTGGCCTTTTCAACGGCCTCCGCGGCGGCTTTGAGATCTGGCCGGGCGTCGACCGCCTGCGCGCGAAACTGTTCCAGCGGCATCAGGCGGTCGGAGAAATCAAACGGCCCGGTGACGTCAAACCGGTCCACGGGCGCGCGGTCGTTCAGTAGTTGCAGAAGCTCGATCTTGGCGGTGCGCAGGTTAACGAGCGCGGTTTCAAGGTCCGATTCGTATTGGACGCGCATCAACTGCATCCGCTTGGCGTCGATTTGGGCGATATCGCCGGCGGCCAGGCGGTCGCGGAAGATGGCCAATTCACGGTCGAAGTAAGCCAGGTTGTCGCGCGCCAGGGCGAGCACGGCCTTGGCCTGCAGCGTCTGTACAAAAGCGCTGCGCAAGCTGAACAGCAGGGTGCGCACCAGATCCTCCTGTTGCGACATGGAGATGGCCGTCGCCTGCTGGGCGCTGTCCAGCCGCAACTCGCGCTTATGCGCCCGCTCGTGCAAATAGTCCACGACGATTGCCGGAAACACGCCGGTAATCGGCTGGTAAGGGTGGAAAGTAAAAGGTGTCAGCTGATCGATGCTGGTGGTCAGGTTCGGATTGGGACGCAGGTACGCGGTGATTTCGGCGGCTTTGGATTCCTCGATATTGATCATGCCGGCGCGCACGGCGGGGTTGGCGGCCTGGAACCGCGTCTGCACCTGCCGCCAGTCGAGCGCCGTCTGGGCACGCGCGCACACCGTTACCCATGCCCCCATTGCGAGTATCCAAATGAATTGCCGCATTTGTTCTCCGTGAGTCATGTCACACCTGCAAGGTATCGCCATCGCGGGCCACCAGCGCGTAGAGAACGGGAGCGAGGAAAACCGAGAGCAGCAACCGCGAGACCAGGCCGCCCACAATTACGATGGCGAAGGGCTTTTGCGAATCGCTGCCGATGCCTGTCGACATGGCCGCGGGCAAAAGGCCGAAGCAGGCCACCAGCGCGGTCATCATAATGGGCCGCAGCCTTAGGACGGAAGCCTCCAGGGTGGCCTGCATGATGGGCTTACCCTCCAGGCGCAGCTTGTTGATGAACGAATACAAAATGACGCTGGTCTGCACGGCTACGCCCATCAAGGCGACAAAACCGAGCAGAGAGGAGACGCTGAAATTGGTATGGGTAAGCCGCAGCGCCAGCAGGCCTCCCACGGGCTCGGTGACCAACACGCTAAAGAAGATGATGGCAGGGAATTTGAAGTTGCCGTAGAGCGCGAACAAGATCGCCAGCACCAGGACGACGGTGAGGGGCCCGATGATTTTCATCTGCGCCTGGGATGCCAGGTAGTCCTTATATTCGCCGCCCCATTCGAACTTGTAGCCAATGGGGAGCTTGATGGCATCGTCCACTTTCTTCCGCGCCTCGCCGACGGCGCCGGCCAGGTCGCGGCCTTCCACGCTGAACTGAATTCCGATATAGCGCGAATTCGCTTCGCGATAGATGAAAGACGCGCCGCTCTCCTCTTTGACCTCGCAGAACTGGCTCAAGGGCAGATACTGGCCGTCGGGGGTGGCGACCAGCAGGTTGCGGATGGCGTTTTCGTCGTTGCGGAAACGCTCCTGCATGCGCAGGATGAGATCGAACTGGCGCTCGCCCTGAATCACCTGGGTGGCGGCCTGCCCGCCCATGGCCGTGCCGATCAATGTATTGATGTCGCTGACGTTCAATCCGTAGCGCGCAAGCTTGGCGCGATCGGGCGTGATGATCAGGCTGGGCTGCCCGGTTTCGCTGACCACGGTGACCTCCGTGATGCCGGGGATCTTGGTGAGGATGTCCTTTACCTGCCTGGCCTTGTCCGCAAGCAGGTTGAGATCGGGGCCGTAGATCTTGACAGCAAGGGCGCTTTTCAGCCCGGTCTCCGCCTCATCCACGGCGTCCTCGGCCGGCTGGGTGTAATTGAAAATAACTCCCGGGAACGCGGAGAGCTTCTTCTGCACGGCCTCGATAAGCTCTGGCTTGGAGTGGATCCTCCCTTTCCAGTTGGCGTCGTTGTAGGGCTTCAGGCCGACGTAGAATTCGTTGTTAAAGAATCCGGTGGGGTCAGTGCCGTCATCCGGGCGACCCAATTCGTTGGCGACCGTGGTCACTTGCGGAAAGCTCATGAGGATGTCGCGGATCTGCGGCGAAAGCGCGGAAGCTTCCTCGAAAGAAATGGTATAGGGAGTGGTGGCGCGCACCCAAAGCGCGCCTTCGTCCAGGTGCGGCATGAACTCGCCGCCGATGCCTGGAATCAGCAGCAGCGATGAGCCGAAGACCGCCAGCACCAGGCAGACCGTGACCAGACGGTGGCGCAGGCACCATCCGAGCGACCTCCTATACTGCCGTCGCACCCATTCGTAAACCCTGGCGTTGGGTTCATGGATGCGGCCGCGCAGAAAATAGGCGCAGAGCACGGGCAGCACGGTGAGGGCGCATAGCAGCGCGCCCAGCAGGGCGAACGACATGGTGTCGGCCATCGGCTGGAAGAGCTGTCCGGAAGGGCCCGTCAGGACGTATATGGGCAGGTAGCCGGCGATGATGACGGCGATAGCGTAGAAGATGGGCCGCTCGACATCGTGCGCCGCGGCGCGAATCACGTCCTTGAGAATGAACTGCTGCCCCTGCCGCGCGGCGATCTCGCGGAAGATGTTCTCCACCATGACCACGGAACCATCCACGATGATTCCGAAATCGATGGCTCCGATGGAAAGCAGGTTGGCGGGGATGTGGCGCCAGTCGAGACAGATAAAGGCGAACAGCAGCGCAAAAGGAATGGTGACCGCCACAATCAGCGCGGTGCGCGGGCTGAAGAGGAAAATCCCCAGAATCACCAGCACCAGCAGCATGCCGCGCAACAGGTTGGCCTCCACCGTCTGGGTGGTTTCTTCGATGAGACTCTGGCGGTCGTAGTAGGGAACCACCTTCACGTCGGGCGGCAAAACATGCTCGTTCAATTCCTTGGTCATGTCCTCCACGCGCTTCAGGATGACCTGCGCCTGCTCGCCCACGCGCATCAGGATGACGCCTTCCACAGCTTCATCCTGCTTCATGTAGCCGAACTGGCCGAGGCGCGGCGCGTAGCCAATCTCCGTTTGGGCGAGATCCTTGACGCGCACGGGGATGCCGTTTTTCTCCTGCACGATGATGTTGCCGATGTCGGCGGTGTCGCGCACCAGACCCAGGCCGCGGATGTAATAGAACTGGCCGCCCTGGGAATAGAAGCCGCCGCCCGAGTTGGCGTTGTTGTTTCCCAACTGCTGGAAGATTTGCGGAACCGAAACGCCATAGGCGAAGAGCTTATTGGGATCGAGCAGCACCTGGTATTGCATGGTGGTGCCGCCCATGCCGGAATCGTCGGCTACTCCCTGAATGGAGCGGTAATGGCGCTCCAGCACCCAGTCTTCGATGGTCTTTAGATCCTGTGGCGAACGGTCCGGGCTCTCTACCACGTAGCGGTAGATAAGGCCGCTGGGGCTGAACATGGGGGAAAGGCTGGGCGCGATTCCATCGGGCATCTGCGCGTTCGGCATGCGCTCAAAAGCCTGCTCGCGCACGAAATACTGGTCCACCCCATACTCGAAGTTCATGGCAATAAACGAGAGGCCGTACCGCGAAATGGAGCGGAGCGTGTCCAGCCGCGGAATGCCGTTGAGCTCGATTTCGAGCGGAATGGTCACCAGCCGCTCGATTTCTTCGGGGGCATGGCCGGGCCATTGGGTGATGAGCTCGACGTGCGGCGGCGACAGATCGGGATAGGCGTCGATGGGGAGTTTCTGGAACGACCATACGCCCCACCCCATCACGGCACCCCATCACGGCGAGAGCCGCCACAATGATCAGGAAAGGCTGTCTGAGTGCGAAGGAAACAAGTCTGGCAATCATGGGAGCAGCGCTATTGGATACTGGTCGCGAACTGCACGAAGAGGCCGCCGTCGGCCAGCACATTCTCGCCGCTTTTCAAGCCGGAGGTGATGGCGATCATGCCGTCCTGCAGCGTGCCGATGGTGACGGAGCGCTGCGCGAACCTGGCCGGCTCCACCTGGACGTAGACGATGGGCTCGTTCTTGTCGTCGCGCAGTACGGCCGCCGCGGGCACCGCCAGCACGCCCGATTGCGAACCGGTGCGAATCGCGGCTTCCACGAACATGTCCTTCTTGAGCAGGCCCCCGGGGTTCTGGGTGACGATGCGTACGGGGGTGGTGCGCGTGGCCGGGTCCACGAAGGATCCGATGTAGTTCACCGTGCCGCGAAAGCTGCGGGCGGAGGCGGGATTGGTCTCCTCCACAGGATCGCCCGTGTGAACCATGGGAAGATCATGATCGAAAATGTGGCCCCACACCCAGACCGTGGAGGGGTCGCTCAGCATGAAGCAGACCGTGGTGCCGGCCTGGATGAGCATCCCAGGCGAAACCAGTTTCTGTACCACCACCCCCGCGATAGGCGCGCGCACGGCCAACTCGGTGCTGATGGCCGTGCCCTGTTGTTCGGCCTGCTCGATCTCCTGCCGGGTGATGCCGAAGATGCGCAGAGCCTGCAGGCTGGTTTGAACGTCGGTGCGGGCGTCGTTGTAATCGGCCTCGGTGCTCTCCACGTCCTTAGCAGCCACTGCCCCGCGGTCCAGCAGGATGTGCAAGCGGTCCACAATGCGTTTGTTAAAGGCCTCGCGGTTGCGCGCTTTGCGATAGGCGGAAATGGCGTTGGCAAGATCGGGGCTCGAGACGTAGAGCAGTGGGTCGCCTGCCTTGACCCTGGCGCCGGTATCGACTAGGATGCGGGAGATGGGCCCGTTCACCTGGGTAATGGCCTGGGTGGTATGGTCGGCGTCCCAATCCACCGTTCCCGTGGTCACCAGCGTGTTCTCCCACACTTTAGTCCCGACAGTCACCACCTTCAGATGCGCCATCTGGTCGGCGGCCACTGTGAAGAACCCGGCCTGGACCGGCTGAACCTGCTCCGCGGTCTGCCCCGGGGCGACCTTCGATGTCCCACAGCCGCATTGAAAGAACCCGGCAGCCACCAGCGCGGCTGCGCAATAACGGCGCCGCGGCATCCATAAACATATCGTTGGCATGGAATTCCAAACTCCCCACTGTTCCTGGTTCGCAAATTGAAACAGGGCCCTGCGCCTTTGCCGGCGCCGGACCGCAGGATGGTCGCGAAAGAAACTAAGCTGGAGGTGCCCGCGAGGAACGGACGACGGGTCGCACGTCCCGCGGGGCTTCGAAATCCGGCGGGGACTCCAGCCGGGCAACCAGCCACACCGGATTGACAGGCGCTCCGGCGGTGGACTCCAGGAATGGCAGGGACCCGACGTAGCAGACCAGGCAGCCATGATTCTGTGCCCGGTGCAGTTCGTGCGTGGAGGTAAGGGCCGCGGAGTGCCCGAGGGTCACTGCGTAGAGAAGGAGCAGCACGAACCCAGATCGAGCCCGGTTGTGTGCCCTTACGCTCACGGACCACCAAGTATAACTCTGAACTGTGAGATATCACCTCGGTTCACTCTTCGCCAGTGGCTACCAGTGCAGAATCCGCCGAATGCCATGGGCCTGGCGTTTACTCACGGTCAATTCCAGTGAATTGCTGAGGGTGATCATCCAGCGCTGGCTGCTGAGGGCGCTGATTTTGCGGACGTGATTCAGGTTCACGACGGCGTTGCGGTGGACGCGCTGGAACTGGGGGCTGGGCAGGTGCTCGCAGATTGCGCGGAGGCTGTGAGTCGCCAGCAGGCGCTGGCGGGCGGTCACGATCCACACCAACTCGCGTTCGGCCTGGAACGCCAGCACCTCGTCGGCGTCGAGCAGTACATAGTGGGAACCACTACGGCCCACCACTTTGCGGCTGCCCGCCGGCAGCCCCTTATCGGCCAGAGCCGCGATACGCGCCAGATTATCGGCGGCCTCGGAAGGGTTGCCCAATAGGGCGCGGGCACGCTCGACGGCTTTCTGCAGGCGCGCCTCGCCGACCGGTTTCAGCAGGTAATCGACGGCGCCGGCTTCAAAAGCTTGAATGGCGTGCTGGTCGAAGGCCGTGACAATAACCACCACCGGAAGGCGCGCGCCTTCCAGATTTCGGACCACCTCAAAGCCGCCCATCACGGGCATCTGCAGATCGAGGAACACCACCTGCGGGCGCAGGCGCGCAATTTCGAGCAGGGCCTGGCCGCCGTCATCGGCTTCTCCCACCACCTCGACGCCGCGCATGTCCTCCAGTTGTTCGCGCAAAACCTGGCGCGCAATGGGCTCGTCGTCAACGATCAAGGCCGTCAGCATCTTCCATCCTCAATTAGAGCGAAACCCGGCCGGTCATGCGACGATCGCATCCATGCCGATGGGCTCGTGATCGAAGAGCGGCGGCGTTGCCGTGTCCCGGACGAGATCATGCAGGACCAGCGGGCCAGGCTGCGCGGGGACCTGACGGCCGCGCTCGATATTCCAGGTTCGACAATCATGGGCTAGCGGGGGTCAACCGAATTTAGTTCCGCAACTCGGCCACGATCTCGCGGGCGATGGCGCGGGCCTGATCGAGCGCGCCGGGCGCCAGGCTGATGGCTCCCACGCGGGCGTGGCCGCCGCCGCCGTACCGCTCGCAAATGGTGGCCAGGTTGTGTTTCAGCTCGACCTTGGCCCAGGGGTTGGAGCCGACCGAAATCTTGGTGCGAAAACTGGAACGGCTTACCGAGACGGTATACACCGAATCGGGGAATAAATAGTAGGGGATGAACTTGTTATAGCCTTCCATGTCGTAGCCGTCGAGGTCGAAAAACACCACCCCGCGATCCTCGCCGGCGCGCTCACGGATCACCCGCTGGTTTTCCAGGTGGCGCTGGTAGAGGGGGGCATAAAGCTCGGCCACCTCCGGCTCGGCAACGATCTCGTCGAGCCGGCAGTGTTGCATCCAGCCAATGATTTTCTGCACGATGCCGGAACCTTTGGCCGCCTCGATCACGAGGGTGAGTTTCATGGCGGGTGCGCCCAATTCCACCGCCGTCCGGGCATCCGGATATTGGGCGCCATCGATAATCCGGGACCAGTACACCAGATCGTCCAGGTCCGGGGCGCAAAATCCGAAACGTTCGCGCGCGGCCGTGGCGATGAAAGAGGCGCAGGACTTAAAGCTGGGGTCGTAGAGCTTGTGGCCGCTGGTATCGTGGCGGAAATGGTCGGCGTCACGGGCGTTGAGAAAAGCGCTCTGGTGATGATCGAACCACCATGTCAGGTGGGGATCGCTGGAGTATTTGAAATCGACGATGGCGTTTTCGTCGCCATCGAAAAGGGCGGGATCGAAAGTCTGGTCGGCCCTGTGCGCCATTCCGGTGTAGCGGAATTCGGCATCCGGGTGAAATGCGCCCGCGATGAAGCGGCTAAAGAAGGCGGCTGAGGCGGCGCCGTCAAAGCAATGGTCGTGATAAAGAACGCGTACCAACATGAAAAACAATCCGGGGAAAACCTTTTAGGTTGCCTGATTCGGAGCCGAAATGCAAGTGCGAGTCTTGTATAACGCAGCATGAGCCTGGGGAGGGGGCGCGTTTCTAACGCAGGATGAGCCTGAAGGGGGGAAGCCGCATGCTAGGGATTGATCATCAGCATGCAGAACGGGGAGCGGCT
>JBEKZL010000313.1:0-7817 GCA_049509915.1 Bryobacteraceae bacterium | reverse complement strand
ATTTCATCGGCCTCGGCGTGGTTGCCAGGTTCTTCCCCGTCGAGAAAATCCACGACGTCTTGGAGCAGAGCAAACGCGCTAGCGTCCGCGAACGCGATTTGCCCGCGCACGTGGTGGTCTATATATGTCATCGCGCTGGCGCTGTATCGTGTTTTCACTTATTTCGTTAGGAGTACGCAGTACTGATAAGTAGATTATCTGAGCGCTATCTCATCAGTTCGCCAAATGCCTTCCCTGCCTCGGCGTTGTCTCTGTATGCTGTTCATGCGCTCGCTGATGGTGTTTTTTGCCTGGCAGACGCCATTCTCCTCCAAAACATATTGATTCGGCTATGTTTCTATAGCAGAATCATGATATGGAGCTCAGCACTGCGAATCAGATAACGACGCCTGGTAACCAGAACTTCTTCCTCTCCCCTCGGTTCCCCTTGCAGCGCCAGTACGAAGCCCTCCGCGCTTACCTCGTTGATGAGGAACCCTCCGGCGACGTCGCTCGCCGCTTCGGCTACTCCGCCGGCGCCTTCCGCGTCCTGTGTCATCAGTTCCGCCACGATCCCCAAAAACGCGCCGCCTTCTTCCGCCAGCCACATCGCGGCCCCCAATCCTCTCCCGCCCGCGACCGCGTCCGTGATTTAGCCGTCGCCATGCGCAAACGCAATCTCTCGGTCTATGACATGCAGCGCGAACTGGCCGCCGCCGGCCACACCATCAGCGTCAACTCCCTCACCGTCCTGCTCCGCGAGGAGGGCTTCTCGCGCCTTCCCCGCCGCGCCGGCGACGAGCGCCCGGTGACGGTGAAACCGGAGGCCGCCGCGGTCGCCGATGTGCGCCGCCTGGATCTGTCCCCCGCTGCCTTCCGTACCCCGCTGGCCGGACTGTTCCTGTTTCTGCCTTTGCTGGACCGCATCGATCTGGCGGCGGTCGTCACCGCTGCCGGCTTGCCCACGTCGCAGATGATCCCCGCGGCCCAGGCGGTCCGCACGCTGCTGGCTTTGAAACTGATCCGCGCGGAACGTAAAAGTCACGTCATGGATCTGGTGACGGATCGGGCCATCGCGCTATTTGCCGGAATCAACGTCGTCCCCAAACGCTCCTACCTGGCCGCTTACGCCTCGCGCATCGACCACAAGCTCTGCCTGCGCTTCATGGGAGCCTGGCTGGAACAGGTCGAGCAGGCCGGCTTGCCCCACGGCTCCTCTTTCGATCCGGACTTTCATAGCGTGCCCGCCAACAGCGCCCAGGAGCCCTTGGAAAAGCACTATGTTTCCAGCCGCAGCCGCTCACAAAAGGGGATCCTGGTCTTCCTGGCGCGCGACGCCGAACAGCGGGTCCTGCGCTATGCCAACGCCGGTGTGACCAAAGCCGAGCAGGCCGGCGAGATTCTCCGGTTCGTGCGCTTTTGGAAGCACCACACCGGCCAACCACCCGCCGAACGGTTTTCGACTCGCAACTGACGACCCACCGAAAACTCTCAGAGTTGAACCGCGAAGGCATCTGCTTCATCACCCTGCGGCGCCGTTCGGCAAAGATGTTGCGCGAGATCTACAGTCAACCGGACTCCGCATGGCAGCGGATCAGCCTGCCGGCGTTGACCCGCATCTACCGCAATCCCAAAGTACTGGAAACGCGCGTGACCGTTCCCGGCTACGAGGGCGAACTCCGCCAGTTGACTGTGATGGAGTTGGGACACGAAGAGCCAACCGTGCTGCTGACCAACCACCGCAAGCTCGGTCCGGTCGAACTGGTGACGCGCTATGCGCAGCGCATGCTGATCGAAAACGGAATCTCCGAAGCTGTCCAGTTCTTCCATATCGACGCGCTCTCCAGCATGGTCGGGATGAAAGTGGATTTCGACATGCAATTGACGCTGGCGGCCAGTTCACTCTACCGCATGATGGCCCAGCGCATCGGTCGAGAGTACAGTCACTCCCAGGCCAAAACCGTATTCCGTAATCTGTTGGACCTGTCCGGCAAAGTCGAGGTCACGGCCACCACGGTTGTGGTGACGATAGACAAGCGCGCGCACGACCCCTATCTGGTCGCCTCCGGTCTGGCCGACCAACCGACACCGATGCCCTGGTTCGGTGACAAGAAGCTGATCATCGAATTTGCCTGAGCCGCGCCTACGCTGCCAAACACCCCAATCGCGTTAGCAAATTATCACGCGTGGAAATCGAGGCTAGGAGGTCCGCAAGCCTACCTCACCGTTTTCCTAAGCCGCTGGCGCCAAAGCGGGAAGGCCTAAGATCGCGCGCGCTCTCGCTTGAGAATCAGTCCGTTGAATGGCTTGGGCAGGAACAGCAAGTTGGCGTTCTTGCAGACTATATCGCTCATGTCCGCGCTCGACATGATCAGCACCTTGATTCCCGGCCGCTCTTCGAGGAGCTGAGCACATAGGTCGGTGCCGCTCAGCTGGCATCTCCACTAAGGACCGCGCACCCATGCAACCCATACTGAGACAAGGGCTTACAAAGGGGCGCCAAAAGGGGCGTGTGGCGCAACTGCAAGGTCCCTGGAGGAACGTCCGGGTTTGCCCAAGCCGGGAATCAAGCTGGGAGCGCGCGCAACGGCTGTGATAATATGTTGAAATCGGGGGTGAGACTTTGGAGGTTCGAACGGAGCGCACCTTCAGCTCTCAAGAGAAACAGCAGGCGCTTGCGCTGGTGCTGCAGAGTGACACGTTCGCCCGCGCCGGTCAGCTCAGGCGGTTCCTCCGCTATATCTCTGAAATGGAGGCCGCCGGCCGTGCCGATGAGATCAGCGAATACTCGGTTGGCATCGAAGCCCTAGGCCGTCCTGTGGCGTATTCTCCCACCGATGATTCCGGCGTGCGAGGGCGGGCGCACGACTTGCGGCAAAAGCTTCAGCAGCTTTACCGCGACGAGCGTCCGGACGCCCAACTGCGGATCGGCCTCAAAAAGGGTTCTTACATACCCTTTTTTTATGAGGTGGCGCCGTCGCAGGAAGCTGGGCCTCTGTCCCTCGTTCCGGACCGGGTGACGGCGAAAGCTCCCTCTCAGAGGGGTACGCGACGCCTTGTTCTAGGCATAGCAGCGATCCTGACGTGCGTGGCCGCCGCCGGAGGGTTGTTTTATCAGCATCGGCGCGAGGATGCGATTCTGCGGCAGTTCTGGGGCCCCATGCTGCGCCCGGGCGCCAATGTGCTGCTTTGCCTGGCGATACCGCCGGCGCTGGCGATCAAGCCCTTTCCCGCTCCGCCCCGCCACCCGGGATTTCAGCCGGCGCCGAAAGACGTCGCCGATTGGTATGCCACTCTTGGGTTACCGGGCAACGGAGAACCGTATTTGTACCACTCCACCAGTGCTCCCTTGTTCGGCGACGCCGCGGCCGCGGTGGAGGCGACCCAAATCATTGCCGCCTCCGGAGGCTCCGTTCAGTTTCTACCGGAGAACATCCTCGGGCAAGCTGCGCTACGAAACCGGAACATCTTGCTCATTGGCTCACCCAACTATAGCCCCTATGCGGCCCGGGTCTTGCGAAACACACCCTTCATGATCGTGGAGGATGACGGGCTTGGCGAAGAAGTCGTCCGCGAACGCTCACCTCAATCGGCGTCCGCGCTGGTGCTGGTGCCCAGCCGCGGGCAATCCGGGAAACTCATTGTGGCGTATGGCCTGATCACCGTTTTCCCGAACCGGACGGGCTCTGAGGAAGGGCCTCGCGCCATCGTGGTTTCGGGCGTCACGGGCGCGGGAGCTCCGGCGGCGATGGAATTTCTCACCAGCCCCGCCGGCCTTGCGGCCCTTCGCGACGGCTTTCGGAAAGACGGACTTCGGCGGGTGCCGGCCTCTTACCAGGTGATCGTCAAGGGCAGCCGCGACCAAGCCATGCCCTTGAACTGGGCGCTGGTGGCCTACCGCGTGATGGAGCATCCGCCCTCTCTAGAGTAAGGCTGTTGCAGCTCGTTCGGTAATAACCGTGCCCGGCCGCGAGTCTGAGCCGCGACCGTTAGTTTAGCTGCTAGGGAGATCTTGTCGTGGTGCTCCTCGACGAGCTGAAGAGCATCATAAGCCAGGCAACGCCCAATCTGGAACGGACGGCGAAATGTTGCGATACTCCGGCCGCTTGCACCCGTAGCTGGTGCGGTGTACAGCACCAGTACGATGATGGGCAGGCCAACGATTTACGCAGATAGCGGGCAATGCGATGTTGGCGGTTGCCGTCGTATCAGGTGCTTTCAGCCAAGATCGGCCAGGCAGTTCGTCCTATTGTTTCGTGCCGGTCGGCTGCGCCAGTTGTTCCACCGACACATCCGAAAATACCACCGTGTCCGACGCGTTCGCTTCGTGTGAGCAGATTACGAGTCCGACCAGTATCGGGTCCCGAAACGTGACCTCGGTGTGTGCAACTTCCTTCAACTCCGCGCCACCCTTGGCGATTGACACAAAAATCCTGACCCCGTTCCGGACCAGCTTCAGCTTGAACTTCCCCGGACCGTCGAACGGGAGATCGAACGTGTTGGTGTTTTCGCCCGGTTTGCTGCGCCACTGAATCCCAGGCATGCCGTTGCCGTGAATCACGATGTCACTGTATGGCGAATCGGTGGCCAGAGACTGGCGGAACATGATCCCGGCCTTGCGGTGCGCTTCCCCTTGACCGAGGAATTGCATCGTGGCGGTGACCGCGAAGTTACCCGACATCTCTCGCCAGACATATTGGAACTGATCCTGCTTCGCCCAGATGTTGGCGCCCGAGCCGGTGATGTGGTACTGCTCGTTGGAGACGTTAAACTCCGCCGACCCTTTCCTCGAAGGATCGCCTACGTCGCCTGAGTTGGTGAAGGCGCCCAGGTTTCCGCTCTGGGCGAAAGCCGAAGCAGCCAGTAGGCAAATAGCCAATAGCTCACGCATGATAAACATTATACGTTTCTTGGATGAGGTCGCACGACAGGGGGTTAAGACACTACCCGACAGGGCAGGGCGCGCGACATAGTGGAATCACTGGCATCGTGTGGGGCGGTCGATTCGCCTGCTTTCCGCGTTCCGCGCAGCGAACTTCGCGGTGATGTCGCGCGATTAGACGGCCGAGACCGGTCGCGAAGTCCCTATCATTGTTTCCTGGCGGCCGGCGGTGCTAGTTGTTCCACCGACACGTCCGAAAATAATACGGTGTTCGATGCGGCCTGTGTATGCGAGCTGACTCCGAGCCCGACTAAAACCGGGCTCCCCAACGCGCTGTTTGTGTGTCCAAGCTCCCTCAACGTCGCGCCGTTTTTGGCCATCCACACGGTGATCGTGGCGCCCTGCCGGACCAGCTTTAGCTTGAACGTTCCCGGGCCTTCTATCGGGAGATCGACCGTGTTGGTATTATCGCCCTTGGTGTTCCGGAACTGAACCCCGGGCATGCCGTTGCCGTGGATCACGAGGTGGACGAATGGCGAATCGGTGTCGAGAGTCTTGCGGAGCATGATCACGGCCTTGCGGTGCTCGTTTCCTTCAGTGAGGAAATGGGCCGTGGCCGTGACCGCAAAGTCGCCCGACATCTGTCGCCAAACATAGTGGAACTGATCCGCCCTGCCCCAGATATCGGTGCCGGAGCCGGTGATCCGGTACTGCCCCGTGGAGGCGTCAAACTCCGCGGACCCTTTGATCGGAGGACCGCCTACGTCGTCGGAATTGGTGAACGCGCCGAACTTTTCGGTCTGAGCAAAAGCCGAAGCTGCCAGCAGGCAAGAGAGTAAGAGTTCACGCATGTGGAGATTTTACACCAAGTTTCACTTTTATTCGTCCGGCAGAAGCGCGTAAGCCCGCAATCGAACCCTCGCAAAGGCACAAACCGCCCGCCGACGACGTTAGCGCCGGTCTAGAAGATCAGCGATTTCACCGGTTTTGACGCCGTCGAGGCCACCGCGTTCGGCGGCGGCAGACGGTGGTGCGCGGACCGGCGACGATTGAGGTCGGACCATGGGGGCGGTTTGATGTGTACAATTCGGTTATAGTATGAGTTCGCCTATCCGGGAGGTCAAAAAGGGAAATTCCGGTTCAGAGCGATCTTTGATGCAGGTATCCGGCAAAAAGTCATGCCGACAAATTTTCTTGGGGCCTGCCAACTCCCGTTTGCGGCAAACTGAGCCGGACTGTGCCCTGGTTTTTTTAGGAGATTGCCAGACTGGAGAAGCGATTATGGATTGCATTCGACGGCGTCCTTTTCGTAAGAAGAATGCGGCGCCCTTGTTCGAGCCTCCGTTCTTTTGCGCATTGCCGTTGATGCTCCTGGTCTGGGTCGCGGCGATTTCCGGCGCACAGGCTCAGACCAGCGGTGGTGCCATCTATGGCGTGACGAGCGTCGATGTCGTGCCGAGCGCAACCAGCCAAGGCATTGCCCTGCTCAAACAGTACCGGGACGCGGCGCTCAAACAACCTGGAAACCAAGGCGTCACTCTTCTCCAGGAAGTAGGCTGGCCCAATCTATTCGCGATTTATGAAGCGTGGACAGACCAGTCTGCCTACGATGCGAACGAGAAGGCCGCCCATACGGCTGAATTCTGCGACAAGTTGCAGTCTATTTCCAGTGGCCGCTGCGATCGGCGCGACTATTTTGTCATCTCCGTTGGACCCGCTCGGGAAGCGTCTGCAGCCCATCCTATTTATATGATATTGCACCTCGACGTGCTTCCGAAGTACATCCAGACAATCTTCGCGCCCGGCAAACAGCTAGCCGAGGCCGCCAGGCAGGGCGAAGGCAATCTGCGTTTTGACGTCCTTAGCGGAGCCCACATACCCACGAACTATATGACCATATTTGCCGCCTGGCAGAACCGCAAGGCGTTCGATGACTATGAAATGTCGGCCTATGCCCGGCAATTCCGCGACACGGTGGGCAAGGTGCTCGGTTCGCCCTATGACGATCGCCTCTATACTCCAATCAACTGATTGTCGACAATAAGCTATCGGGAGGACAAATTTCATGCGGCTATTGGCAAGGTCATTCACTCTGTTGGGCAGATGGGCGCCTGTTTTGGCGGGATCGCTCTTGATCGATATGGCTGTCGCGTCCGGCGCACCGGCCCAAACCGGCGTCGGGCCGGTTTATGAGGTGACATATCTCGACGTGGCGGCAAACTCAGTCGGCCAAGGCATCGCCCTTCTCAAGAAATATCGCGAATTGAGTCGACACGAATCGGGGAATCTGGAGTTTACCGCCTTGCAGGAGACGATCCGCCCGAATCGCTTCGTCATCTTCGAAGGCTGGAAGGACCAGGCTGCCTTCGATGCCCATGCAAAGGCGGAATCGTCTTCGAAATTCCAGGAGGCGCTCACGCCGATCCGCAACAGTCCCCCCTATTCGATGATGCAGTACAATTTTGCTACCGCTCCGGCGGGGGCCAAGCCTGCCCCCGGCGCGCTCTACATGGTGGAGCATATGGATTTCAAGTCTTCAATCGCCAGTTCCGTCCAAACCCTGGTCCAGGCGCTCGCCGGAGCCACCCAGAAGGAGGAGGGTGTGATTCGCTACGATGCTTATCACTGGGGCGACCACCACTACGCGATCGTGGCAGTATGGCCGAATAGGAAAGCCTTTGACGCCCATGAAGCAGCCGCTTATACGCGGCGCTTCCGTGCCGCGACCACATACCCGGTGGGAGGACGGTATGACTTTTACGAAGAGCGCCTGTACAAGTCGATTTGATTGGCGCGATTAACGGCCGGATCTGCGCCGCCGGGAGCATTCGATGTCTAGTATTACTTCGTTAAGTATTGACAAAACATAAAAATGGCGTTATGTTTGGGCATGACCGACGCCCAGATGGGTCGATGCCGAAAGCGCCTGGAGCAATTCTTGGTCGATCTGTTGGAA
>JBEKZL010000312.1:0-7822 GCA_049509915.1 Bryobacteraceae bacterium | reverse complement strand
TTCCATTGCCTCCGCCCATCCCGCCTATCCCCTTCCACCTCGCCCGCGCCCGCTCGCCTGCTACCGTGTTGGCCGGATGAGCTTGTCATGACCGATCCCGAATTCACACCGCAACAGCAGGAGGTCCTCGACGTGATCTCCTCCGGCGGCTACCGACATTTGCCGCGACCGCCAGGGATCACGCGGAGGGGCGGGCTGTTCTCAACCGTAAACCTCACGATGATCTGCTCGCGATATGACCGTCAAACTCCGAGCCGGGCAAATCGGATTGCGGCAGGTTAAGTGATTACCGACGGAAGATCGCCGGCGAGCAGCATTTGGGGCACCTGGCTGAACGAATACGTGCCATCCGACTCTAGATCGAAAACCCAGACGATGTCGAAACGGCTGCCGGGCCACGGCGATGGGAACCCGCTTGCCCCGGGAATTGCCGCTGCAATTGCCGGGATATCTTCATGCTGCCAGGCGATCAGAGCCACGCCTCCGGAGGCAACGGCCGCAGCCGCCACCTGTGTTTCCTGGCCTTTCACGAAGGTCAAGTCGATCGTGACATCGATGAGTTGGCTCAGCGGCGTGATCGTCTCCTCCGGCCGTTGGCTTTTCGATCCATTATCGTCGTCTTTTTTTTGCGCCTTGCTGACCGGACTGGACGCCAGCAAGAACTGCGGCCGGGCGATCCCCGGTCGCTGAAACTGGCTGCTCAGCGGGGCGAAGAACCGGGCGAGGGCGCCGGCGCGCTGCCATCCCTGCACGGTCAGGTTTTCTGGTCCGTCATTTCCGCTGATGTCAACGCCCTGAACTGTGCCTTCAGGCTTTTCGGCGTGCCGGATGATCATAATTTTTGCGGCGTTAGCCATATCCCGACGATTCTACCATCGAGGTCCAGAGCTGGCAGACGGCGGACAGAGATGTAGCTATCGACTGCGGAATGTGCTTGCGTGCGCGGAATCGCGGCCGGACAGGGGGCTCTCTGTCGAGCTAGAGCGAGCGCGGAGGCGAGTCTCGACGCGGCACGCGAAAGTGCGTCGCCACACTTTGGACAAGGCCCATCGGCTTGCCTATGGCGCTTCCACGTCGGTCTTTTCCACCAGCCGGTCCACGTGTACGGAGTAGAGGGCTGGCTTGCCGTCGCGGTCGCTCTGAAAATAGATGTGCTGGCTGTCGGGAGAAAAAATGGGCGCGACGGCGGCCGGGTCGGTCGCTCTGTGCTCGCACAACGTCATTTCCCGCTGCGTAATCCGCAACAGCAGCAACACCGTGGGCGAAGCTTTATTGGCGCTGGCGCCGACGAACACCGAAGTATCGCGGTTGGCGCCGAAACTGGCGAACTGGCTGGTCTTGGACACCAGCTTGTCGCTCGCCGTATCGGGCGCATACTCGCGAATGGCATGTAACTGATGCGGATCCTCAGGCAGGTTGAGATAGAGAATGATGCGGCCGTCGTGAGACCAATTGGCGCAGACCGCGCCCCCCGGCGCCAGTTTCAGCCGGCGGTTTTCCCGCCCGTCCAGATTTGTCATCCAGAGGCCGTCGCCGCGGCGGTAGAGCAACTGGGCGCGGCCCGGCCGGTGCAGCGGATGGCTCATTTCGACTGGCGTTTCGATTACGGTACGAACCGCGCCCGCCGCCAGTGGGGCCATGCACACGCGCGAGCCCCCTTGCCGGTTCTCGATAAACGTGGCATGGGTGCCGTCCGCTCCCACGCTCAGCCCCGCGCCCCGCTCCCAGCCTTCGGCGATGCGGTATATCTCGCGGTCGCGTAGCGTTGCGAGCGTGAGCAGTCGCAGCGAACGCCCGGCGAAGAAGCAGAGCTCGCGGTTGTCGGGAGTCAGCGTGAGCGTGGCCGCATCCAAAGCCTCTGCTTCGGTGAGCAACCGCGTCTCGCCGCTCTTCAGATCCATGCGGTAAGCCTGCGGGGAGCCTTCCCGGTCGCCGGCAAATACCAGCCAGCCGCTGGAGCGCGCAATGGCGCGATTGTAATAGGCCGGGAACCACGCCCGATGGGCTGGATCGGTGAGCCGGTAAACGTCCGCTTCGGTAGTGGGATCGGCGTAGCGGCGCCACTCGGGCGGAAAGTTGCGGCCCTTCGTGCCCTCCGCCCCGGCCAGTAGACTCGCGCCAACGGTAACCAGAAACGCCCTGCGCGACGTCGCGCGCGCCCGGTGCCCCATGAGCTAATGGTAGCAAGCGCAAGGCGCCCGGCAGCGGGTGTTTTGACCGATCTCGGGAAATCCGTTCCAGCCAACCGTCGCTGGCGGTCGCGGCTCGGTAGTGACTACGCCTAGCTGGTTTCGTCCGCTTTTTCGAAGCGCAATGCCGCCGAGTTGATACAGTACCGCAGTCCGCTGGGCGCCGGACCGTCCGGGAACACGTGACCCAGATGCGCGTCGCATTTCGAGCACAGCACTTCGGTGCGCCGCATCCCCAGCGAAGCGTCCGTCTCCGTCTCTACGTTATCCGGCGCCGCCGGCGCGCAGAAGCTCGGCCAGCCGGTGCCGGAATCGAACTTCTCGCCGGACCGGAATAGCAATGTCCCGCAGCAAACGCAGCGGTAAACTCCGGCCTCGTGATTGTCCCAATACTTTCCGGTGAAGGCCCGCTCGGTGGCCGCCTTGCGCGTCACTTCGAACACCCCCGGCTGCAACTCGGCCTTCCACTCGGCTTCCGCCTTCACGATTTTCGAATCCGGCATTGGGCTTCCCTCCACCTCGATCACGATCCTTTGCCTCCATTGTAATGCAACCGATCGACCAGTCCTTCGAATTTCGAGCTGCCAGGTGGGGCAGAGCATCGTTTCTTGTGGTCTGCCACGTATCGCCAGCCCAATGGATGCCCCATGCGAGCGCGACGGGGGTCGGTGAACGTGGTCAAGCGCGGATTCAGGGCAGACCACATAAGACGATGGTCTGCCCCGGTGTGCCGCGGTGCCAGGGGCTACATGCTATGCTGTGCGGCCGGGGCCCTCAGGCTCACCAGTGCCGCCAGGCATAGGCCGGCCAGTAATGCCGGCCGATCCCAATCAAGGAGCATGCACGTGTTGTTTCACTCCCATCATCTCCGGGCCGCCTTTCTGCTTCTCATTGCATTCGTGCTAGCGTCCGGTTTGTCGGCTCAGACTTCAGCCATCCCGCTAAGGAACTGGGCCGCGCCGCTGTACTGGCAACCCAGCCAGGCGGAGAGAGAACGCGCCGCCCAGGACTCGCCGTAGAAGGCCGCGCCGCAGTTCGTGCTTTCCCCGAGCGCCGTATCCACCAACGCGCTCACGTTCGTCGCCGTCACGCCCTGCCGCCTGGTGGATACCAGAGGCTCCGCTGCCGGGTTCAACGGGATCGAGCCCTTTTCGGGACCCTCCATAGCAGCCGCGGGAACCGCGACGTTCCCGGTGCAATCCCTACCCGAGGCCAGCACCGACACCGCGCCCGCCCCCTGCGGGACGATCCCTTCCATTGCCCAAGCCTACTCGCTGAATCTGACGGTGGTCCCCCACGCGGCAGGCGCGGTCTACTATGTCACGATCTGGCCGTCCGGCGCGGCGCAATCTATCGTCTCGACCATAAACGATAGCCAAGGCCTGGTCGTGGCCAACGCGGCCATCGTTCCGGCGGGAACACCGTCCGGCGGAGTAAGCGTGTATAGTTCCGGCCCCGCGACCACGGATGTCATCATCGACATGAACGGCTTCTACGCCGCGCCGACGGACGCGAATAGCAACACCGCTGTCGGTTTGGGGGCGCTGGCGAGCAACACTACGGGGTTCGGCAACACGGCCAGCGGTGGTGGCGCGCTGCAGAGCAACACCACGGGGAGCAGCAACACGGCTAGCGGCTCCGACGCCCTGGCGAACAATACCACTGGGAGCCTCAACACGGCCAGCGGTGGTGGCGCGTTGGGCAGCAACAGCACCGGGGGCGATAACACGGCCACCGGTGCCGGCGCGCTGGCGGACAACACCATCGGGAACATGAACACTGCCAGCGGTTTCAGCGCGCTGATGTACAGCAAGAGCGGGAACGCCAACACGGCCAGTGGTGCGGTTGCGATGTATCTCAACACCACCGGAAGCGCCAATACGGCCAGCGGGGTCCAGGCGCTGTATAGCAACACGACCGGCGCCCAAAACACGGCCAGCGGTTTCTACGCTTTGGGGGCCAACACCACCGGGAGCAACAACATCGCCATCGGGTATATGGCGGGGGCAGCCGTCACCGGCAGCAACAACGTCGATATCGGCAGCCCAGGCCTCTCCACCGACAACGCCACCATCCGCATCGGCACCGCAGGCACGCAGACCTCCTTCTTCGCCGCTGGAGTGAGCGGCGTCACCACCGGCCTCTCAGGCGCCGTGAACGTCGTGGTCGACGGCAACGGCCAGCTTGGCACCATTAGTTCCTCCCAGCGTTTCAAAGAAGATATCGAAGACATGGGCGAAGCCAGCGCTGGGCTGCTCGATCTGCGCCCGGTTACGTTTCGCTACAAGCGACCTTATGCCGATGGCGCGAAGCCGCTCGATTACGGCCTGATTGCGGAGGAAGTGGCGGAGGTCTATCCCGACCTGGTGGTGCGTGGAAAGGATGGGCAGATCGAGACGGTGCAGTATCAGAAGCTGACGCCCATGCTGCTGAACGAATTGCAGAAGCAGAACCGGCACGCTATGGAGCAGGACGAAACCATTCGCCAACAGCAGGAAGAGAACCAGCGGCAACAGGAAGAGAACCGCAAACTGGAGGCGCGGCTGGCAGCGCTAGAGGCGTTGCTGTCCGGCAGGGCGCCAGCCAAGGGCCCCGCGGGTCAATAGGCTTAAGAGCTCTGCCAAGTGGGGCAGACCATCGTCGTTTGTGGTCTGCCAGGCGCCCCATGCCGGCGTGACGGAGCACGAGTGAGCGTGTTCGGACGCGCGAGGTTGGGTAGATCAGGCCAGACGATGGTCTGCCCCGCCTCCTTGGATCTTGCCGGAGGCGGAACTATTCGAGCAGCCTGAAGGAGTAGATCTTGCCGATCCGACCTGAGCTGCCTGTTGCGTCTCCCGCCGTCGGAGGCAGGAGACCGTACTCGCCCGAGCCGAGGTTCGGCAGCATGATCTCATAGGTACGAGGGGCGATTTTCTTGCTCTCGAATGGGACCAAGTCGCGCGTGGCGCCGCCGGAAACGTGCATGACGCCTCCGGTAACGGTGCGAAACTCCCGAGCGTCTTTTGAATCGCGAAGCCGGAGCAACTGGTACTCGGTAATGGCGACGCCCTCGGGAGTATAGACGAGGAGGTCCACGGGGGTTTTGAGCTGGGTTTTGCTATGGTCGCCGTTGACGTGTCCGTTGACGTCGCCCTTCACGATTCCCACCGTGCCGATGGATTTGAGCACGCCTCCGGTCTTAAAGTTCACCACCTCCGGATCGAGGTCGGTCCAAGCTTCCGCCTTCCGGTAGTACACGCCCACTTCATTTACGGGTCCCGAACCGGGGGCGGCCGCGGCGGCTGCCGGACCGGCGGCAGCGCCGGAGCTCATTCGCCCCACCATGGCGCCGATGATTTTGTCGCTTACCCCGGCGGACTTTAATGCAATCAGGTCGTCGGGGCCCGTCGAATAGGCTCCCGGCTGGGCCTTCACCATATTGACTACGAGCTCATCGCCCAGTCCGGCCTTGACCATCTTGATGACGGAATCGTTCGTTAGGGCGGTCTGCGCGAACGCCAGAACCGCACAAATTGCAGTCAGGACGGCTATCGTACCATGGCGCATTTATACCTCCACGCCGAGGATGGAAACCATCCGGAATCTCCGTCGTGGCCTCCAGCTTCCTGAGTAGTATACACCGGGCAAGACCAGACGCGGAGCCGGGGATTTTGAGCTGCCGGGTGGCACCGGCGGGGCAATAGGCCTCGATTTCACAGGCTGGAGTTTGGCGCCAGGCGTGGGGCAGGCGCTTTCGCCTGCCCGTGTGGCATTCGGGTCGGTGGGAGGGAATCGGCCAGCCGCCCGGTGACAAACAGGAAGCCTGTCTCGGGAATGTCCGGGTGCAGGTGAGGAAGCCTTCAGCGGTAGAACATAGTGGTATTGGCAGGCGAAAGCGCCTGCCACAATATGGTGGCAGGGCCAGTGGAAAAATCGCAGAGGGAATGTAGGTCTCAGGGACAAGGTAAGATAGTATTTGCGGCCTTCCCGCCGTATCGAGACCCAAGCATGATTGTCGATACCATACTGGCGAAGATTTTCGGAACCAAGAACGAACGCGAGATCAAGCAGTTGCTGCCGCAGATAGCCGCGATCAACGATCTCGAGCCGGCCATGCGCGAGTTGTCGGATATCGACCTTGCCGCCAAGACCATCGAATTCAGGGAAAAAATCGCCCAGGGCGCCACGCTCGACGATCTGCTGATTCCCGCCTTCGCGGTAGTGCGCGAAGCCGGCCGGCGGGTTCTCAACATGCGCCATTTCGACGTGCAGTTGATAGGCGGCATGGTGCTGCACAAGGGCAGAATCGCCGAAATGAAGACCGGCGAAGGTAAGACCCTGGTTGCGACCCTCCCCTGCTATCTGAACGCCCTGGCCGGTAAAGGCGTGCACGTCGTCACCGTGAACGATTACCTGGCCAAGCGCGACTCGGAATGGATGGGCCGCCTTTACAAGTCTCTCGGCCTGCGGGTGGGTGTGATCGTTCACGATCTGGACGACCGCGAACGCAAGGAAGCCTACGGCTCCGACATCACCTACGGCACCAACAACGAGTTCGGCTTCGACTACCTGCGGGACAACATGAAGTTCCGCATCGAGGACTGCACCCAGCGCGAGCACCACTACGCCATCGTTGACGAAGTCGATTCCATCCTCATCGACGAAGCCCGCACGCCGCTGATCATCTCCGGCCCCAGCGAAGAATCCACCGACAAGTACTATAAGATCAACCGCATCATCCCCAAGCTGGTGCGCGGCGAAGTGATCGAGGGCAAGGAGCCGGGCGAAAAGTACACCACCGGCGATTACACCATCGAGGAAAAGCACAAAGCCGCCGCGCTTACCGAAGAGGGGGTGCTGAAGGTGGAAAAGCTCCTCAACCTGGGCAATCTTTACGACCCCGCCAATATCGAGTACAACCACCACGTGCAGCAGGCGCTGCGGGCCCACGTGCTCTACCAGCTCGACCGGGATTACGTGGTGCGGGACGGCGACGAGGGCCCCGAAGTAGTCATAGTTGACGAGTTCACCGGGCGCCTGATGCCCGGCCGCCGCTGGTCCGACGGTCTTCACCAGGCCGTGGAAGCCAAGGAAGGCGTCAAGATCCAGCGCGAGAACCAGACGCTGGCCACCATCACCTTTCAGAATTATTTCCGCATGTACAAGAAGCTGGCCGGCATGACCGGCACGGCGGAAACCGAAGCGGCCGAATTCCAGAAGATCTACAACCTCGATGTCGCCGTGATTCCCACCAACCGTCCCCTGATCCGCAAGGAGAATTCGGACATGGTGTACCGCACCGAGGAAGAGAAGTTTCGCAACGCCGCCAAGGAAATCAAGACCGTGCACGCCACCGGGCAGCCGGTGCTGGTGGGCACCATCTCGGTGGAAAAGTCGGAGCGGCTCTCAGGCATATTAAAGAAGATGGGCGTGCGGCACGAAGTGCTGAACGCCAAGAACCACGAGCGCGAAGCTTCCATCGTGGCCCAGGCCGGCCGCCGCGAGGCGGTCACCGTTTCCACCAACATGGCAGGCCGCGGTACCGATATTCTGCTCGGCGGCAACCCGGAGTTCATGACCAAGGACGCCTGCCTGAAGGACAAGCTGGCCGAGCGGTTGAGCGAAGATCAGGCGCAGTACGTGGCCGACGAGCA
>JBEKZL010000311.1:0-7907 GCA_049509915.1 Bryobacteraceae bacterium | reverse complement strand
CTCAAATACTGCCAGCGCGTGGGCGCCGAGCCCTATCTCTGCATCAATGCCGGCTTGGGATCGGTCGACGAGGCGCGTAAATGGGTGGAGTACTGCAACGAACCGGGCGACACCTATCTGGCTCAACTGCGCCGCAAGAACGGCCGCGACAAACCGTGGGGCGTGAAGTACTGGGGCCTTGGGAATGAAGTCGACGGCCCGTGGCAACTTGGGCACAAGAACGCCGCCGACTATGCTACTTTTGCGCTCGAAGCCGCCAAAGCCATGCGGCGCGCCGACGACTCGATCCAGTTGATCGCATCCGGCTCGTCCAATTTCGGACCCGATTCCGATTGGGTGGGCTGGAACCGCACCGTTCTCGATCGCCTTAAATCGGAGATCGATTACATCTCGCTACACACTTACATTGGCAACCGCGACAATAACTTCGAAAAATTCCTGGCGGCGTCGCGCGATATCGAGGACCGCATCGCCGTGGTCAAAGGCCAGATCGAAGCCGCCCGCGTGGGCAATCCGAATGCCCGCCCTATTCATATCGCCTTCGACGAGTGGAATGTTTGGTACCGCACCATGGTTACCGGCGAATTCGCCATCGGACGCACCGGCCTCGAGGAGAAATACAATTTCGAGGACGCCCTGGCCATGGGCATGTTCCTCAACTCCTTCATCCGCCATGCCGACGTGGTCAAGATGGCTAACCTGGCCCAGTTAGTGAACGTGATTGGGCCCATCTTCACCAATAAAAACGGACTGTTCCTGCAGACCATTTACTTCCCCTTGGCCGAGTACGGCAGCGAGCGCGGTTACCAGTCTCTCGACGTGTTGGTGCGCGCGCCGGAATATCGTCCCGACACCGGCCGCGCGCTCAGTTATCTGGATGTCTCTTCAACCTACGATCCGAAGACGCGCCGCGTTTTCCTGAACGTGCTGAACCGCAGCGAAAAGCAGGACATCGCCGCCCAAATCACCAGCGTATCCGGCGCCGTGACCGGCTCGGTGAACGTGTGGGAGCTGGATCACCCCGATTTGAAAGCCACTCACTCTTTCGGCAACGACAAAGTAGTGCGCCCCGTCACCAAGGCGTTCCAGCCCGCCGCCGGGGGCAACGGCTTCGCCTACACTTTTCCTAAACACTCCCTGACGGTGCTGACGGTGCAGTTGAATTAGCGGGAGCCGGATTCCCTACCAGCGCTGATGGACCTGCCGGCGGATTTTGCCGTCGTAGACGGCCTTGACGGCGGCCATGGTTTCCTTACAGAGCGGCGCAAGATCGGCCGCGCGGCAGTTCTGCTCCGCCTGGGCGGGGCGTTTGGCGCCGGGGATCGCGCAGGTGACGGCGTCGAACATCAAAATCCAGCGCAGTGCGAACTGGGCCAAACTGGCGCCGGGCGGTACCAGGCGGCGCAACTCTTCCACCGCTTCCAGGCCGGTTTCGAAATCAACGCCGGAAAACGTTTCGCCCACGTCGAAGGCTTCCCCGTGCCGGTTGAAATGGCGGTGATCGTCGGCGGCGAAACTGGATTCCCGCGTCATCTTGCCGGTAAGCAGGCCGCTCCCGAGCGGCACCCGCGCCAGAATCCCAACCCTTTTGCGCGCGGCTTCGGCAAAGAACAACTCGGCCGGCCGCTGGCGGAAGCAGTTGAAGATGATCTGCACCGTCTGCAGGTTGGGATACTCGATGGCCTTGAGCGCTTCTTCCACCCGCTCAACGCTGACGCCGTAGTAGCGGATCTTGCCGGCTTCCACCAGCCGGTCGAGCTCGCCGAAAACCTCGGGGCGGTAATATACGTCGGTGGGCGGGCAATGCAGTTGCAGCAGGTCCAGGCAATCGGTCGAGAGGTTGCGCAGGCTGTCTTCCACGAAGCCGCTCAGGTTCTGCCGGTTGTAGCCGTCGGCTGTTTGCGCCGGCAGGCGCCGGCCGGCCTTGGTGGCGACCACGATCTGCTCTTTGCGGGAGCGTTTCAATTCCGCCACCAGCCGCTCGCTGCGGCCCATGCCGTAGACGTCCGCCGTGTCGATGAAATTCACGCCGCAATCGACGGCCTTCTCCAGAGCCGCCAGCGATTCCGAATCGCTAACGTCGCCCCACGCCCCGCCGATGGCCCAGGCGCCAAAACTGATCTCCGAAACCTTCCATCCGGTTCGGCCCAGCACACGAGTATTCATAGTTTTTCAGCTTACGTAATGAAAACACTGATTAAGCCACCGATGAACACCGATGAACACCGATGAACACCGATAAGTCCATTCATTTCTTTATCGGCGTTCATTGGTGCTAATCGGTGGCTATAATTCTTAAGCTCCCGCCAGCCCGTGGCAATCGCCACAGATATTGACGGCGACTCCCATCTCGCGCAGCGCCGCGGCTTTCACCGCCAGCGCGCAGTTGGCTCCATCGGCATCCGGGGCGTATGCCACCTGAATATGGTTGGCTTTGTGCTTGGCCATCAGTTGGTCGCGCGAAACGCCGTAGAGAACCGCGTGCATGATGGGCCACTGCTCGGTGGTCATTTTCCAGCGGCGCTCGGTCTCTTCGGCGGGAAGCTCGACCGACTTGGCGCGGCCGAGGTCCGCGTGCAGTTTGCCGCCTTCGACGTAGATCCGGCTCCAGACGATCTCTCCGGGCTTGGAGACGCCCTTGATGGTGCCTCCACCCAGCCGGAAATACATGGGCGGCTGGCGCTCGCTCACCGCGCCGGCGTAGCCACCCACCAGGTGTTGCGGCGGCACCGAACCGGAAATCTGAAACGCCCACACGAACTCGCCGCCGTAAGGTTCGCCATAGCGGACGTCGTGGAGGGTGGTTTCCGGCTCGTATCCGAGCCGCGTCCACACCCGGTTGGTCACCAGCGCATCCAGGCCGGCGCATTCATCCACTTCGTTGAAATGGGGGAGCGCCTGCCCTTCGTACAGCACGCGGCCATTGCCGGCGGCCTTCACCGGCGGCCGATCGACATTGTTCAGCAGGCCCTCGGCCAGGTCCGAAGCCGGCGCCAGGTCCTTCAGTCCCTGCTGGTACTGAATGCCGACCACGTCGCAGCCGAAATCGTCGGCAATGCGCAGCACGGCGATGTACATGCGGCACTGGTCGAGAATCTGGGCGTCGGTCAGCTCCGTCTCCGGATCGGCGCCCACGTGGAACTTCATCCCTTTCGCGTCCAGCCAGGAGCGCACCCCTCGGGCTTCGTCCTCGGGGATTTCGCGCATGGCGGCATAGAGGGTCGCCTGGCTGAGGCGCTCCTTGAAAACTCCCAGCGGCATGAGGTTTTCGTCGGGAACGATGGCATTGTACATGCCCATGCAGCCCTCGTCGAAGATGCCCATGATGGCGCGCTCACGGAGCAGGGAAGCGGCAAGTTCGGCCCCCGCGGCCCCAGCCCCGGCCGCCAGGCGGAACGACTCGAGCGCATGCACATGGCTCAGGTCGTGCTCCACTTTCTGGCCGCCCAGCCACTGCCGCAGCCCCTTGCGAAACGGTTCGTCCTCGAAATCCTGGCTCCAGAGCGAGTCGTAGGGCACGCCCGCCTTGGTGAGGCAGGCATTCAGATTCAACATCCCCACGAGCCCCGGCCACTCCCCGCTCCAGTTGGCGACCGTCAGGACCCGACCGCGGTGCCCCATCAACCCGGCCAGTACGTGGTGGCTATACTGCCACACCGCCTCGCACACGATCAGTGGCGCATCCGGGGGAAGCGAACGAAACACCTGGTTGCCGTGCTTCTGGCTATCGATAAACCCATGCCGCAGACCGGCGTCGTAGGCGTGGCCCCGCAGCACCGTGCCGCCCTCGCGGCGCACCGCGTCCATCACCGCCGCTTCCGCTTTTTCCTGTGCCGCCCAGCACATGCGATTGGCCGACAGACGCAAGTCGCCGCTCGCGATCAAATAGATGGTTTCCGCCACGGACCGCTATCCTCTCTTCTCCATGCCTGGCCGGAACTTGACACAGTAAACCGCGCCGATTCCGATCAACAGCGCGCCCCACCAGATGCCCGCGTGCAGCTCATTCAGCACTACCGCGTGCACCGGCGGTGAGTATACATCCCAGAGGCCGGCGCCCAGGATCAGAACCCCGTAGACCAGCAGCAGCAAACCGATGAAAAACCAGATGGGAATCATCTTTGCGTGTTCCGCCATCGTGACCTCTCTTAACAGCCTGAGTAGATGCGTTACTCTATCAACCGGCGCGCTCGATGTCAATCGTTCCGAGCCCTACTTTAACGTTTAAGAACTGGCATCTAGATGGCACGCGCTCATTTCGGCACGCGCCGCCAGATGACCGCGCCGCCGGTGCGCGCGACCTCGCGATAATGCGCCAGCCAACCGGAAAGATCGGCGTAGCCGCCGATGGCGAGCCGCGGATTATACGGGCCCAGGCCGTCCACCACGAAGGTCGGCGTGGAAAGCGCGAGCGCGGCCCGGCGTTTGGCGGCTTGGGAGGTTTCAACCGGCGTCGAGCTGGTCAAATGGCGATCGGCCGGCACGCCGCTCAGCGGTTGCGAATCCAGGTACATGGTGGCTGCGGCGAGGCCGGTGTAAGGGTATAGCTCGGGCCGGTATCCCCATACGAACAGGGTGTCGCCGGGGTGGGCTCGCTGGCGAATCAGTTGGGCGGCGGCGCGGCTGTCGCGGTCCATGGCCGAATCGCGCCAGGTGGAATCGCCGATAGCTCTGGCATAGCTGGGGCCGAAGCGGACCATGGGGATGGCCAACAGGACCAGAACCAAGATTCGCAGTTTGGGCCCGCACAGCACCCAGCCGCGCGCGGCCATGACAACCACCGGCGCCAGCACCAAAAAGTAGTAACGCGGAAAAAAGCGGAGCCCCGCACACACTCCTGCCATGGCGATCAGGAGCCAACCCAGCATCCGTAGCGCAGGCATTCGTGCCTGCCGTGTCGAAACCCGTCCCGACAATTCTCCGATGCCGCGATGCCAGCTCACTCCGGCCGCCGCCAGCACCGCCGCGGCATGAAACCCGGCCCAATCGAGCGTGCGCACCAGCCCGTTGACCAGCGGGTTGCCCGGCAGCGGGGCTGCGGCGTACAACCGTCCCCAGCGCCAAACCTGATCCCACCAGCCCGCAAGTGCGCCTATGCCCGCTAACCCCAGCACCATCGCCGCCCCAACCGCGCCGAAACCGGCCGCGAGCCACGCCGCGCCCGCGGGGTTCCACAGCAGGCAGACGGCTGCCGCCAGCGCTCCCTTGGGGTTGATCCAGAAGGCCACGCCGGCCGCCACGCCGCTCGCAAAACCCTTCTTGCGAACCGCCATCCAGACCGCGGCCAGGTGCGGCGCCAGCATCAACTGGTCGCTGGCCACGGGAATCGCCGACGAGGGAAGATCGAAGACCAGGAAGAACCCGAGCAGCGCCGCGGCCGCAAGACCCTCGCGCTCGCTCCATAGCTCGCACGCCAACCGGTACGCCAGCCAGCAACAGAGTAACCCATAAGCCGCATCGAAGAGGCGCAGCGGCCAGCCCGCCCGCGCGCCAAACAGCAGGTACGCGACCGCCAGCAGGGGCGGTTTGTCGAACCATAGCTCGCGGTATAGCGTGTGCCCGTCCAACCATTGCCCGGCCGCCGCCAGAGGATACGCGTCGCCCTCCCACAAGATGCCAATGTGACAGAGCCGCGAAGCCGCCAGCGCCGCCGCCAGCAGAAAAAACAAAGTCGTCTTGCGCAAGCTTTCTCTGACTATAGCAATTGCCCCGTTCGGGTTGCAGTTATGGAGCAGGCCGCCCTCGTCGCCGCGTCGGCCTGTCCGCCGGGAAATAGCTGCTCTGTTCGGGCTATAGAGCGGTGATACAATGAGCCCGCGATTCGTGTTCATTGCTCCATTGAGCGACCAAAGGAGTCGGAAGCCAATGCAATATTTCCGTCATTCATCTCCGCGACTCGGAAGCCAGATAGCCGCGGCACTGGTACTGTGTTCGGTGTCATTGGTTGCCGCCGGCCAACAGTCGCGCATCGAATACTACCAGGTGGCAAAGGGCTTCGTTCCGGAAGCCAGGAACTCGTACGGTTGGGCAAAGGGTAGCGGCTTTGCGAAGGAGAATCCGTGGGGGCAGTACACCGCATTCCTGATGTTGACCGACGGTAAGGGGCAGCGTACATGGCGCATCGAGCACTATTTGCCGTGGACCCCTGGGCCTTACGTTTCCATACCGGATCCGGACACCTCCCAGGGTTCGACCATGTACCTGCTCGAGGGTTCCAGCCGCGCTCTGCTTATCGATACCGCCAATCCCGCCAAAGCTACCGAGGGTGTGAACGACCTGAAGACCGTGGTGCGCTATTTGCTGGGTCACGAGAACGACGGCCAGCCGCGGACCCACCCGCTCGACTTCGTGGTGGCTATTACTCACAATCATCCGGACCATATCGGCGAAAACGCGCGCATGTCGGATCGGACCATTTACTACCCCGATCTGGATTGGCCGGCGCAGGCCCCCGGGAACTACGTTCCCATTCGGGAAGGCGGTGGCCCCACGAACCACGGAAATGGGATGGCAGTGAGCCAGATCGACCTGGGCAATCGGCTGATCAGCGCGGTCGCAATTCCGCCTCACTCGGCTGGTTCGACCGCCTATCTCGACGCGGAGAATCGTATCTTCATTACCGGAGATGCGATTGGTTCCGCGTGGCCCTACGTCCAAGGAGGACCACTGTCGCGATATGACCAGAGCGTTCACCATGTCGAGGAGGTTACCCGGCCCTATCCCGACCTCGCGGTTCTGCCTGCACACTTCTACCAGATCATGGCATGGGCCCGGGGCCGCGCGCCGCTGAACGGCCGGCCGCTCGACCGCCAGTACATTACGGACATGGCCGCCCTCGCCGACGGGTTACTGGCCGGCGCCATTACGGGAGAACCTTTTTTCGCCGGCCCGGACGCGTATTGGGCAAAAAACGACTCGGCCCAAATGGTCTATTCGCTGTCCACTCTGTACCGGCTTGGGGAAGCCGGCGAGCCCTATCACGCCGTTCGCATCCCCGGCAATTTCAAACGCGACACAGGTGTGGCCTCGTTCGACACCCGGATCGACGCCGTTTCCAAAATCCAGTCCGATTTTTATCTCATCCGGGAAAGCGCCGGCCAGAGTCTTTTCCTTCTCCGCGGCTCGACGTCCGCGCTATTGATCGGAACCGGGGGCGGCGGCCCGGGACTGGCCGCACTCCTCCAGTCTCTCATCGGCGACCTGCCGCTCGATGTTGCCATTCTCGATCGGGACCCGCGCCAGTCCGGCGGCCTGGCACAACTTCGCCCGCGCCATATCTACGTAGCGGCTTCGAACGTCCTCAACGGCGTTCCGGCCACCATGCTGAGTGACGGCGCAACTCTCGATCTCGGCCTCAATCGTGCCGGTCAGCCGCTCACTCTGGAAGCTGCCTCGTTCCAGTCCGACGGCGTGGCGAACCTGAGCTTGCTCAACGCTCGCGATCGGGTGCTGTTCGCGGGCAACGCCTTCGAGAAGCAGGCTGCCCCGCCAAGGATGATGATGCAGGCACCCAAGCCGGAAGAGGATCGGGCGGCTCGCTCAGCGTGGATGACGAATATGAATGGCCGTTTCGACCTTGTCTATCTGGCTTCGAACGCGCGCTGGTACAGTGCCCCCAGCGACCTCGAGGGATGGCTGGCCGCCCGAGCGAAGGCAATGTAAACGATAACCTATCTCGGGATTTCGCAATTTAGGCGCGGCAACCGCTCCCCGGCGGTCGCGGCTCGGTTATGGGTCCCGCGCATTTGCAGCCCCTTACCGGGCCGTGACCGTAAGGGAGCGGTTTCGGGTGCGCGACATAGAAGTGGAGCTTACGCGACGCAGCGCGACTCCCAGTAGTCCTCAAATCGACCATTGAGATAGCAGCATCGCAGGGCTATGATGGCGTTGGCGCCGCGCACAGTCCA
>JBEKZL010000310.1:0-7986 GCA_049509915.1 Bryobacteraceae bacterium | reverse complement strand
GAATACCAGTCGATCTGCCACGGCGGGTGCCCCAAGCATCGCCACGACCAGCGCGGCCAGTTTGCCGACCTGGATTACTTCTGCCGCGCGTACAAAATGATCTTCGCCAAAGCGGTGGGGCCACTGCGGGAAGAACTCAAACGGATGGTGGAACGCAGGCGCTAGCCATGATGGGTGCAGACCACCAGCAACGATGGTCTGCCCCACAGTCAGTTCTCCGTCGGCGTCCTCTCAATGTGGTCCACAATCAGGATCTCCATGGGCGCCTTGCGCGGTTCCAGCTTTAGGCCATAGCGCTCGACCGAATCGTAGACGGAGGGGGCGCCTTCGCTGGGCGCGCTGGGCGGGCGTTCGCCGCCCGGAGGCGGCATCGTGCCGACGCTGGATTCCGGTGAGAACAGCAGATCGAAATCGTACTGGCCCTGGATATTGGTCATATCGATCACGGGCCGCTCGGAAAACCGCGAGATAATCTCCGCCAGCCCGGCGAGCGTGGTTGCGGAAGCCTTCAGGTGGACACCGGCCGGGTCCATCTGGATGGACTGCATCTGGCCGCCCCTCCCTCCGCGACCGTCGACCGCAGTTTCCGCCGGTTTCAGCATCGCGCCGCCCTTCACCGCCATCAGCGCATAGACCGCATGATCCTTGGTTTCGCGATGCAGGATCAACTTGAACCGGTCCTCGAGCAGCGCCCGGAGCATTTCCGGCACCTTCGCCTTGGACGATCCCGCGGGCAGCTTGGCCGCGATATCGAAACGCGCGCTCTCGATCCAATCCGGCCCCTCCACCTGAAACTCCTTGACGCGGTAGGCATTGCGAATGCAGTCCTTCAACGTGACGTTGCTGTACCGCAACATGCCGTCGTCGACGCTCATGTCGACCCGCATCTGGCCCATCGGCGAAGGCTGCGCGGTTTTGATCGACGCCACTTCGAAGGCGATCTTTTCGGGCGGCTGCTGGCCGAAAGCCATCAAACACGGAAGAAGAACCAGGCTCGATGATTTCATGCTCCCAGCATGCGGCGGAAGGCGTGTTTCGCGGGCAAAATGTGTGTAAGAAATGTAAGCGCGCTATTTAGATTGCCAATTTGTAACCAGTGCCCTTCACCGTCAACAGGTATCGCGGATAGCGGGAATCGGCTTCGATTTTCTTCCGCAGCCCGGCAATATGCACGTCCACCGTTCGGCTCAAGGTATCGCCGTGGAGGCCCCAGACCTTCTCGAGCAATTCCTCGCGTGCGACCACCACGCCACGACGCTCGATCAAATACTCCAGCAGACGGAATTCCACCGGCGAGAGCGTCAACGGTTTTCCCTCGCGCGTCGCTTCGTGCCTGCGCAAGTCTATGCGCACGCCGCCGAACTCGGCGCGTTCGGGGCTCATGGCCGCGCCGCCGCCGGCCCGGCGCAGCAGAGCTTCCACCCGCGCCATCAGCTCCATCGGTTCGCAGTTCTTCTGCACGTAATCGTCGGCGCCAAGCTTCAACCCCACCACGCGGTCCACCACTTCGCCCCTGGCGGTCAGCATCATCACCGGCGCGTTCACGCCGTCGCGCCGCAGGTCGCGGCAGATATCGAACCCGTTTCGGCCCGGCAGCATGATGTCGAGCACGATCAGATCGAAGGCGTGCGCCCGCGCCTTTTCGTATCCCGCCGGTCCGGTCTGGGCCCATTCGACTTGATAACCCTCCGATTCCAACCGGTCGATGGTGCCCACCGCGAACGCGGTCTCGTCTTCCACCAGCAGAATGCGGCGTTTCATACCGGCAGGTGGAGGGTGAACTTACTGCCCCGGCCCGGTTCGCTCTCGAGCGTCACGTTGCCGCGATGGGCCTCGGCCGCGCTGCGTACCAGGCTTAATCCCAAGCCCGAGCCAGGAACCTGAGCCTCGATGGCGGCGCGCCCGCGGCAGAACGGCTCGAAAATTTCCGCCCGATCGGCCGCGTCGATTCCCGCGCCGCGGTCTTCCACGCCGATCCGGACCTCCTTGTGCTGTGCGGAATAACCGGCGGTCACGCGAATCCAGCGCCCGTGGTCCGCGTGCTTTTGCGCGTTGCTCAGCAGGTTGTCGAACGCCGTGCGCAGCAACCTGGCATCGCCAGAAACCGACGGCAGATCCGCGGCCACGGCAACCTCGATTTGGAAACCGCCGCGCGCCAGCTCTTCGCGCCGCCTGTCTACCGCTTCCTGAATCAGGCGCCGCAGATCGACCTCGTCGGTCGCCGGCCGCGGCAAGCCGGAATGGATTCCGGCATATTGCAGCGTCTGCTCCACCATTTCATTCAACCGCCGGCTCTGCTGATGGATTAATTCGCCGTACTGTCTGACCCGCTCCATCCCGGCCACCAGCCCATCCGCCTGGTTGCGCGAAAGCAAGGCGATGGCCGAGACCGGCGTCCGCAACTCGTGCGAGACACCGGCCACGAATCGCATTTTCTGGTCCGCCAGCCGCTCGGTGCGCCGCGCCGCAATCACCAGGAACGCGATGGCCGCCAGCAGCAAGGCCTCCACCGCCATGCTGAACAGCAAATCGCGGCGCCGCCTTTCCTCGAACGCCGTGGCCAATGGGACGCCCTTGTGTGCGATGTCCAACTCCCAAATGCCTGGACCGAACAGGTCCGCCCGTGCCGTGCCCCCTGCCGTGGCCGTTGCTTCCACGTGTTGCACGAGTAACATTTGCCGTCGCGGACCGGCAGCGGCTGGAACCTTCGAAATCTCCAGCAGGCTGGGCATCGAAAAGAACGGCTTGCGCAGATCGGCGCGCCCCGGCGAGCCATACAACGCGTCGTGCGGCCGGTGGAGCGGAACCACGGCGAAATCGTATTCGTTCGCCGCTGTCGGGCCGAAACTCCGGCGGATCGTCTGCGGGAAAAGCGTCCTGCGCAGGTAGACTTCATCCATTCGTGCCACGAAGCAGCGGTCCTGCCGCCATCGAAGCGTTTTCATGATATGCATTCCAGCCGTGCCGTGGCTTTCCGCGCTGGCGACCTCGTAAAGGGGAACGATCAGGGCCGGCGGCTGCTCGGTCGCGAACCCGGCGCAACGCGCCGGCTCGATCCAGGCGGGCACTTCGGCGGGCTCGAAAAGGCCATCGGCCGCCAGCCGCCGCGCTTGCGGCGCGCCATCCTGTGGGACGCTCAGATAGTACAGCTCCCCGATCGGCTTCGGGACCACGGTCAGCCGTTGGCCCGATTCCAGCGCGGTCCGCGCGTTGTTCTCGAGATCGCTCGCGGTTTGTCGAACGATGTCGTTGAACTCGCTCGCCAACAGCGAAGCCGCCGAATCGAGATGTTCCCTCTCGCGCTCGGCATCCGCGGCCGCCACCCGCGTCGACCACCGGTATTGCACGATGGCAAGCGCCGCCAGCAGCGCTGCCAGCATGATGCCGGTCGCGAGAAGTGTGCGGGAGCCGAACCGTCTTCCCATCCACCTGCATTCTAGACAAAGGACGGGGCGGAGGACAAGGACGGCGGGCGGGTGCTTCAGTGGTTGGGAAGCGTCTTCAGCCACGAGCAGGCCAGCAATTGGCAGTCGGCGGTCGCCAGCGTAAGGTCGAAGACCGGTGAGGTGCTATGCTGAGCGGCAAATGCCGACGGGCTTGGGCGAACTCGAGGGCGGAGCGTGCCATCTTTGGTACTGGCGGGTGCCGGAGCGATTCGGCCGGCCGCTGGGGGAACTGGAGGGGCGGTTCCTGGATGCTGCCGAAGGGGAACGTTATGCGCGCTTCCGCGTAGCACCGCCGGCGCATCTCTTTTTGGCCTCGCGCTTTTTGCTGCGGACCCTGCTGTCGCGCTATTGGCCGGCGCGGCCGGAGGTTTGGCATTTCACGGCGAACCGCTGGGGCCGTCCGCGAGTAGCCGAACCGGCCGAGGCCGCGGGTCTTCATTTCAACCTGTCGCATACCGACGGGCTGGTGGCGTGCCTCGTCGGAGACCGGGAAGAGCTGGGTGTGGACACGGAGACCAGCCGGCGGCCGATGGCGGATATGGCCCAGATTGCCGGACGGTTTTTCGCACCGCGCGAAGTGGCCGCATTGAGCGAGATTGCCGAAGCCGGCCGCCAGCAGCGCTTCTTCGAATTCTGGACATTGAAAGAGTCCTACATCAAAGCCCGCGGTATCGGCTTGAGCCTGGGGCTTTCAAATTTTGCTTTTACGATTGGCGTCGACCGGGTGACGATTGCCTTCGAGCCAGGCTTCGACGACGATCCGGCGGCGTGGGACTTCCGCCAGTTCCGCGTGGATCCCGATTTTCTGATTGCCACCAGTGTGCGCCGGCGGCCGGGCGAGGCGATCACCGTCGCCATTCAGGACGCGGCGCCGCTGATGGCTGAAGCCACGTCGCGCCCTCCGGGAAAATGAGCTGACCCATTTTTGGCGCGCGGGCGGCGCGCTGCGTTGTGTGGGGCGGGCCGGCGACCCGCGGCCAACCGAACCAGCAGGCGGATAGTCACGTGCCCCTTTCAGAATCACGTTTGGATGGTGCGGTGCCGCGGGGCGGCCTGGGAGGCCGCCGCAGGCCGAGGGCACACCCCCACACGATTTACTCGTCTGTTACCCTCTTGCGACCGCACAAACAGCCGAAAAGACGGTTATGAGGACGGTTTTTCTTTCCCTGTTGCTGGCCGCCGACCTTTGCGCCCAGGCAAACGGCAAGCTACAGTTGCACTTCATCGACGCCGGTCAAGGCGACGCGGCAATCCTCATTTCGCCCGGCGGGCAGGTGGCCGCCTTCGACATCGGCCGTGACATGGTCAGCCAGAATTGCGACAAACCGCTCGCCTACTATAACCTCCTTGGAATCCGGCAGCTCGATTACTTGTTCGTCAGCCACTATCATGAAGACCATATTGGCTGTGTCCCCAACATACTTTCCTGGGCTCGCCTGGCACGAGTGGAAGATCGAGGTCAGTCGTACGACAGCACCTACTACACCGCGTACGCCGCCGCCACGTTGGGAAAACGCGCCACGCCTCTGGTGGGCGACACGTTCGTGCTCGATGCGTCGTCGCCGACTCCGGTCACCATCCAGGTCTTTGCCGTGAACGCCAACGGCGCGGCTACCACCGACGAGGACTCCGTCAGTCTCTCCGCCCGCATCGGTTATGGCGGTTTTCGCGCCGAGATCGGAGGCGATCTGACCGGCGAAAATTCGGATGGCTACATCGACGTCGAAAGCGGCGTTGCCGGCGCCATGGGGAAACTCGACGTCTATAAGGTGCACCACCATTGCAGCAGCTCCAGCAGCAATCTCGCATGGCTCAACCTCACTAGCCCCACCATTGCCATTGTGAGTGCCGGAGACGGAAATACTTACGGCCATCCCACCGCGGAGTGTCTCGCGCGCCTGCACAGCGCGGGCACGCGAACTTACTGGACCGAACTGGGCGCCGGCGCCGCTCCGGTTCCAGGTTGGGACATTGTCGCCGGCACTGCAGTTGTAACTGTCGATCTCGCCGCCATGCAGTATACCGTCGCCTACGGCACTAATGCAGACGTTTACAGCATAGGCAGCGGCCCAAATCCGGCAGCGGCGGCGCCGACTTACGCCTGGAGCAAGCTCTCGAGCGAATGCCATTACATCGCGTGCAAATACGTGATGTCGATCAGCTCCGATGATCTCGAGACTGGGACTGTACCGCCGGCCGGCAAGACTCTGCACCATGACTGCCCCACGCCGCAGTAAAGCAGCAAGAACTTACCGGATTGAGCGGCGAATGCCGCCGGTCCGAATCACCCGCATGAAGCGGCAATCCGCACACAGGCCGGCGTAGTCGCGCGTCTCCTCAGTCGGCGTCCGAAGCGTGAACGAACCCTGTCAAATGCCGCAGCATTTTCCGCAACGCCTGGCCGCGATGACTGACTGCGAATTTGGCGGTCTCGCTGGCTTCGCCGAAGGTGCAGCCGAAAGGCGGGTAAAAGAACAGAGGGTCGTAACCGAAGCCGCCCGTTCCCCGCGCCGCTTCGAGGATTACGCCCTGCACGCGCCCGGTGAAAACGCCAGTCAGCTCGCCGCCTTTTACCAGCGCGATGGCACAAACGAACGCAGCCTTGCGATCCTTCACGCCACGCAGTTTTTCGAGCAGCAGCCGGTTGTTGGACTGGTTGGTTGCGCCCGGGCCGGAGTAGCGCGCCGAGTGGACTCCGGGAGCGCCATCGAGAGCATCTACGAGCAGGCCGGAATCGTCCGCGAACAGCAGCCCGTCCGTATGCCGGCCATAGTGGCGCGCCTTGATGACGGCGTTTTCCTCGAACGTAGCGCCGTCTTCGACGCAAGTGGAAATGGCGGCGAAGCCGGGCACCAGTTCGATCTCGACCGGCGGCACGTCCGCTATCCGTTCGGCGGCAAGCCGGAACTCGGCCAGCTTACCGGGGTTCGAACTGGCGCAGTACAGCCGGATCAAATACGCACCGCTTTCTTCTGTAACTCCACTAACTCGGCGATGCCGCCCCGGCCGAGGGCGATAAACTCGGCCATTTGCGCGTCGTCGAACGAGCCGCGCTCGGCGGTGGCCTGAATCTCCACGAAGCGGCCCGCGCCGGTCATGACCAGGTTCATGTCCACGTCGGCCTGCGAATCCTCTTCGTAACAGAGGTCCAGCATGGGGACGCCGCGCACCAGGCCCACGCTGATGGCCGCCAGGCAATCGCGTACCGGCATGGTTTTGAGGATGCCGAAATCGACCAGCCGGCGGAGGGCGACCGCCAGCGCCACGAAGCCGCCGGTGATGGACGCGGTGCGCGTACCGCCGTCGGCCTGCAGTACGTCGCAATCCACGATGACCGTCCGCTCGCCCAGGGCGGACATGTCCACCACCGCGCGCAGAGACCGGCCGATCAGGCGCTGGATTTCGTGGGTGCGGCCGGACGCGCGGCCCTTGGTCACCTCTCGGGGTGTGCGCTTGGCGGTCGCGCGAGGCAGCATGGAATATTCGGCTGTTACCCAGCCTTTGCCGGTATTGCGCAGGAACGCCGGCACGCCGTCTTCGACGCTGGCGGCGCACAGCACCTGGGTGTGCCCGACGTGGATCAGCGCCGACCCTTCGGCGGTCGCGAGCGGACCGGTTTGAATTTCCACCGGCCGCATCTGAGCGGGAAGTCGATTATCCGTTCGCATGGGTCAGTACGAAGTAGAGGAACAACATCACCAAGGCGACGCCGGCGATCACCAGGACCACGCAGGCCAAACCGCCCGGCGGTGTTGGGGAAGCTTTCTTCTTGCCGCGCGCCGGCTTGAATTTTGGCATAACTCGGATGGTAGCATCCGTAATTTGCCGCCGCATGGCAGAATCAAAAGGAAACATGAGACGACGGATTTCGTTAGGAGCGGCCGTTTGGGTCGCAATGGCGGCATGCCGCAAGGCGGTGGCTTTGCCGCGGAATATTTTCCCCGAAAACGCCGCCGGCGGATGGCGACGCACCGATCGCCGCCAGTTGGGTGCGTCGGAGGCGCCCGACCCGGTGCCGCGCAACGAGATCGAAACCCTATTGACGGCCAGCTACGAAGGTCCCGGGAAACTGGACGCCCGTTTGTACGTCCTCGGATCCGGCGTGGTGGGCGTGGAGCTTTCCCAGCGCTGGAAACCCTCCGCCGATACCGTGTTTTTCAGCCGTGGCCCTTATTTTGTGGTGGTGAAATGGCAGGCCGCGGAGCGCGGCCCGCTGCAGGCGTTCGTACGCGAGGTGGAAAAAAGCGTGGCCGATGCCGCACCGAAGAAAGACTAGCCGCCATTCGACTGGGGCCGGAGGGCACCAATGGGCGCAACCTTGGCCTGAGCGTTTGTTTAAAATTATGTGTAGCAATAAAACCATTTCTGGCCTAGAATGTTCTTGTGGCCAGCGAAGGTGAGATCAAAGAGCGCTTCTTCCGGCTGGAGGCTTGGCTGGACGAACGCTCGCGCAGGTTATGGGCGGCCGCGGAAAGCGCAGCCCACGGACGCGGCGGCATATCGCTGGTGGCTCGTGCCAGCGGCGTTTCCAGGCGAGCCA
>JBEKZL010000031.1:0-52312 GCA_049509915.1 Bryobacteraceae bacterium | reverse complement strand
GGCATCGCCTGCGCCGGCTCTCCGTTGCCGGCAACGCTCGATCTGGCCCACCTGTTCGCCGCCGGAACCGCCTTCGCTTCCACCCGTTTCACCGAGAGCTTCGCCAGCGCGTTTCAGCCGCGCGGCGCCGGCGATGATAATGGCACCCGTTTTCTCATCCGCTACTCCGGCGTCCCCTCCGCCGCGCAACTGTTCGTTCCCACCTGGGTCGCCGGTTCGGATGCGGCCGTACCCACCGCGGGCGGAGATCTGGGCCAGGCGCAGGCCGTGGGCCAGTATGTTCCCGCAAGCGGTACCTTGCTGCTTTCGCTGGTGGTTGGGGCCGACAGCACCGGCGCCGGAGGCTCTCCCACCCCGCTCCCGTCCGGCTCCAGCCCCCTGTCCCTCAACGCTGTTTCGCAGATATCTCTTTCGAGTGGTTCCGGCTACGTGGTCTACGAAGTGATGGACGCCGGCTCCAGCCGCATCGAGAGCGCACAGTTCCCCATCTTCATCGGCCTCCCCGCCAATACCGCGCCGGCCACCGCTTCCGAAACCGTTTCCTATGCCGCCGTGTCGTCGGTGGCGATGGCGTCCCAGACGGCTCCTGTCCCCCGCTTCCTGGCGATGGAGCCGAAGTCCGATTGCGGCCTCGCCGCCGATTGCTCGGCCGACTACTTTCCGCAGCTCTCGGTCAACGCGCCGCCGATCCAACTCGCCGCCTATGCCGGGGGCGCCATGACCAGCCTTCCCGGGTATGTGCCGATTCAGAACGTCGGCGGCGGTATTCTCAACTGGAGCGTGACCATCCAATATGCTACCGGCTCCGGCTGGCTGACGCTCGATAACACCGCCGGCCAGAACAACGGCAGCGTGCGCGTCTGGGCCAATTCGGCCAACCTCGCGGCCGGAACCTATCAGGCCACCCTGAATGTCGAAGGCGGTCCGCTGGGTACGACGGTCAGCGTTCCAGTGACGCTGCAGGTTGTGCCGGCGCCGTCTACGGTCATTGTCACTTCGGTGGTCAACGCCGCCACGTTTGCAACTACGCCGCTGGTCCCTGGTTCGCTCGGCACCATTATGGGAACGGGCCTGGCGGGCAGCAATGTCGCCGTCACGTTCAACGGAACCGCAGGGACGGTGCTGTACGATGCCGCCACGCAGATCAACGTCGAACTCCCAGCCAGCCTCGGCTCGGGCAACTCGGCCACGATGGTAGTGACCGTGGGCGGCGTTTCCAGCGCGCCAGTCACCGTCGCGATTTCCCCCGCGTCGCCCGCCATCTTCAATAGCGGCGTGCTCAATCAGGACAACTCGGTCAATTCCGCCGCCGTTCCGGCCGTCTCCGGCAGCGTGATCCAGATTTTCGCCACCGGCATTCCCACGGCGGGAGAGTGGTTCACCCTGGGAAACATCACCGCCACGATCGGCACCGCCGCCGACCTGGTCCCGCTTTATTCCGGTGCGGCCCCCGGGCTCCCCGGCGTCCAACAGGTCAACGTTGCGGTGCCCGTCAGCACGGCTCTTTTCGTCGGCGGGGCCGGAAGCACTGTTCCACTATCCGTCTGCGTCGATGTCACTTACCCGCCCACGGCCCTCGCCCAGCAGTTTTGCTCGGCGGCTTTTTCGCTGGCGGTGAAGTAGAGGGGAGACGCCGGCGAACCGCCTTCGCCGGCTCGCTTCCCTACCCGAACAGCACTTCGAGCGAAAGTGTCACATCGACGGATACCTGGGGTCGTGCTTGCTCGGTTTGTCATTATGACAAACCCTGCTATCGGCTACGATAAAGGAACTATGTGGCTGGGAATCGATATTGGCACCGGCGGGTCGCGCGCGCTGGTGGTGGACGAGAGCGGCGTGGTTCGCGGCAGCCGGACGGCCGTGCATGAAGACATGAAGATGGAGCGGCCGTTATGGGCCGAACAGCGTCCGGAAAACTGGTGGGATGCGGCGAAGGATGCCATTCGCGGCGCGCTGGCGGATGCGCGTGTGGCGGGCGAGCGAATTCGCGGCATCGGCCTTTCGGGACAGATGCACGGGCTGGTAATTCTCGATGCCGGCGGGAGCGTGATCCGGCCCGCGCTGATCTGGTGCGACCAGCGCTCCCAGGCGCAGGTGGACGGGGTGAACGCCAAGCTGGGCCGCGAGAATATTCTGCGCTACATCGCCAACCCCATGTTGACTGGATTTACCCTCCCCAAGCTGCTGTGGGTACGCGACCATGAGCCGGAAAACTTCGCGCGCGTGCGCCATGTGCTGCTTCCCAAAGACTATGTCCGCCTGCAGCTTACCGGCGAATATGCCACCGAGGTGTCGGACGCCTCCGGCACGGCCCTGTTCGACGTGGTTCACCGGCGGTGGTCGGGAGAGATGGTGGAGGGCCTGGGGCTCGACAAGTCCATTCTGCCTCGCTGCCACGAATCGAGTGAGATTACCGGTGTGGTGGGCGCCGAAGCGGCGGAGGCGACGGGGCTGAAGGCCGGTACGCCTGCGGTCGGCGGCGGCGGTGATCAGGCGGCCAGTGCGGTGGGCAACGGCATCGTGCGGCAAGGCATCGTATCCTGCACGTTGGGCACGTCCGGGGTGGTGTTCGCGCACATGGAAAAGGTGGCCTACGACGCCGGAGGGCGTGTGCACACTTTCTGCCACGCAGTTCCGGGCAAGTGGCACGTGATGGGTGTCACGCAGGGCGCCGGCCTCAGCCTGCAATGGTTTCGTAACCGGCTGGCGGCGGGGGAAAGCTACGACGCGCTCACCGCTGAAGCCGCCACCAGCCCGCGCGGTGCCCAGGGTCTCTTCTGGCTTCCCTACTTGATGGGGGAACGCACGCCGCACCTGGACGCCACCGCGCGCGGCGGTTGGATCGGCCTCACCAACAGCCATACTCGCGCCGATCTGATTCGCGCCGTGATCGAGGGCGTCTCCTACAGCCAGCGGGATTGCCTGGACATCATCGAGGAATTGGGCGTGGAGGTGAACTCGGTGCGGGTTTCGGGCGGCGGCGGCAAGAGCCCATTCTGGCGCGGCGTGCTGGCGGGCATCCTCGATAAGCGCGTGGTGACGCTCGAAAATCAGGAGGGTTCGGCCTACGGCGCGGCCCTGCTGGCCCTGGCCGGCACGGGCGCGTACGCTTCGGTGGAAGAGGCCTGCGCCGCCACCATTCACGAAACCGAATCGGTCGAGCCAGAGGTGGAAGACGCCCGCTATTACCGGAAAGCCCATGCCGTCTACCGCGCCTTGTATCCGGCGTTGAAGCCGCTGTACGCCGAGATGGCGGAGTTGTAAATGCCGGCGGGACGCACGTTGATCGTTCTGGGCTTGATTTTGGTAGCGGCCGGGGTGTTGGTCACCGTCGCCGGCAAGCTACCGCTGCGTTTGGGGCATTTGCCGGGAGACATCCGCTATCAGGGGCGCAATTCGAGTTTCTACTTCCCGCTGACTACCTGCATCCTGATCAGCGTGGTCCTGTCTGTGGCGATGTGGCTATTTCGGAAGTGAGGGCGCCAAGGGAAATTCAATTTATAGCCACCGATGAACACCGATGAACGCAGATAAAACCTTTGTTTTCTATTATCGGTGTTCATCGGTGGCTATATTTCCTCAAACCCTACCGTAGCCGCCCAATGCGGTCCGGCGGCCAGTACACGAAAACCGCCTTGCCGTAGATATTCTCGGCCGGCACATAGCCCCAGGCGCGGCTGTCGCTCGATTGCGAGCGATGGTCGCCGAGCACGAAGTATTCGTTCGGAGGCACCTGGCGATCCATCGGTGCGCCCAGCGGCCACGAAACGCGGTCGCGTGAATCGGGTGGAACGTAATCCTCAGTAAGCGGGGTGTCGTTGACGTACACCTCGCCGGCTTCGATGCGCACCAGATCGCCGGGAACGGCGATCACCCGCTTGATGTACGACTTGGTGCGGTCGAGCGGGTACCAGAAGACAACCGTGTCGCCGCGCTGGATCTTTCCCAACCCGAACCAGTAGGTGAACTTGTTGATAAAGATGCGCTCCTGGTCGGCCAGGGCCGGTTCCATGCTGGTGCCTTCCACTTTGACGGGTTGGTAAATGAAGACGATCAGGACGATGGCGATCAGCACCGAAAAGACCAAGTCTCGAACCCAGGAAATCGCGCTGACGAAACCGGCTCGGACCCAACGTGCCGGGCGCTCGGCAGGAGGCGTGGTCAAAGGCGGAGGCGGGACTCGGTTATGCTCCATCCCTACTTGCAACCTTGTTGTCGATTATACCAGCACCCCGGAAAACGGACCGTCTCAAAAAGAGCCGGAGGGACTACCCTTGGGAATCCCTCCGGCTTGGGAGGAGTACCGGCTTACTTCGCAAAGGTCGACTGCAAAATCTATCTGGCAGCCATCAGGGCCCGAAGCCGGCGAGCCCGTTCGGGCGCTCTCAACTGGCGCAACGCTTTGGCTTCGATCTGGCGAATCCGCTCACGGGTAACGTCGAATTCCTGGCCGATTTCCTCCAGCGTGTGCTCGCGCTCGCAACCGATGCCGAAACGCATCCGAATCACCTTCTCCTCTTTGGGAGAAAGAGTTTTCAGGATGCCCGCGGTTTCGTCGCGGACGTTGGACTCGATCACCGCGTCCACGGGCGAACCTACCCAGCGGTCCTCTATCAAATCGCCCAGTGCGGACTCGCCATCGCGGCCAACCGGAGTTTCGAGCGACACCGGATCGCGTGAGATGGTCTTGAGCTTCTGCACTTTCTCCACCGGGATGTCCATGCGCCGGCCTATTTCGTCATTTGTAGGAGTACGGCCCAGTTCCTTTTCCAACTCGCGAGTGGCACGAAGGAACTTGTTCATGCTCTCATTCATATGTACCGGAATACGGATGGTCCGGGACTGGTCCGCGATGGCCCGCGTGATAGCTTGTCGGATCCACCACGTGGCGTACGTAGAAAACTTGTAGCCGCGCCGGTACTCGAACTTGTCCGCCGCGCGCATGAGGCCGATATTGCCTTCCTGGATAAGATCGAGGAGGTGAAGTCCGCGATTTACGTATTTCTTGGCGACTGAAACCACGAGGCGGAGGTTGGCTTCCACCAGATCTTTCTTGGCACGCTCGGCTTCGGCTTCGCCGTGACGGATTACGGTCAAGCTGTGGCGGAGCTCGGGGAGAAGCGCTCCCGCCGCCTGCTCCCGCCGGCGAATCTCGCGCTTGATTTCGCGGAGGCGAACCAGGTTAACTGGATTATTGCGGGTTTCGAGCTTCTTGATTTCGCCGTCCAGATGGCTGATCTCCTCGACGGCGCGTTCGATCTCCCGTGAGAACTCCTTCCATTTGTTTACCTTGAACGGGCACCGGCGAATTGCCAGGGAAGTCTCGACTTTAGCTCGGTTCAACTTGGCGCAAAGCCGCTTGCGCGGGCGCTTGTTAGCCACCGGGATGGCTTCCACCTTGACCTCAAGTTGCTGCAATTTCTTGTGCAATATAATTACGTCGCTAAAGCGGCCGTGCGATTCCTCGCGCACCTTCAGATCGGCGGGGGAACCCTCTTCGACGTCGCCGAGATCGACCAGGCTTTCCAGTTCGATGGCATTTCTTTTCAGTTGCTCAGCCAGTTCGACGACCACCCCCTGCACCAGGGCGGAGCGGCTGATTGCCTTCTGCATCCGCAACTTGCCGCGCTCCATGCGCCGCGCCAAATCAACTTCACCTTCACGCGTGAGTAAGGGAACCGCACCCATTTCGCGTAGATACACGCGTACCGGGTCGTCGGTGTAAATCGATTCCTCGACCGGCTGCTGCGGTGCCAGGAAGTCGGCGTCGTGAGCTACCTCAGCATCGAAAAACTTCGCGTCGTCCTCGAAGTTCAGGCCGAGATTTTCCGGACTGTCTGCCAGGAACTGATCTTCAAAATGATCCACTAAGACTCACCTCCCCACGGAAAAAGCAGATAAAGTACGCCGAATGTTGGAAAACGGGGTATAACCTGAATCGCGATCGACTTGATGGCCCAGCCCCCGGGTGGCCGGGAAGACTTCTCCGCCAGAGGGTTCAACCGCTCCATCATAGCACCAGATCTCCCTCGTTGTTAAGCCCTATTGTATGAGATGTTCGCAAACCGCATAGGTTACAGGGCCGGGACATTTTCAATCGTCTTCACGCACCTTATCGGCCTTCGGGCGACTTCTGTCGCATTAGCGTCTTCAATTCGTCGAAGAACGCCTGCTCGTCTTGGAAGTCCCGGTACACCGAAGCGAAACGTACATAGGCGATCTTGTCTAACTCACGGAGACAGTCCATCAGAAATTCTCCTATATCAATAGTAGATATCTCGCGATCCGGCGAGTCGCTGACCCTCGATTCCACCCGGTTCACCAGCTCCGATAAACGTGCCATACTCACAGGCCGTTTTTCGCAGGCTTTCAGCAGGCCACCCAGCACTTTTTGGCGATCGAACTTCTCCCGGCGACCGTCCTTCTTGATCACCATGTACGGCACTTCGTCTATTCTTTCATATGTAGTAAATCGACGTTCACAGGCGAGGCATTCCCTCCGGCGGCGAACGGCATCGCCCTCTTTACTCTCACGGGAGTCCACCACTTTGTCGTGAAGATGATCACAAAACGGACACTTCATACTTTGCTCACGCTAAACCGTCTCGCGCCCTAAACGCCGCAAGCTCCGCCAACTTAGCCCCTCCCTCACTGCGGTAACCAGCCCAACTGGAACTACTACAAGAACCAGAATTGCCCAATTGAATACCGCAAACGAAGTGGCGACTTCCAGTCTGATACCGAAAAGCTCGGTCAGGACCACGACCGCGACCACCTGCGCGCCGCCTCCGATCCCTGGCAGTTGGATGATCGCACCAAAAGAAACGAACCCGGCGAAAATCAGAACTTCCTCAAAAGATAGCTTCAGCATGCTCCCGAAGGCTCTCGCCAGGCACCAGTAGCACAGTACAATCAGGATCCACTCGAGTATGGAGTACAAGAAAACCAGGAACAGCGCACGATCGTTGCGCGTGGATTCGACCCCTTCGACCAAATCCGCGAGAACACGTTCCACGCGGCGGTGGTATTGCTGCGGGAGGAAGGCCGAAGCCAAGCTGAGGCGGCGCCGTAGCGGCTCCGCCAAGTGCCGCATCGACAATAGTAGTATTAAAACCGCCAACCCTGCTACGGTGGCGATGCGCCCGCCCGCTTGCAAAACCCAGGACAGGCGGCTGCTGAGCGGCAGGCCCGCGGAGTTCAGACGAGCGAGTGCCAGCCCGAACACCAGTATGGCCATCAGCAGATCGAATGCGCGCTCCAGAACCCAAGCGGAGAGTTGCGATGGAACCGATACTTTCTCCTTAATTGCAATAAGATAGGGGCGAACGAATTCGCCGGGCCGGCCAAATAGAGAAATGGCGGTGAAGCCAATCACGGTGGCGGAGAGCAGGTTCCGAAACGAAGGCCTTGGCTTGAGGGGTTTCAGGAAGATCCGCCAGCGCAGGGCGCGACCGATATAGGTGCCCGAGATCGGCAGCATCGAAAGCGCCAGCCACTGCCATTGTAACCGGGCGAGGCTGGCGCCGCCTCCCTAATACCACTTCCCTTAGTGGAAAAATTGAACCTATCATGATAAAGCCTCGTTTCTCTAGTTGAAAGAACGAGTGCCATGGCGACCGCGACGCTAGCTTTCGATGTTTTCGTAACCCAGGCCACCGGAATTGCTGCAAATTCCGGCTTGGCGGCGGCCCGCCAGGAGCGAAATTTGGTGGACGGAATCGCGCGCACGGATCTCGGGCTGGTGTCGAAGTGCCTGAACGGCGACGAAGGCGCCTGGGAAGAGCTCGTTCGGCAGCACACGCGAAGGGTGTACGGCCTCTGCTACCGTTTCACCGGAAGCGGAGCGCAAGCGCAGGATTTGACGCAGGAGGTTTTCCTGCGGGTGTTTCGCACCCTGAGAACGTTCCGCGCGGCAGAAGGATCTTTCGGGACGTGGCTGGCGCGGCTGACGCGCAACCTGCTCATCGATCATTACCGGCGCACGCGCCAGGAGCGAGTGACGGATTCGATCGAGGAGCAGCTCCCGCGGATTGAGGAAGCGAGCGCCGGGGCGGCCGATCCGCCCGACCGCCTGGTGACAGGCAGGGAAACGAGCGAGATCCTGCAGGCGGCTTTGCAGAAGCTTTCGCCCGATTTGAGGGAAGCCGTCATTCTGCGGGACCTGCAGGAAATGGAATACCGGGAAATCGCCAGTGTGCTGAATATTCCGGAAGGAACGGTGAAATCGCGAATCAATCGCGGGCGCGCCGAATTGGCGCGATTGCTGCGAAAGCGGATGCTGCCGTTATGAACTGCGCGGATGCGGAAATCCTGATCTGCGACTGGGTGGATGGCACCCTGGACGGGCTGGCCCGGGCGGAGTTCGACCGCCATCTGGCAGCGTGCCCGGCGTGTGCCGAACTGGCTCGGGATTCGTCCGCGGCGAGCCGCTTTCTGGCCACCGTGGAACCCGTCGAACCACCGCCGGCGCTGGTGAACCGGTTGTTGTTTCAGGCGCCGTTGAGCCAGCCCAAATCGCGGCCGCGGCAGTGGTTGGAGACCTTGCTGAGCCCCGTCCTGCAGCCGCGCTATGCGATGAGCGCGGCCATGACGGTATTGGTGTTTGCGACGCTGGCGCGGTTCGTGACCCCGGTGTACCGCTTCCGGGCCGCCGACTTGCGCCCGGCGGCGATATGGGCGGGCCTGGAAGACCGGGCCTATCGGACTTGGGGCCGCGCCGAGAAGTTCTACGACAACCTGAAAGTCGTGTACCAGATTCAATCTACGTTGCGGGAATGGCAACAGCGGGACGAGGATCAGCCGTCGGCCGCGCCCGCGACAACCGCCCCGGCGCTGGAAGAGCACCAGTTGCGGGTCCATCCGCCGGCGAATGCAGTCGATAAAGGACCACGTTAGGTCAGGGGAACACTATGAATTGCCAAAACCATCCTGAGATTTCGGCTACGGCGTATTGCCGGGCTTGCGGGAAACCGCTTTGCGACGGCTGCCGGCGCGAAGCGGCTGGAACGATTTATTGCGATGAGCACGTTCCCGCCGAGGCGGCCGCGCCGCCGCCCGCCAGTGGCTACACGAGTCCGCCCTTTACTCCTCCGTATACCTCACCGTATCCGCCGCCGCCGGCGTATGCCTCTAGCAACGTGTCGCCGGCGCTGGCGTTCTTCCTGGGCCTGATTCCCGGTGTCGGCGCCATTTACAATGGCCAGTACGCCAAGGGCCTGGTACACGCGGTGGTCTGGGGGCTGCTGATGTCGATCGCCGACTCAAGCGCCGCCCACGGTCTGGAGCCGGTGTTCGTGATGCTGGTGATCGCCTGGTGGGCCTACATGGCCCTCGAAGCGCATCGCACGGCGCAGCGGCTGGCCGCCGGTGAGGCGGTGGACGAGTACTCCAGCATTCTGGATATGCGCGCGGGATCGAGCTTTCCCGTGGCCGCGGTGGGATTGATCGTGCTCGGGGTGCTGTTGCTGCTACACACCCTCGACTTGCTCGATTTCGAGAGAGTGGCGCGATACTGGCCGGTGCTGCTGATTGCCGCGGGCGTCGCCATGCTGTGGGCGCGCCTGAATCCGCACGACACCGCGCCGCCCGAGGTGCGCCATGAACGATGACCGCGCAGCCCGCTGGGCGGAACGCCAGGCCCAGAAAGACGCCCGCCGGCAACAGCGCGGACTGACGCGCTCGATCAGGGGGCCGGTGATGCTGATCACGGTCGGCGTGCTGTTCGCGTTTCAGAATTTCACGCCCTACGGTTTCGAGCAGACTTGGCCGGTGCTATTGGTGGTGGCCGGGCTGTTGAGCCTGCTAGGGAGGTTTGTTGCGCCGCCGCCGAATCCAGGGGCGCCGTATCCGCCCAATACCTGGCCTCCGGCGCCGCCTCCTCCCGTGGGAGATTATCGCGGCACTTCCTATTCGCGGGGGCCCTATAGCGTTCCCGCGTCCGCGCCCGAAAGCGGGCCGGGGACTTCCAATCCGGGAGTTGTCAAATGAGAAGCCGATCGTTCACGGGGCCAATCATCCTTCTGGGGGTCGGCCTGTTGTTCCTGTGGAGCAATTTGCACCCCGAGTTCCAAGCGCTCGACGTGCTCGGACAGTATTGGCCGTTTCTGCTGATTCTGTGGGGCCTGGGGCGCTTGATCGAGGCGCTGGTGCCCAGAGAAAATGCCTTCGGCAGCAGCTTCACCGGCGGGGAAGTGCTGCTCATCGTGCTCATCTGCCTGGCGGGATCCGGCATGTATGCCGCTTCGCACGCCGGCTTCCCATGGCGGGCGGGCTTCACCCACATGCTGGGGACGGATTTCGACTATCCGATCGCGGCCAAGGCTTCGGCCGGCGGCGCCAAACTGCTGGTGGTCGACCTGCCGCGCGGCAATCTCAAAATCTCGGGGATGGACACTACCGATATCACGATCACCGGTCAAAAGAGCATCCGCGCCTATAAGCACCAAGACGCCGATCGGGCCAACAGCGTCACCGCCATCGCGGTGGCGGTGGAAGGCGATCGCGTGATCGTGCGCACCAACCAGGATCGGGCGTCGGAGATCGCCAGCATTGCCGACGACCTGGAAATCACCGTGCCGAAAGGGCTGGCCGTCGAGGCGCGCGGACGCCGCAACGATTACGAGGTTTCCGATGTCGCCGGCAACGTGGAACTGGCCAGCGACCGCGGCGACGCCCGCCTGGCGCGCCTGGGCGGCAACGTCCGCCTGGTGCTGTCCCACAGCGACACGCTGCGGGCCGAAGACGTGAAGGGAAATGTGGACATCAACGGCGAAGGTTCGGGCCTGGAACTGGAAAACATAGGCGGCCAGGTCACCGTCACAGGTGCATTCAGCGGATCGCTGGATTTCAAGAACCTGGCCAAACCGTTGCAATTCGAAGGCGCGCGCAATACCGAATTGCACGCACAAGCCGTACCCGGACACATCAATATGGACCTCAGCCAGTTCGACGGCCGTGGGTTGACCGGACCGGTGCGGCTGGTAGCGGGTTCGCGCGATATCAAGATTGCGGACTTCTCCCAATCGCTCGACCTTGAGTCGTCGCACGGGGACGTGGAAATCGAAACCGGGCTGCCCACCCCCGCCGTCGACGTGCGCGCCGATAGCGGCAACATCGATCTCGGTCTTCCCGAAAAGGCCACTTTCGACCTGGAGGCGACCGCCGAGCGAGGCGATGCCTCCAACGAATTCGGCCAGCCTATTCAACAGGACCGGGATGGCCGCCGGGCCACGCTGAAGGGCAAGCTAGGCAGCGGACCCAGTCTGCGGATTACCGTGACACACGGCTCGGTGTCGGTGCATAAGCGCTCCGAGATGCCGGCCGAGGCCGCTCCGCCGACTCCCGAGCGCCTGAAGGATTCCGAAGTCAAACTGTGAGGCGCTAAAGGCTGGGCGGTGGGGGTGCTAATCGATCTTGGGGAAATCCCTTCCGCCGGTTAAGCACCCTCCAGTAGCCGCTTCACCCCAGCAGGTCCGGCCTCAGCCCGGCCGTCTTTTCCCGCGCCGCTTCCCGCCGGAATTTGCGGATTTCCTCGTGGTTGCCGTTTAGCAGCACCTCCGGCACTCTCCAGCCGCGAAACTCGGCCGGACGCGTCCAGTGCGGGCAATCCAGCAGCCCTTCTCCGTGCCCCGACTCCTGAAACGAATCGAAGGCCGCCGAACTCTCGTTCCCCAGCACACCCGGAATCAGCCGCGCCACGGAGTCGATGACCACCGCGGCCGCCAGTTCGCCACCGCTCAGCACGTAGTTGCCGATCGAAATCTCGTCATCGGCCAGGTGCGCCGCCACCCGCTCATCCACACCTTCATAGCGGCCGCAGACGAGCAGCAACTCGCGCTCTTTCGCCAGCCGGTTGGCCATGGCCTGGTCGAAGTTGCGTCCCTGCGCGGAAAGCAGCAACGCCTTGCGGCCATTGCCGCGCTCAGGCCAGATCGCCTCCACTGCCTCGAAAACCGGCTCCGGTTTCAGTACCATGCCTTCTCCGCCGCCGAACGGCCGGTCGTCGACGGTCCTGTGCCGGTCGTGAGTCCAGTCTCGCAGATTGTGAATGCGAATCGAAACGATACCGGCGTCGGCAGCGCGCTTCACCACGCCATGAGCGAACGGCCCCTCGAAAAACTCGGGGAAGATCGTCAGCACATGGAAAGTCACGAGCGGTTCAATTCCTTCAGGCCGGGGGGCAACTCCACCGCAATGCGCCGGCCGGCGGGGTCAATTTCGACGCAGATGGAGCGGGCAAACGGGATCATCAACCCGGAATCCAGCACCAGCAAGCCGTTGCCGCCGCCGTCGTCCCAGCCCGCGACCTGGCCCAGACGCTCACCGCCGGCGCGCTCCACCACCTCGCACCCGATCAGGTCCGATTGGAAATAAGCCCCCGGCTCCGGGGCGGCGCGCTGGCTGAATGGAATCCGCACCTCGGCCCCGGACCATCGCGCGGCGTCGTCGATGGTGTCCACGCCGACGAACTTCAAAATCAGGCGCCCATCGTGAAACCAGGTGGATTCCAGCCCCAGGCGCTCCCCTTCCGCTTTGCCTGGCAGAAACAGAAACACTTCACCTAATTCGGCGAAACGCCCGGGCTTGTGCGACAGGCTGATGGCGGTAAGCTCACCCCGGTTTCCCCTCGGTTTTCCCACAAGGGCAATTGCCACCCACCCATCCCGGTCCGGAGTCACTCCAGGATTTCCAGCGTAAATCTCCGGTTGAGCTTCATCCCAGCCGCTCCCAATATGGTCCGGATCGAACGCGCCGTTCGCCCCTGTTTGCCAATTACTTTCCCCAGGTCGCTGGGAGCTACCTTGAGTTCGAGTACGGTCACCTGTTCGCCCTGCACCTCGCGCACAGACACCTCTTCGGGGATGTCCACAAGAGCTTTAGCAATATCTTCAACCAGTTGCTTCATCCCGCCTCCCTTTCCCATGGTAGCGGAACGGGTACCGTCCGAAAGGCTTCCATTACACGCTTCCCGTTAGTTTTCTTACAGAAACAGTTACGCCACCGGAGCGGCAGCCGGGAATTTCTCGACCAGGCGCTTCACCGTATCGGAAAGCTGCGCGCCGTTCTTGGTCCAGTGTTCGATCCGTTCGTGCTGCAACGTCGCCTGGGCCGGGACGGCGAGCGGATTGTAATTTCCCACCACTTCCAGGCTCCGTCCGTTGCGCGCGCGCTCTTTCTCGATCACTACCACGCGGTAAAAAGGCTTCTTTTTGGCGCCGAAACGCGCCAGTCGAATCATCAGCATCGATACTCCAATTCCTTTGTCCTTAAATAAGGTAACGTATCCGGGGCGAGGCTGTCAGCTAGCGGCCCGCCATATCCCCGAACGGAAATCCGGGGGGCAGCTTCATCTTCCCGAGTTTCCTGCCCATCAGCCCGCCCGAAAACGTCTTCATCATTTTGCGCGCCTGGGCGTATTGCTTCAACAACTGGTTGACTTCCTGCACCGAGGTGCCGCTGCCATGCGCGATGCGCCGCCGCCGGCTGCCGTTGATGATCATGTGATTGTCGCGCTCGCGCGGCGTCATCGAATCGATAATCGCCACCACACGCGTGATCTCGTTCTCATCGACTTTGACGTCCTTGAGTTCCTTCAGCATGCCCACCTTGGGCATCATGTCGAGCAGCGAGCCCAGCGGGCCCAGCTTGCGGATCTGCCGCAACTGGTCGCGAAAGTCCTCCAGGGTAAACTCGTTGTCGATCAGCTTGCGCTGCATCTCGACGGCTTTTTTCTTGTCGATGGTCTGCTCGGCTTTCTCAATGAACGAGAGAATATCGCCCATGCCGAGAATGCGGTTGGCTGCGCGGTCCGGATGGAAGGGTTCCAGAGCGTCGGGCTTTTCGCCGATGCCCACGAACTTCAGCGGCTGGCCGGTGACGTGGCGGATCGACAGTGCCGCGCCGCCGCGCGCATCGCCGTCCATTTTGGTCAGAATCACACCGGTGATGCCCAGGCGCTTGTGAAACTCGTCCGCCGATTTCACCGCGTCCTGCCCGGTCATGGCGTCCGCCACGAACAGAATCTCCACCGGATTGAGCTGTTGCTTGAGCTCGTCCAGCTCGCTCATCAGTTGATCGTCGATGTGCAGCCGGCCCGCCGTGTCCACCAGCAGAACGTCGCGCCCCGAGTTGGCGCATTCCTTGCGGGCCGCGCGTCCAAGCTCCAGCGGTTTGGTTTCGTCCGCCGCCCCTTCGTAAACGGGCTGGCCGACTTCCCGCGCGATCACCTTGAGCTGTTCCCGCGCCGCCGGGCGGTAGACGTCCACCGACACGAGCAAGGGACGATGCCCGTTGCGCCCCAGCCACCGCGCCAGTTTGCCCGTGGAGGTGGTCTTGCCCGAGCCCTGCAGCCCCACGATGAGGATCACCGTCGGCGGCTCGTTGGCAAAACGCAACTTCGATTCATGGCTGCCCAGGATCTTGATCAGCTCTTCATGAACGATCTTAATCACCTGCTGGGATGGCGACAACGCCGTGAGCACTTCCTCGCCCATGGCCTTTTGCCGGATGTTCTCGATCAGCTGCTTGACCACCCGGAAGTTGACGTCGGCCTCGAGCAGCGCCATGCGGATCTCCCGCAGCGCGCCCTCCATGTTTTCGGCCGAGAGTTTGCCTTCGCCGCGCAGGGTCTTGAATACCCGCTGCAGCTTGTCCGATAGATTGTCAAACATGGGACTTTGAAAACCTCAGGCAAGAACCACGAATCGATTCATGCGGTCACTCGGCGGCGGAAGGGGGAGGAGCGATCCGAATGCTGCTGGCAGCCGGCTTACCGGTGCGATCCATACCCAGCTCGTAAATCAGCCGGGTACCAGGCCGCAGATCCGTGGCCAGACCCTCGGCCAGCCGCGAAACGTGAAAGAAGATGTCCCGGCCGCCATCGTCGGGCCGCAGGAAACCGAAACCCTTCTGCTCGAAATACGTGACCACGGAGCCGGACTGGACTCCGCCGGCGGCTTCCTCGCCACCTTCACCGGATTCGCCCCCACCCTGGTTCGGCCGGCCGCTTTTGTCGCCCACGCCTTGCTTGATCAAAGCCAAGTCCGCCTCGGTCCACTCCGTGGCAGGCGGCTGCTCGGTGGGCATCTTCAGATCCGGATTCCGTTTCCGGGCCTCTTCAAATAATCGCTTCTGGCGTGCGTTCAATCGGAGATCCTCAAAACTTCCGTGCGCTCCTGTAACTAATAACGATTACACGGTGGCGGCAACGGCAACCTTCCTCTTGCGGGTTCCCTTCTTTTCGGCTGGCGGCGTACGGTCGCTCTTTTTCAAGCTGACCAGCACCAGATCCTTGACGAATTTTTTTTCACCGTGATCGTCGAATTTGATCACGATACGTTCCTCGCTACTGGACATTACCGTACCCAATCCGAATTTGTCGTGCTCGACTTGGGCACCTTGGGAATATGTATTGGCAGCCATGGCTCGCTAACGCGTCGCTCCTAAGGTTGAAATGCGCGGAAAACGGGGAAAACACTGTGAAACTGGTAAGGCGCGCAATTGGAATGAAACACAATGGACTTTATTACTATAACAAACCGAGGGCCCTCCTGTCTAATTCGGGTGCTTTGCCCGTTTAGGGAGCCCCGGTGCTTGGTTTGGACCGTGGTGAGTCCCGCCGCAGTCCACGGTTCGCGAAGATCCACCGGATTCGCTGTTGCCGCAACGTTCGCGTGTTCGGCTCGGTGGCTTCGGGCGAGAACGGGCCCAACAGCGACGTCGATTTCCTTGTGGACCTGGACAAGGGCCGCGGACTGCTCGATATGGGTGGCCTCCTCTCGGATCTGGAGGAGTTACTGGGTGTCGAGGTCGACCTGGTGGAATCGGGCGGCATCCATCCCTACATCCGGGGCCGGGTGCTCTCCGAGGCCATGCCGCTTTAAGCTGTTATGCTGGCCAAGGACCCACTGGTCTACATTATGCACATCCGCGATTCCTGCCGTCGCATCGCGGAGTATACGAGTGCCGGTAGTGACGACTGGACCTCCAAACCAATGACCATGGACGCTGTCTGCCGTAACATCACAATCATCGGCGAAGCCGCCCGCAAAACTCGACGACTCCTTTCAGCGGGCGCACCCGGAGATTCCGTGGTCTGCCATCGTCGGCGCTCGGAACATCGTCATGCACGCCTACGAGTACATCAGGCCGGAAGTGGTAAGGGAAATGGCTGAAAAAGACGTGCCTGAGCATCTCGACCAGTGCCTTCGCATTTTGGGCGACGACTCGGCAGCCGCGCCGTAGCAGGTGGCCGGCCTACTTCCCCGCTGCCTTTCCGATCCGCTCCAGCATCTCCGGGATCTCGAATACTGCCCGGTTGTTCTGGCGCTCGGTGGCGGCGCGGTACCGGGCGTACGCCGCGGGCTCCAGCATCCTGGCTACCGCTTCGCCGATGCCGCGGAAGTTCTTCAATACCACCCCAACCCCTTGCTCCCGCACCCAATCCGCGTTGTAGCGCTCCTGCGGCAGGGTCCAGGCGTTGCGTTCCACAATCACCGGAAGCCGCATGGCTACGGCTTCGCTGATGCTGCCGGGGCCGGGCTTGCCTATGAAGTAGTCGGCAAGCTGCATGTAGTGGGGGATCTCCTGGGTGAAACCTTCCACGAATATCGGCGCCCGGTGTGACATCGCCCGCAGCTTGTCGCGCAGGCGGGTGTTGTGGCCGCAGATCAGAATCAACTGGCGATCCGCGAGGCGCGCCGCGATTTCGACCATGGCCGCCGAACCCTGGCCGCCGAACAGCACCAATCCCACCGCGCACTCCGGATCGAGGCCCAGCGCCCGCCGCGCCCGTGCCCGTTCCTCCCCCGCCAGCCGAGCGGCGTCGTAAAATCGCGGGCTCAGGATCATGCCGGATGCACGCAGCACTTTGTCAGCGGCATGGCCCATCTCGCGCGCCTGTTCGGCCGCCTTCGCCGAGCCGCAGATGAAGTACTGCTCCTGCAGCCCGCCCGCAAACGGCTCGATCCAGAAGTGCGGCGGGTAATCGGCGATGTCGGTCAGCACCGTTACCAGCGGCGTTCCCGGCAGGGCCTGGCGCAGGCTCTGGCACAGCGCGCGATTGAAATTCGGAATTAGCGAAACCACCATGTCCGGCCGGCTGCGGCGCCAGTATTCCTCCAGCAAACGCACCTGGCGGCCGTGAAACAGGCGAATGACGCCGTGCATCCACGCCGTCAGTTTGGCCGAACCCAGCGTCCAGCCCTTTTTCAACATCAAATTGTAAAGGTCCTGTAACCTGACGCCGGTGAGCTTGCGGAAGACGTCGATCTCGTCCAACAACTCCTGCAAATTCATCAGCCGGACTTCCAACGGCCGTTTTTCGCGCTCAATCGCTTCACCGAGCGCGATGGCGGCCGCGCGGTGGCCGCCGCCCGCGTCGAAAAAGACGAAGTCCAGGCGGATCATCCAGTTTCGATTGTGCCATGGCGCGCCCCGCCCGTCCCTGAAAACAGAACGATTAACCCATGTTTTTCCTGTCTGTCACCCGACTGTAGCTGTGGCGGGGCTACAAATAGGCATGCGCTGCGATCTGCACGTGCACACTCGGCACTCCGGTATGTGCGGGGTGCCCCTGCTCGGAGCGATATGTCGCGAGAGCTATAACGACCCCGTCGCTGTCTACCAAAAGCTAAAACGGCTCGGCATGGACCTGGTCACCGTCACCGACCACGATTCCATCGGCGCGGTGGAGGCGCTCCGCTCGCGGCCGGATTTCTTTTTAAGCGAGGAAGTCAGTTGTAATCTGCCCACCGGTACCAAATTACACGTGGGCGTGTACGACATTACTGAGCGCGACCACATCGAGTTCGAACGCCGCCGCGAGGATTTTGAATCGTTGACGGCGTATCTCGACGAGCGCGGCCTGTTCTACAGCGCCAATCACGTTTTTTCCAGCCTGACCGGGCGCCGCGCGCTGGAGGATTTCGAGCTGTTCGCCAGCGCCTTCCCGGCCATCGAAACCCGCAACGGCCACATGCTGGGATGCGCCAACTCCGGCGCCGCGCTGTTGGCCGATTGGTCCGCTCGGGCGGAGGTCGGCGGTAGCGACGCGCACGCCATGCGTTCGGTCGGTTGCGCTTACACGGTGGTGCCCGGGGCCCGCGACAAACGCGAGTTTCTGGAAGGCTTGCGGCGCGGCCGCGGCCGCGTGCGCGGCCAGATGGGCGGCATGTGGAAGCTCACCCGCGACGTGCTCGCCATCGGCCGCAATATGGTACGGGAAAACCCATGGACGCTGCCCGTGATATCTCTGGGAGTTGCGGTTCCCCTGGTCATTCTTGGAAACTACATAGTAGAGAACGCGTTCGCGCGCTGGTGGATGGCACAATGCCGCCAGGCGCGGGAGCGAGGAAGCCGGAAAGCCGAAGCCGGCGGGGCCGTCCCCGTGCCCGAGGTGGCGTCGTGACGCTACCTCAAGCCATGCTGAGTTTCATCTCGCACCGCGACCATAGCCTGATGCGCCGCGTCAACCGCTGGCCGGCGCCGCGCTGGATCCGCGTGTGGATGATCTGCGCCACCCGCGGCGGCGACGGCTGGTTGTGGTATGCGCTCGGTTGCATCATCCTGCTATTCGGCGGCTCCGACCGGTTCCGCGCCACCGGCGCCGCGGCCCTGGCGGCTGGCGTGGGCATCGCCATCTTTCTCAGGATCAAGAGGGCCACCGGCCGCAAGCGCCCCCTGGAGCCTCACTGTTGGGCTACCCTGCTGCCGCCCGATCAGTTCTCGTTTCCTTCAGGCCACACGATTACGGCTTTCGCCGTAGCCATATCCCTCGAAACCTTCTACCCCGATCTCATCGTGGGCTTACTGTTCTGTGCTCTCAGCGTGGCCGCCTCGCGCATCCTGCTGGGCATGCACTTCCTCAGCGACGTAGTCGCCGGCGCGCTAATCGGCTGCCTGCTGGCGTATGGGGCGACGAGTTTGATGCACTGGCTGTAAGTCGCGCCGGAGGGCACGCTCCGCAAAGCCCCCGCGGGTTCAGCACTTCGCATCTGCGGAACGATGATGGCGCGATCCAATGATCCTGACGCTGGGAAAACGAGGTCGACTCGATGACCGGTCTGTGGTACGAGAGCAGGGTGTTCCCCGGCAGCTCATTTCGCTGATGCCCCCAAGAACGCTCCCACCCTCTCTCTAGCTTCCCTCTGAATTTCCCCGTCGTCTCCGAAGCCCCGCAGCCATACCAGGTCCGGCTCCTTGCGGAACCAGGTAATCTGGCGCTTGGCGTACTGGCGCGTGTTGCGCTGCGCGTAGAATACGGCTTCCCGGCGGTTCAACTCGCCCCGCAGCAACTGCAGCGCCTGCCTGTAGCCGTGCGATTCGAACGGCTTGGCTGTCGGCGGAAATCCCAGCTTGAGAATGCTCTCCACTTCCTCGGACAAACCGCCGGCGAACATCCGCTCCGCGCGCGCGTCCAGACGCCGGTAGAGCGCTTCCCGATCCGGCAGCAGGCCCAGCTTCAAGGTGCGATAGCCCGTCAGCCGGTCGCGCCCCTGCCGAAAGAGTCCGCTGACCGGGCGGCGTGCCACCAGCGTCACTTCCAGAGCCCGCGTCACTTTGGGAACGTCGTGGGGGTGAATGCGGCTGGCGGTCTCCGGGTCCAGGCGGGTCAGCAAACGGTGCAAACTGCCGGCGCGCCGCGCTTCCCGCGCCGCTAGCCGCTCGCGCAGGGCCTGGTCCCGCTCCGGCCCCTGAAACAGCCCGTCCAGCAGCGCCCGCAGGTAGAAACCAGTGCCGCCGGCGACCAGCGGCAGCCGGCCCCGCGCCGCAATCTCTCCAATCGCGCGCCGCGCCACGCGTGCGTATTCGCCGGCCGTGAACATCTCGTCGGGGTCGGCCACGTCGATCAGGTGATGGGGCACGCCCCGCCGCTCCGCAAAGGGCAGCTTTGCCGTGCCAATATCGAAATGCCGGAACACCTGCAGCGAATCGCAATTGACGATCTCGCCGGCGAACGCCTCGGCCAATACGAGCGCCAGTTCACTCTTACCCGATCCGGTAGGACCGGCCACTGCAACCAACCGGCGCGCTCGCGCATCGTCTCTATCAGGTGGTCGCGCCTCGTACAGGTCGCCCTGCCGCGCAGCCCCGGGGCCAGTCACTGCCCGCAACGCCCCGTTATACAATAAGAGAGTGCAATTCGACCCTCAGGGGAACGCACTCGGTCGAAAGAAGGTACAGGTTTCATGATTCGGTCAGCCCAAGCGCTACTCGCCATTTCTTTGCTGGCTTCGGCCGGTGCGGCGCAAACTCCTTCAGATTCCGGCGATAGCCGAGCCGGCGCCTATTACAACTTTGCCATGGCGCGGCTGTATGCGCAGTTGGCCCAGACCGAAGGCAGCCGCGAGGACGTTACCAAGGCTATCCAATACTACCAGCAGGCGCTGAAGCTGGATCCTTCCTCCAGTTTGATTTTCGAAGAGCTGGCCAATCTTTACGTGGAAACCAATCGCCTGGCCGACGCCGAGCAACAGGCCCAGGACATGCTGAAGCAGGACCCCGATAATCTGGGCGCGCACCGGATGCTCGGCCGCGTTTATACCAAGATTGCCGGCGCTCAGCAGGGCCACGTGGACGAGAGCTATTTGCGCAAGGCGGTCGAGCAGTACCTGTGGATCACCCAAAAGGCTCCTAAGGACTCGGAAAGCTGGGTCATGCTCGGCAAGCTGCAGAGTTTTTCCAACAACCCCACCGAGGCCGAAAAAGCCTACAACGCGGCGATTGCCGCCAATCCAGACGACGAAGAGGCCCTGGCCGGACTGGCTACGCTCTACTCCGAAATGGGCGACAACAACAAGGCGCTCGAAAAACTCAAGACCCTGGTCGACAAGAACCCCAACGAGCATACCCTGGCGATTCTGGCTCAGCAGTATGAGCAGATGGAGGATTTCAAGGACGCTGCCGAGGCCCTCAAGAAAGCCGTGGCGCTGGCTCCCGACGACGACCACCTGCAGGCCGAGCTGGCCGAGGTGCTTTCCCAAACCGGCCGGTACGACGAGGCGCTCACCATTTACAAGCGGTTGGCCGACCAGGATTCCCGCGATTGGCGCTACCCGTTCGGGATGGCGCAGATCTATATGCAGCAGCACGATTACGGCCAGGCCGCCGCCGCGCTGGCGAAAGCGAAAGCCCTCGATCCCGCCGATCTCAATATTCGCGGCGCGGAAGTGGAGTTGCTCGCCGCCCAGCACAAGACCGATGAGGAAATCGCCGCGCTGAAGCGTATCCTTTCCGATACCGAACGGCGGAACTACAGACCGCAGGATATCCAGAGCCGCGTCGCCTTTCTCGACCAACTGGCGCGCGCCTACCGCGAAGTGGAGCAATACCAGCAAGCGGTGGATACGCTGGAACAGATTTCCGTTCTCGATCCTAACCTGGCGCCCAAGGTGAGTGCCGAAATCGTGGAAACCTGGCGCACATTCGCCAAGGATCTCCCGAGCGCCATGAAAGAGGCGGACTCGGCTTTGAAAAAGTTTCCCAAAGATCCGATCGTGATCGAAGCCCACGCCAATGCCTTGGCCGACTCCGGAAAGATCGACCAGGCGGCGGCGGAGATGCACGCTCTCGTTGGGAGCGGTCCGCGCGCCTTTTCGATCCAGATCAACCTGGCGGAGATTTACGAACGCGGCAAGCGCTGGGACGACATGTCTAAAGCTCTCGATGCGGCCGACAAAGCTCTCGATGGCGACAAACTCGCGAGCCAGGACGATCGCGCTACCATCGCCTTCATGCGCGGCGCCAGGCTGGAGCGGATGAAGAAGTATGACGCTTCGGAAGCAGAATTCCGCAAGTCGATCGACCTGTCTCCGAAAAATGCCGGCGCGCTGAACTACCTAGGCTACATGCTGGCCGATCGCAACGAGCGCTTGGACGAAGCCTACAGTCTGGTGAAGAAGGCGCTCGACCTGGAGCCGGACAACGGCGCCTACCTGGATAGCTTGGCCTGGGTCTACTTCCGCCAAGGCAAACTGGCCGAGGCCGAAGACCTGCTCAAGCGCGCCCTCAGCCGCATGAAAGATCCCACCGTTCACGACCATTTGGGCGACGTTTACAGCAAGCTCGGCAAGACCAGGGAGGCCATCGCGCAATGGCAGGCTTCGCTGCGGGAGTTCCAGCGGGGTTTCGAAGTGGATAACGATCCGGAGGAGGTGTCCAAGGTTAATAAGAAGCTGGACGACGCTCAGGCTCGCCTGGCCAAAGAAACTCACAACCAGTAGCCTTGGTGGCCATACATAACGTTACAATTTATCTAAACCATCCATTTTCATAGGTTTGTGCGGTTTTCTAGCGGCCGGTCCTATCGTTTTCGGCTTCGCTGTGGGATACTTGTGGTTAGAAGTAGTTACTAACCCAGATGTCTCAGTTGGATGACGCCGTAATCAGATACAATAAGTTGCTGGAAAACGGCCCCTTCCGCAATTTGGCGTGGGCGGACACTCTCCATCGGCAAATGGAAGAGGCTGGCCTTACCGTCGGGGGGCGCCTCGTCTGCCCGTTTCTCCGCCCTAATTTCCTTTCCCGCCGGCAGTACGAAACCCTGGTGAAAACCGGAGAAGCGTTGATTGCCGCCATCGACCGGATGGAGCAGATGGTGCTCGCCAACCCGGTCCTGCTAGCCCGCCTGGAATTATTGCCGGCAGAAAAAATGCTTGCGTCCATCGACCCCGGTTACCAGGCTTTGGAAGTGGCTGCCCGTCTCGATACGCATCTGGTGAACGGACACCTGCATTTCGTGCAATACAACGCCGACGCGCCCACTGGCGCCGGTTACGCCGACGCGCTGGCCGATTTGTTCTACGACGCGCCTCCACTCAAGGAATTCCGCAAGCGGTATAGCATGGCCAAGGTGGGCGGACGCAAACACCTGCTGGCCGCTCTCTTGAAGGCCTACAAGCTGTTCGGCGGCAAGAAACTTCCCCACATCGCCATTGTCGAGTTTCGCTCCGCTTACTCCAGCGGCCGCAGCGAATACGAGCTTTTCCGCGACGGCTTCCGCGAGGAAGGCTACGCCGTCGAAATTGTCTCGCCCGAGCAGCTCGAATATCGCAACCGCGTGTTGCGCAAAGGCAACTTCGAAATCGATCTGGTTTACCGCCGCCTGGGCGTGCAGGAGTTCCTGCTCCGCTTCGATCTCACCCATCCGCTGGTGCAGGCGTACCGCGACGGAACCGTCTGCGTGGTAAACAGCTTTCGCTCCGAGCTGGCCCACAAGAAAGCTATGTTCGGCCTGCTCACCGATGAGACCCTCACCGCCCGTTTCCCGGCCGCCGAACGCAAGGCGATCCGCGAACACGTTCCCTGGACCCGCCTGGTGGGGCAGACCAAGACCACCTTTGAAGACCAAACCGTTGATCTGCCCGAATTCATCACCCGAAATCGGGAGCGCCTGGCGCTCAAACCGAACGACGATTCCAGCGATTCCCATTCCTATTTTGGCTGGGAGATGGACGACGCGCAGTGGGACCGCGCCCTCAAACAGGCCATGCGTTCGCCCTACGTCGCGCAGCAACGCGTCGACCCCGTGCGCTCCATCTTCCCGCTGATGACCTTCGGCCAGCTCGAATTTCGGGAAATGAAGGTGGACGTGCATCCGCACGCTTACCTCGGTAAGGTGCAGGGCTGTTCGAGCTGGCTTACCAGCGGCAACTCCGGCTTCAGTACCGCCTCCGGCATAGTGCCCACATTTCTGGTCGAGCCGAAAAGCTAAGTGGGACAGGCCTCCTGACCTGGCGTCTTCGGGTGCTATCCTGCAAATTGGCCTGTCCAATCGACGGGCCGGGAGGACTGGCCCACGCCTCACTGCTTGCACGCGCTCGTTCTGGCGCTCTCTCTCCTGGCGGTGGCCCAGGCGCAAGACTGGCGCCGCCTCGAAATGAATCTGGAGAGCGGATGGCGTGTCACTCAGGACGTCCATGACATCGGTGAGAAGGCGCGCTGGTTCGATCCCGACACCCGCGATGCCCGCGTGGGCCAACTCCTGAGCGACGCCTGGCAGCCGATTGCGCGTCTGGCGCACCTGCAACTGCTACTGGCGGCCCAGCCCTATTTCGGGCGCGAGTTGCGTTCCTATAACGATGCCCCGTGGTGGTATCGCGTCGATTTCCCCACGACCGTCTATGAGACCCATGCCACCTTGCGCTTTGAGGGCGTCGACTACTATGGCAAAGTCTGGCTCAACGGCAAGCTCCTCGGCTCCCACGAAGGCTACGCGGAGCCGTTCGAATTCGAAGTGGGCGGCCAGTTGCGTTCGGACCGTCCCAATGCGCTGATCGTGAAGGTCTGGTCTCCCTGGGACCGGGAAACCACGCCGGGCGGGGAAGCCGATTGGGTGTACAACGTGATCCGCCGTATGTTGAAGGGCACCTACGAGCACGCCGACACGTTTGTCCAGCGCGATGTCAACCCGGTGGGAATCTGGCGCCCGGTCAAGCTGCTGGTCCACGACGGCATCCGCGAAGGTGGTGAGTCGTGGGTCAGGACCGCTTCCGCCGAGGCTGCTTCCGCCACCGCTAGTGTCTCCTGGGCGATCCAGAACGATGCTGGGCCGCAAGCTGCCGGCCTTTCCCTGCGCATCGTCTCGCTCACCGATGGCAAAGTGGCCGCGCAATCCTCCGAACCCGTCTCGCTCGCGGCTGGCGCCAACAATATCGAACGCCATCTCACCGTCAACGCGCCCCGGCTTTGGAGCACCTGGGACCGCGGCGCCCCGGCGCTCTATCGCGCCGACCTGGAACTGACACGCACCGGCGAGGCTCCGCTCGAGCGCCAGGTGGTTTTCGGAATTCGTACCGTCGAGTTGCATCGCGCCGCCAACGAAACCCGCTTCTTCCTGAACGGAAAGCCCATCTACCTGCGCGGCACCACCTATTGGCCGGACGTCTATATCTCGGGCATGGATCGGGCGCGATACCAGCGGGACGTGGCCGCGGCGATGCGCGCCGGCTTCAACGCCTTCCGCATTCACGTTCATACCGAGAACCCGGAATTCTATGAGATCTGCGACCGCATGGGCATGGCCGTGATCCAGGATTTCGACCTCAACTGGGTGTTTCCCCAGGATGCGGAATTCACCGCCCGCGCCGTTCACCTGTTCGGGGCGAAGATTCGCCAGTTGCGCAATCATCCCAGTATCCTCGCCTGGATTCCGATGAATGAAGCCGGCAAAGACGCTGCCACTGTCCGTCCCGGCCCGCAGTTGGTGGCCGAGGCCAAATCCCTCGACCCCACCCGCCCCACCATCCGGAACTCCTCCGCTCGCGACGATCCCGAAAGCGGCGATGGCCACGATTATCGTGGCTCGCTCGGCGGCGGGAAGTACACCGATATCTACGGCACCTCCGAGAAGCTGGCCACCGAATTCGGCGTGGACGCGCCGCCGCCGGCCGCGCGCCTGAGCCTGGTGCCCGTGCTGGCCGAACGATTGAAGGACGTATTGCCCCAGGTCGGCGAGCTGCACGACTACCAATACCGCCTGCTGAAGTATTACGTCGAGCATTACCGCATTCAGAAGTACGCGCCCAACGCCGGTTACTTCCAGTTCATGTTCATCGATTTCTGCCCGCAGAGTTTCTACGGCATCTACGATTATTGGGGCGCTCCCAAAGTGGAAGGCTTGGGCGGCGGCTTGCGCGCCATGCTCGAAAGCAATCAGCCCGTGGGCGTCTTCATGGAGTACAAAGACGCACCGGTAGCCATCCACGCGGTCAACGACACCAGCGCGGACCTGGGCGAAGTGACGGCTAAGTGGCGCGTCACTGTGGCGGGCGGAGAGTTAGTCACTGAGGGAACCCGTACCATCCCGCTCGGCCCCGATTCCCATGTCCGCGTAGCCGATCTCAATTTCGAAGTCGCTCCCAACCAGACTTACCACGTCACGCTGAACCTGGAATCGAAAGACGGAAAGCTGCTGTCCCACAACGAATACGTCGATCCATTCCGCCACCCGCCGCGCCCCGAAGGTTTCCCCGAGCGCATGGATCACGAGCTGGGCATGCGGTTGTGGTGGGCCGGGCGCCAGTAGGACAAGCCTCCTGGCCTGTCGGGGTCCTTCCGAGCTTCTGACCGTGCTGATCGAAGCCTTCGAGGACGCCAACTACGCTCTCGAAGGATCGACGCCCGACAGCCGGTTGCGCAGCCTGATGGAGGAACACGGCCTTCGCCGACGCGACCTGCTCGACGTGTTTGGTTCGCGCGGGGTAGCCTCCGAGGTTGTGAGTGGAAAGCGGGCGATCAGCAAGGCGCAGGCGAAGAAGCTCGCCGGTCTGTTTCATGTGCCGGCCGACCTCTTTCTGTGAGATGACAGGCGCCGGCAGAACATGGCGAAGAAGACACCATCCGCATGATCCCCGCGGAAATCACGGACGTTCCGCGTAACCGTTCCGTCTGTCCCCACGTTCCCCCCTGTCCCCACGTTCCCCCCATACGCACTATACCCGTGGAAATCAGGGACGTTCCGCGGAAACGTTCCGTCTGTCCCCACGTTCCTCGACCTCAACTGGAACTTTCCCCAGGACGCGGAATTCGCCGCGCGCGCGGTTCGCCTGTTCGGGGCGACGATTCGCCAGTTGCGCAATCATCCCGGCATCTTCGCGTGGATCGCCATGAACGAAGCGGGCCGCGAAGCCTCCACCGTCCGCCCCGGCCCGCAATTGGTCGCGGAGGCCAAAGCCCTCGACCCCACCCGCCCCACCATCAAGAACACCTCCGCCCGCGACGACCCCGAAAGCGGCGATGGCCACGATTACCGCGGTTCGCTCGGTGGCGGCAAGTACACCGATATCTACGGCACCTCCGAGAAGCTGGCAATGCCGATCGAAGCCTTCGACGACCCCAACTACGCCCTCGAAGGATCGACGCCCGACAGCCGGTTGCGCAGCCTGATGGAGGAACACGGCCTTCGCCAGCGCGACCTGCTCGACGTGTTTGGTTCGCGCGGAGTAGCCTCCGAGGTTGTGAGTGGAAAGCGGGCCATCAGCAAGGCGCAGGCGAAGAAGCTCGCCGAGCTGTTTCACGTGCCGGCCGACCAGCTTCTTGTGAGATGACGCACGCCAGCAGAACATGGCGAGGAAGACACCGTCCGCATTATCCCTGTAGAAATCAGGGACGTTCCGCGGAAACGTTCCGTCTGTCCCCACGTTCCCGTCAAAGGGCGGGTCGGGAGGGCCCATGGGAGGTGATGGCCCCCAGAAGCTCTTGCCCTGGAGAGGAACCTGCTCCTCTCCGGGGCGCAGCTACCTCGCTTCAGCGCAGTAGCGTTCTCCAGTGGGTGGACCCGCCTGCCGCTCGAACCGTGCCCGGTTTCCGCCGCAGCCTGATGCCCGCAGCGATCTCTTGGAACGTGGGGTGCAACACGCCCTGGTCGCGCACCCCGGGGTCCGCCAACGATATAATGAGGTCCGGAGATCCTTAACCTGCCACTTCGTCCCTACGGCAAAGTTACTACGCGTCGCCGGGGCCAAATTCGGACCGTGTGTGGAGTCTGCCACATCATAAACTGGCATTCGGCAGCACCCTTGGTAGACTTCTGCAATCGCTGTGGCCAGCCGTTGGTGGATGCTGAGTTGATCCACCAAATCGTCGAGCCGCCCGCACCTGTCAAGCCAAGCGCTCCTAAACCGCCGACTGGCGTTCTGGCCACACTCGGTATAGGCGCCGAGCGCCACGATTACGAACGAGCACGGGCCGCATACGATGCCGCGCTAAAGCGTTACGAGGAGGATTGCGAGCGTTGTCGTGAACAGATATTCGCCGCTCGAGAGAGAGCCGTAGCCGAATCGATTTGGCAGGACATCCACACACGGCTACCGCCGGACACCGTCGACCGGATGACCGGCGTAGAGTTCGAGGGTTTCCTTTGTCAACTTTTCGTCAAAATGGGCTATAGCGTTCAGACGACTCGGGCTAGTGGCGATCAAGGAGGAGATCTCATTTTAACCGAGCCAACGGGTAAGCGTCGGGCCGTTGTTCAAGCCAAACGGAGCAGTAAGCCGGTTTCTAATCGCGCGGTTCAAGAAGTCCTCGGCGCGATGGCGTACTACAAGTGTCCAGCAGGCATCGTGATCACAAATGGTGAGTTCACCGCGAGCGCCTTGGAACTCGCAGCGAAGGACAAGAGACTCGCCATGTGGGATGGCACAAAGCTCGCGACTGCTTACGTGGAGAACTTCCCCACGGCTCCTTCACCATTCGATAGGTCCGAATACGATGAGCTAATCGAGCGTTTGCGACACAGTCCGCGCAAGGCACCGATAAGTCCCAGCCGCACGGGACGCTGGCAAGATCAGTCACCCACGGAGGCTCAGGTTGCGTTGATCTGGCGCAAGGACGCCACTCTCAAGGCTCAGTTCAAGAACTGGCGGTCGCTGTTCGTCTTCGCGGTGGAGCAGCACGGGAAGGGCGACGACACCTGGTCGAAGGGCGGCGTCAGCCTGAGATTGAACCAATTCCTCGGACAAAAACTGGACTGACGCGGCGAGGAGACCCCAGCAGAGCGAGAATTGACGGAACGCGGGATGCACCCGCCACATTGCTGGATTTCTGCCATAGTACTTCGAAACGTGGTGTCAGGACGGGCAACCCTGCTACGCTTTCAATCGAGGTAATCAGTTTTGGAAAACTGTGTAGGTAAAGAAACGCCGGATGGCAAGAGGATCTGCACAACGCATGATGTGGAACTTGTCAGCCGAACTGCTGCCGCAAAGAAGGGATTGGCGCTTAGCCAGGGTTCGCTTGGCGATTGGATTTGTCCGACTTCCCTGCATCCACTTATGTTCGAAATACCATGGCTTCCCCGGTGATTTGGGTCCCCAGCGGGCGCGGTAGGAACGAACATCGCTGACCCCCGGCGAGTCCGTCCACTCAGGCACGCGGGGAAAAGACCCCGCCGCGTGGAAGGCGTTGGCTTTTGGAGCTTGGCGGCGAGGGCTCCCGGCTGCACCCCGGTTCTGTCTTGGGGATAAGGGTGGACCACGGAAAAGCGGGACGGTCCCCACGTTCCTCGCCTAGAAAACCGCAGCTTCACCCGCGACGAATTCAGACGGCCCTGTTTAAGCAGCTCGATCCGGCGGCAACTGGTTCTTGGCGAGGTCCAGGAGCAGCCGCAGCGCACGGTTCACAGACTCGGAGTCCTTGAACACTTTGGCAACGTCCGAATCGAGAAACACCACATTGGTTCCGGCCTGGTAGTGTTCGTGGTGCTTTCCGCGTACCGCGCCGGAGAAATCGTATTCCGGTCTCATGTCGTCCGGATTAGTCGTGCCGCCCTGACTCATATCTTCTCCGCTCGGTTGGCGTCGCCCCTCGCGCGCCGATGAGGCGGACACGCCCTTCACGCTCAGTATACGCCACTATCAGGACCCGGCCCGCTTCGGAGCGCTCCCATGCTCAGGAAGCCGAGCTCCGAACCGATGCCGTGGAATCTAGCATGAGCCAGGTTTCGGGTCCGTGGTGGCGCATGCCTTGGCTTGCGCATGACCGGCGCATGCGCCGACGCGGGCAGGCGGAACCTATAGGCGCTAACTTAGTACCTGGTTTCGCAATTACGGTCACACATCCGGGCAACCGCTCCCTCACGGTCGCGGCTCGGAAAGGCCCCAGTCCGAGCCGCGACCGTGAGGGAGCGGTTGCCCTCCAATACGTTACCGGACTTCCGAAACGGTGTACTTAGGAACGTTGTGGAATCTGACCGTGGGGCAGACCGGGCAGACCATCGTTTTTTGTGGTCTGCCACCCTTCCTAATTGCAGGGCAGACCACAAACAACGATGGTCTGCCCCACGGCCGAGCACGCGCGACGTTAAGTTAGCGCCTATGGCCGGTTCCGCCTGCCCCACCAGACACTGCCCCCGCGTCTGAAATGGGTCGGGTCGTTAGCCTTGGGCCTAATAGCCGTTCTCCTCCAACTTCTCCACCGTCAACCCTTCCCTCGGCGCCATTTTCCGCAGCAGCTTTTCCACGTGCTTGGCCAGCACGTCGCATTCCAGGTTGACGCGCGCGCCGGGGCGATAGCCGCCCAGCGTAGTGTTGCGGAAGGTGTGGGGAATGATGGTGACCGAGAGCGTATCGGCTTCTAACTCGGCGATGGTCAGGCTGATGCCGTCTATGGCTATCGATCCTTTCGAGACCAGGTAGCGATCGAGATCGGCGGGGATGCGAATGCGCAGCCACCAGTTGTCGGCGCCGAGCGAATCGAGCGACAGGAATTCGCCGGTGCCGTCTACGTGGCCTTGCACGATGTGGCCGTCGAATCGGGAAGCGGGCGAAAGCGGCCGCTCCAGGTTGACGCGCGAGGCAGCGCGCAGTGCGCCCAGGTTGCTGCGCTTCAAGGTTTCGGGGGCGAGGTCGGCGGAGAAACCGTCCGGGCGAGGGTCGAGAGCCGTGAGGCACACTCCGTTCACCGAGACGCTCGACCCGGTTCGCATGTCGCCGGTCACCGTCCGGCAGGCAATGCGCAGGCGGGCGCCGGCCGGGCGCGGCTCCAAAGCTTCCACCGTGCCCAGCTCTTCAATGATTCCGGTAAACATCCAGGTACCCCTCCACCGCGAACTCGTCGGGCGGAATCGAGTGCAGTGTAATATCGTGCAGGCGGATGGCGTCCACTCTGCGGCGGCGTCCGATGCCGCCGGCCAGGGGCAAAGCTTCCAAGCCGCCCAGAATCTTGGGCGCGTAATAGAAGAAGACGCGATCCACCAGCCCGGATTCCAGAGCGGTCCAGTTCAACTTGCTGCCGGCTTCGATCATGAGCGAGAGATAGCGGCGCTCGCCCAGCCAGGCGATCAGGGCGGCGAGATCGGCGCGTCCGCCTGGCCCGTCGAAAACCAGCACCTGGATGCCGCGGGCCGCGAGTTGCGCGCGCCGGTCGGCGGAGGAGGCTGAAGTGGTCACCGCTACCAGGTCCCCGCGCGCGCTGCGAGCCATTTTGGAATCGACGGGGAGGCGGAGCTGCGAGTCCATCACGATGCGCAGCAGCGGACGCGAACGGTCGTTGCCGGTGCGGTCGGTGAGCAGCGGGTCGTCGGCCAGCACGGTGCCGATGCCGGTGAGGATGGCGTCGTGATCGTGGCGCAGCTCCTGCACGTGGGCGCGGGCCCGTTCGCTGGTGATCCAGCCGCGATTATCGTCGGGTGCCGAAATCTTGCCGTCCAGCGTGATGGCCGCCTTCAGCGTCACCAGCGGCCGGCCGGTGCGCGCGAAGTTCAGAAACGGCTCATTGAGCTTGGCGGCTTCGGCGGCAAATTCCGGTGCCATCTCGACTTCAATACCGGCGGCGCGCAGCTTGCGAAAACCTTCGCCGCGGACCAGCCGGTTGGGATCCTCGAGAGGTGCGACCACGCGCGCCACTCCGGCCGCGATCAGGGCATCGGCGCAGGGCGGCGTGCGGCCGTAGTGCGAGCACGGCTCCAGGTTAATGTACACGGTGGCGCCGCGAGCCTTGTCTCGGGCTTCGGCCAGCGCCACCACTTCGGCGTGGTCGCGAGTCTCCCAGGTGTGGAAGCCCCGGCCGACCACTTCGCCGCCATTGACCACCACCGCGCCCACCATCGGATTCGGGCTGGCCAGCGCACGCCCGCGCCGCGCCAAAGCCAGCGCCTCGCGCATGTAGTCCGGATTGATGGGCTGGCTCATTCAAAATAGGCTTATTCGAATAATGATGCGATGAACTTTTCGGCGTCGAACGGCAGCAGGTCCTCCGCCTTTTCCCCCACACCGATGTAGCGGATCGGCAGGTTCAGCTCGCGCGCGATGGCCACGACGATGCCACCCTTGGCCGTACCGTCGAGCTTGGCCAGCGCAATGCCTGTGACTCCGGAGGTTTCGGTGAACTTGCGCGCCTGCTCCAGGCCGTTCTGCCCGGTGGTGGCATCGAGCACCAGCAGCACTTCGTGGGGAGCGTCGGGAATCACTTTCTTCGCCGTGCGGTTCATTTTTTCGAGCTCCGCCATCAGGTTCTCCTTAGTTTGCAGGCGGCCGGCGGTGTCGACGATCACGTAGTCCACTTTGCGGGCCTTGGCGGCATTGAGCGCGTCGAACAGGACCGCGCTGGGGTCGCTGCCGGGATTCTGGCGGATCACCGGCGAACCGGTGCGCTGACCCCAGATTTCCAATTGTTCGATGGCGGCGGCCCGAAACGTATCGGCCGCGCATAGCAGCACGCTACGGTTTTCAGCTTGAAAACGGCGGGCCAGTTTGCCGATGGTGGTGGTCTTACCGGCGCCGTTGACGCCTACCACGAGCACCACCGCCGGCGGTCCGGATACGTGGGCCGGCGCGCGCTCGCTGGCCGCCAGGATCTCCAGCAGATGCTCGCGAATGAGCCCCTTCAGTTCGGCGGCGTCATTCAGTTGATGCCGCGCCACCCGCTGGCGGATACGGTCCAGGATTTCCTCGGTGGTACGCACTCCGATATCGGCGGAAATCAGGGTGAATTCCAGTTCCTCCAGCAGGCCGGCATCGATCGTCTTCTTGCCTTCCAGGGCGTCTTCCAGCGCCGAGACCAGGCCCGAGCGGGTCTTTTCCACGCCGGCTTTCAGTCTTTCCAGTAACGACGGTTCCTGCTCAACCGAGCCGAAGAGGGTTTGGATCATTTTTCCCTATTCTAGCCGAAGTCGTCACCGCGGACGGCCTTTCGGCCTCGCCGCACTCCCGGCAATTTGCACAAAATTGCACAAGACGCTCCACTAAGTCCTTTGATTAGAATCCAAGTACGATCCAATGTGCCGGCCACGGAACTTCTGGCGGCGCCGGCGCATCGAATAACTAGCAAGTAACGGGTGAGCTCTGCCGCTGGCCACGATCTAACTCCTCTCTGAGTGCCCCTCGATCGGGATTCGACTTCAATCTGGTTACAAGAACGGAGGATTGTCATGCAACATCTGCAGGAAATCGAGGCAAAGAACTATCTGTTCGTCAGCGATTTCGATCAAACGCTCAGTTTCAACGATTCCGGGCTGGTGCTGAGCGAGCTGCTGGGAGTGCCGGAATTCACGGAAAGAATCCAGGGATTGGCGAAAATTCACCTGGTGCAGCAGGGCGGGGAACTGTCCTACCTGCTGCTGCACGATCCGGAGTATCGCAAAGTGCGGCGCGAACACCTGCACGAAGTTGGCAAGCGGATCCGCCTGAAACAGAACATTGCGACGCTGTTCAAGCTGTTGAAGGACCTGGACGGGCATCGCTTTTCGTTCTACGTGGTATCGGCCGCGCCGCAGGAGGTCATTCAATCGGCTCTCGAAGGCATAGTGCCGGCCGATCATATTATCGGCACGCAGTTTCGATACAACCCCGGCACGGGGGAGATTCAATCCATTTTGCGCGTGCCGGCCGGGTACGGAAAGGTGGCGGTGGTGGACGAGTTGCGCGCCGGCCTGTCGCTGAGCCACCACCGGATCGTGTATGTGGGCGACGGCAGCTCGGACGTGCACGTGATGCTGCACGTGAACCGGCTGGCGGGCTTGACCATCGCGGTTTCGGAGAACGCCTACATCAATCCCATCGCTCAGCGCACGGTGCTGGGCGACGACGCCCTGAGCGTGCTGATTCCGGTGCTGGAAGAATTGGCCGGCTGGGACCCGACCCGTATCCGCCGGTTCTTCGAGGCCAACGGCTTCGCCCTGCGCGAGTGGGATAAGGTTCAGACCGACACGCTTACGATCTGCCCGGTGGTGAGGCCGGCCGCGGCTGGCGCCGGGGGGATGGTGTAAATGCTGGAGGCCATCGGATGGCTGGCGACAGCGGTGTTTTCGGCGTCCTATTTCTTCCGGCAGCCGTCGGCGCTGCGCCGCATTCAGGCCGGCGCGGCATGTTTGTGGATCGCCTACGGGGTGGCGATCCACGCCCGGCCGGTAGTGATCGCCAACGTGATTGTGGCCGTGGCCGCGCTGTATTCGGCCCATCGGAGACAGCGGAATCCGGCGGAAGAAGAGTAGCAGTTCCGCTGTTGCTTTGACTCGGATTCGCTGGGAGAACAGCCGCAAAGGAAACACGCGGGCCGCCCTTCGGGGGTTTCCGGGTTTCCGAATGACTGCCAACTGCTACGGGCGCCGCCTTTCGGGACGAAACACCCGCCATATTCTGAGCGCTACTAAGACCCGCGTGAAGACACTTCGACGGATACTCTCCAGCAAATCCCTTAGGTCGGCTGCCTCCAGAGATTTCTGTTCGACCAGCCGGTTGGCTTGACGAAGTTGCTCCCCAACGTGTGCCGATTCCTGTCGGAGTTGCTGCTGAAGATCGCGGATTATTTCGTGAAGGCCGTTAACTTCGGCCTGTGAAGCCTGAGCGGCGGCGCGTACGCGAGTCAGTTCTCCGTTGAGCCGGCGTAACCTCGCTCGCGCCACCGTCGCGGCCTCACGTCCCATTTCCTTCAGCTTCATTATGTCCGGCTCGACCATAATGGTTCGAAATCGTTCGCTGCCGGCGACGGCGCTGCGAAGGCTCTGAATGACTAGTTCGACCGGAACGTCCTTTACGCAGTGGCTCTCGTCAAAGTGGCAATTCCAACCGCACCCTGAACAAGGAACGGCGCAAGTCACAGCGGCGCCACTGTCAGCCGCGGGAATGCAACGGGGCCAGGTCCCTCCACCGAAGACTGCAATAACGGGCTTTTGCAGGGCGGCGGCGATATGCATGGGACCGGTGTCCTTACCTAGATATCCCCGGCTCTGGTCCAAGATGCCTGGCAAGAGATCGAGAGCTGGCGGTGCATTGCAGGTGTTCACACAGTGCGCCGCCCCGCCGCCCATTAATGCCAAAATCTCGGTAACTGCCTCGTTCTCGTCGGGTGTGCCGATAAAGAGCAGGGACATCCCGAACTCATCGACGAGGGTACTAGCTGCCTGCGCCCAGCCAGAAGGCAGCCAGTTCCGTATCCTGGTGGACCGGTTGTGTCCGGCACAAACAGCCCAGAAGGCGCCCCGAAGCAGGCCCCTCCTTGCCAGCCAGCGAATTGCGTTGCTGGAGACCGGCTCCGGTATCTCCAATGCCGGCTTTGGGAGGCTAATGGACTCGCCGATCAGCATCCCGCAAAGCGCTTCATGCTTGGACAGTTCCGGGGCCTCTTCCCGTACGGTCACCTGCCGTGTCAGGTTTATTTTAGAGGCTTGGTTTAGACCGTACTCGATAGCGCCCGGGTAGAGAATTCCCGCCATCCCGAGGGCGGGAAGGGGCGACAAGCGCTCGACGATATGTTCATCCAGTACGGTTCGTTGGAACGGACCGACCACTATGGCATCGGGTTTCCAGCTACGGAGTCCGTCGACGCTCGGGGTGAGTTCATGCTGCATGGTGTCTGCAAACTCGGGGCTGTACGGGTTTCCAGAGAAGGGAAACACAGCGGCGCCCGGCGCTACCAGGGGAGCCAGCGGAGCCAGGTACGAGCGCAGGACCAGAGCCACGGAATGGCCTCTTGCGGCCAGTGCGGCGAACATGGGTTGCCGAACCACAAAATCGCCAATTCCATCGGGAATTGTAATAGCAAACCGCATCGTGTGGGGAGTAGCCGCCGAATGAACGCCTGAACGCTTCGAGATCGCTCGTACGTTAGATAGTGGCAAATGTACGAACTCTAAAGCGGCATTTTAGTTCACGGATGGCAAACGGCGCAATCTTCGCGGTAGCCCAGGGACAACGAAGAACTTCGGCGCCCATCGGGTATCCTCATTTCGCACCGGAGAGCCAGAGTTTGAGCGGTTCGTATATCAAGTAAATCGCCCCGATGGCCAACCAGACCATCGAACTGACCGACAGCGGACGGGCGGTAGTTCGGATCTCCGGCGTGCGGTCCAACTGCAGCAAGGGACCTTCCCTTCGAGCGGCCGTGCGGTCGTACAAAAACAGCGGCGCCGCCGCGAATACCGCGAAGATCGGGAACAATGCGTCGGTGTTCGACCGCTCCACATGCCCGCTTCTCCCGACGAAGGCCATAGACTTGACCACGTCCCCAAGGGCGAGCACCGCAAGCGCCACGTGACGAATCGCGAGGGCGCGGCCGGCGGAGTTCAAGCCGGTCATCAGCCTGCGCGAACGCAGAACAGCCGCCTTCCCGGACAGGTTTTCGGCCACGCACAGTATCGGCCAGAGGCAATCGCCGATCAGCCAACCGGATCCGGGTGTAAATAACGATGCGGCCTGCGTGAGGATGAGGGCCGGCACCGCTTTCACCAGCTTCCAGAAGACCCGGAAGGAGACGAATCTCCTCACCCGTACCTTCTCGTCCATGGCGATGAGCGCGGCCGTTGCCCGAAGCACGTTATCGGAAAAGATGAGCAGCAAGGCGGCGGCAAGCGAGACCAGCGCAATGCGCGGCAATGCGGTGGGGGTCAGCTTACGAACGAAAACACCTGCCAGCGCGACGACCGACAACAGCACGGTGTAAATAGGCGACATCAAGAGCGCAAACGTGGCAAGGTGTTGCAGTAGAAATGCTCTGGATCTTCGTAAGGCGAAAAACTCGGCGTTGACAGCGTTATGAAACCGCCGCGCGAATTCGATTGCCGACGCGGGGCGGTCGGACGGATCGCGCGCCAGTCCGGCCAGAATCGCCGCCGAAACGTCGCGCGGTACTTTGCCGGCGCGGGCCGGCGGCCGGGGAATGCCGCGGCGGTGAAACTCGCTCAGTTCGCTGGGTTTTCCGGTAAAGGGGAGTTCGCCGCAGACCAGAGAGTAAGCGACGACGGCCAGGCTATAAATATCGGAGCGAAAATCGATCTCCCCTCCCAACGCCTGCTCCGGGGACATATACGCGGGGGTTCCGACCAGGCTTCCCGGCATGGTCTGGCCGCCGTCGCTGCCGAGCGATCCCAAGGACGGATCGGATGGAATCTGCGCCATGGCAATGGTCTCCGCCTCCTCGGTCCGGACCTGCCCCAACCGGCGCTCCTGGCGCACGTCCATCGCAACTGTTTCCCCTTCGGCGGCGATCGGGGGCAGATCGTCGAACGGTAACGGGGTGCCTGGGTCCGGCGCCGTGGGCGTTTGCGGATCGCCTGGCAGCTTCATCTTGGCCACCCCGAAATCGAGCACCTTGACCGTGTATCCGCCACGCCCGTTCGGTTCCAGCCATATGTTTTCAGGTTTCAGGTCGCGATGTACGATTCCATGCTGGTGCGCCTCTTCGAGAGCCAGCGCAACCTGGTCCAGAAGGTCGACAACCAGAAGCAGCGGGGGCCGTGGCTGGCTCTGCTCGAAGGTCGAGAGCGTCTGCCCGTCCAGTAGTTCCATGACGAGGTATGGGATCTGGCCCTTGCCGGATTCGGCGATGCCGAAATCGGTGACGTTCACGATATTCACGTGGCGCAACCGCCCGCACGCCTGCGCTTCCCGCTGGAAGCGTGCCAGGAAACGCGGGTCCGCGGCCCACCTGGGAGCGATCACTTTTACGGCCACCACGCGCGTGGTTCCGAGGTGCGTGGCAAGGTAGACGTTTCCCATGCCGCCCGCGCCCAGTTGGCGGTCGATGCGGTATTTGCCGTCGAGGATTTCGCCGATCATGGGAGGTCCGGAATGCCAGACGCCATCATAACAACGGGCGTATCCCCACCGCGCGGGAGGTGACACCCGGCGGGCAACCAGGACGGTAACCCACCAGCGCGGCCGGGGGCGGGCGCATATCAAAGTGGTCATGGGTGATGGCGCCAAGTGGATCTGGAGTCTCTGCCAGGAACAGTTCGTGGGATCGAGCGTGATCGAAGCGGGATGCAAAACCGTGATGAGCTCCCGCCTCAAGCGCTCGGGCGTGTTCTGGACTGTTCGCGACGCAACGCCCTCATCGCGCTCAGATGCTGTCGCCAGTCTCGCTGGCCCATGGATCTTCGGACGGTACGGCTTTTCGGTTACGTTCCATGGATCGCATCTTTGCGCCGGACGGGTCGCAAATGCACCAAGTCCGGGATTGACCTTTCCTGGTCGGTTGCGGCCGGCCGGATGCTTCCGTTCAATAAGCCGTAGACCACCAGTTTATTGGGGGCAACGGGCTTTCCAGCGGAGGTAGGATCGGCGAAAGTCGCCATGTAAAGCTTGCCGTTGGCCACCAGCGGCGGGCAGAACTTGGCGAACATACCGAGCCGGTCCCGGCCGCTTTCCTGCTCGCTGTTCCACAATTCCAGTTCCACGTTGGCGGCGTCGAAAGCCCGCACGATACCGGGGACCGTCCCCATATTGGCATCGCCCTTGAGTGGGACGGAAGCCCAGAGAATGGCGCTGCCGGCGGAGTTGCCGTTGGCCGATAAAGCCAGGATGCCTCCCGGCATGCTCTTTTCGGGGGCGCGCATGGTGCTCTTGCCAGCCCCTTGAAACCGGCGGCCATCGAACTGGAACGCGCGCAGGAAATCTTCCTCGCCCCACACATACAGGCGCAGGTTATTGGCCGAATCCTTCCACGCCACCGGCGCGCCGTGGATGTTGGACGGCCGCTCGCCGCCGTAACTGTTTGTCCCGGCCGGAAACTCCTGCACCAGTCGCATGTTCGACCGGTCGACCAGGTAGCATTTGCCGTCCTTGCTGCACGCCAGCACGTACGGCATATCCGGCAACAGAACCGGGCCGGTGGAGAGGTCGAGATCGTTGTCATTCTGATAAGCCTGCTCGGCCGGGGTGAAGGCTTGCTTGACGCTCGTCATGGATCCTGGATAGAGTTGCAGGATGCTCTGGGCGAAGTTGCGTCCACCCACGCTCCCGTTGGCGGCCACCGCGTAGATGAGGGGATAAGGCGCGCCCTCGCGGGGATCGGCGGCCAATCCCACGCCGCTCTGCCAGATGCCGCCCTGGATGCCGTCAGGAGTGGTGCAGACCGCCGCCAGTTGTTTCAGCGACTTCGCGTCGTACGCCATGATCCAGCCGTGGCCTTCGAATTTCGGCTCGCCATCCAGGTGCGAAGTAAAAGCCAGGTAAAGCACATCGTTGATCAACAGCAGGCCGGGCCGGTTCAACATTTTTCGGGGACGGAAAACGATCTTTCCCTCTTCGCTGCCCGCCCCATTGCCCACATAAGACGCCTGGATTTCCACAGGGCTGTGCATTTCCGACTTTTCCCGGCCGGTGGCGAGATCGAACGCGTGCAGCCGAAAATGATATGCGCCGTCGCCTTTGGAATGAGCGACGACGTAGATGGTGCCACTCCGATCGTCGATCACCGGTGTGGCGCCGATGCCGATGTTGCTCTCGAAATTCCGATACTCCTGGTCGGGAGGAAGGTCGGTTACGTCCCGCTTTGGAACGGGCTGGCCGAGTATCTGGTTGGTTACGTGCCAATAGGGCTGGGATTGAGCGGAGGAGTCGGCGTCGAAGGCGTAGAGGCTGTTGTTGACGGTGGCGACATAAACCACATCGCGTAAGCCGCCGCCCGGAATCTGGACGTTGGTTTTGACGAGGGGCTGTGCATAAATGTCACCATCCACGTCGCGTTCGAAGATCTTTCCGAATTGCGCCGCGGAGACGTTCCTGGTGTGCAGGACGGTTTCTTTGAGGTTCGCTCCGGTTCGCGCGATCTCGTACCGATTGGTGAGGACGTCGACCCTGGTATTGGAACTTTGAGCAGGAGTTCGAAGCCAGGAGCCGCTGAGGGCGGCGATTGCCATGGCTATCCTGAGTCTTCCGTATCTGCGGCGCATTCTGAAGTTCCCCTGCCGCGATGAATCCAGTGCAGACCGCCGGGCATCTGGGCCCAGTAAGCCGGCAGGGAATGCACACTGTACGGAAGAGAGCAATCCGATGACCATGCCGGATGTGGCATGTTCTTCACCCTACTTTACACGCCTTGCCGGTTCCGTTCGTTTGGATCGCCCGAGTATCAGCCGCCACCACGACCGATTCGAGCGGAGCCTCGCGGCAAAAGCTGCTTCCCGAATCTGGTAGTGGGCGTTTGCTCGGGCGCCACCGATCTCGCCCCAAAAGACACGCCGCTCGTCAACGCTTTCAGATGCCTGCATACCATGCGTACCCGCCCTCCGGTGACGCTGAACCCAGGCCCTTTCCGAACCCTTTGAGGCTATCGCTTACAGTCAGCCGGGTAATATATTTGACGCTCTTATACCCGAGTTGCCGGGGAACCCGCAGCCGAAGAGGTCCACCGAACGCCACGGGTAGCTCACCGCCATTCATACCGTGAGTGACGAGAGTTTGAGGGTGCATTGCATCGGCCATATCGATGCTCTCCCACCAGTCCGGTTGAATCGAACGGTAGACAACGTAGCGGGCTTGGAGGAGAGTCCCCACAATGCCAAGGATGTGAGAGAGAGGCACACCCTTCCACTCGGCTATGTAAGACCAGCCTTCTTCGCATGCCAGATGAGTGATCTGCGTCCGGCACGGAAAGCTCTTGAGCTCCCGCAGAGAGAAAGATGCCGGGCGGGCGACCATTCCATCCACGGCGAGGCGCCAGTCAGCGAACGCTCCCTGTTGAAGGCGCTGGAACGCTTCGCCCAAGGGAGCGACTTCGTTTGCGAACGGATCTTTCGAAATCTGGCTGGGAGGGAACTCACGCGCCAGGGAGTGCCGCGTCAACAACCGCTGCGCGGCATAAGTCAGCGTTTCGCCCGGGCCGTAGAGGCCGCCACTATCGGGCGGGATCAGTCCATAACTCCGCGCGAGCCTCACAGCCACGGCGAACCCGGAGGCGCCCGCAGTTGCTGCCAAGCCGGCGGTGATGAGTTTACGCCGTGAGAGCTCGTTCATGTTCGCTCCATAGGAAAGGCGGGCCGGCTGGTGATCATCGCCCCAACCCGGTTACGGAATCCGGCAAGATAGACCATAACGACGTGAACCAGGAGGAAGAACACCAGGAGTACGGAGACCAGGAAGTGTATCGTGCGTAGAGCAGATGCGCGGCTTCGGGGCACTCGATGCGCTCGATGCGGTCAAACCCGAATACATCGATTATAAGGAGGTCCGGGCTGCTGTAGCGGCGCAGGCGCGCGGGCAGCGTTTTGTCGGCGAGAGATGCGGTAATGCGGATTGCTGGCCACCCAAAACCGTGACCGCGGCCGGAATCGCTGACACGATGCCGGGCGACATGGCCAAACCCGTCCATATGACCAGCGGAAACAGAACGAAAACCACGAGCAGATAGGTGAGCCGCTGCAGCACGTTATACGACCACCCGTCTTCCTCATTTGCCGGCATGAATCGCAGGTGTTGCGCGATTACGGCTGAGATCCCCTTCCAGGAAAGGTCGCTGCCAGCGGGAAGCAAATTCCGCCGGAAATGCCCTTGGAACAATCCGAAAGCTACGTAAAGGAGGCCGGTCAATACCGCAACCCAAGCGGATTGGAAATGGAGATAGCGGCTCCAGCCGTTCTGGTCTGGAAGCACGTAGCCATAGCCGGTGGGCACGGTGGCTCTGGAGGACGGGATCGGCAGCCGGAACAACGGCGTGGTTCGTACGTTTCCGGTCTCACCCCAATAGAAGCGTGGGTGAGAAATGAGGATTTCAACACCGGTGACGAGCAGGGCCAGGAAGGATAAGGTGGTAATCCAGTGAGTGGCCCGAACGAGCGCAGAGTGCCGTGAACGAACTGTCGTGGCTGTCGCGGCCGAAACAGAATTCCGGCCCCCAACGGAATCGGCCATTTCAGAGATTGTACCAATGGCGCAGGCGTTGTGCATGCCACTGGCGATTGGCGGTGGACTGGCTGCCGATGGAATATGTCCGCAAGCATGCGTCCGAATGGGTATTCGCCGCAGGGGCTGCCTTCCGACCAGAGGATGAACCGGTTTGCCGGGTGGCTCGAAATGCAGGGCCTGCCGAAGAAGGAAGCGATCCCTCCGCTGGATGCATTCCGAAGAGAGATCTGCCGATGCCTTCCAGTCACTCTCGCCGCCGGGCTATCTGAAAAGCCGCGGGGCGAAATCGTTCAGATCGCGGCGCCATGTCTGGAATTCGTGTGCCGTGCCCTGCGATTCGTAGAAGACGTTTTGAATGCCCGCTTTGTCCAGAGCCTCATGCATAGCCTTGGCACCGTCGTGCATGGCCGTTTCGGCCGTTCCAGCTCCGATCCAAAAGAGGTGAACCTTCTTGTTGAACGCCGCTGGTTCGGCGAACACACCATGATAGGCGGTCTTCACATCGAAACTCCGCACCGGCGCGCTGAAGCAGCCGATCCAAGAGAACTTGTCCAGGTGCGTCAGGGCGATCTGGAGGGTTTGCGCGCCACCCATCGACAGGCCCGCCATCGCGCGATGCTCCCGATCGGCCATCGTGCGATAGGCGCCATCAATCATGGGAATCAAATCGTTGATGACAATCGCCTCAAAGGCCGACGGTACCTGGTTGCTCGTGGCCGGAGTGCCGATGCCCGCTGAGCCGCTGCCACCAGCGGGAATTTCCGCGGGCGCCGGGGCCGGCGCCGGTGCGGGTCCTAGCGAGCCCACCGGCTGAGTGGCGTAGCCCGTCTCCATCACCATAATCATGGACTTCGCTTTACCCGACGCAATCAGGTTGTCTAGGATCAGGCTGGCCCGGCCCTGACGCGTCCAACTGGATGCGTTCTCCGACGATCCGTGCTGGAGATACAAAACCGGATAACGCTTCCGGATATCGCGATCATAGTGTGGAGGCGTGTACACATAAGCCCGGCGCCAGGAGCCCGTAGTATTCGAGTGATACAAATGAATTCGAACATCGCCGTGCGGTACATCGCGAAGTTCATAGAACTCTGCTCCAGTTTCGGGAACTTCCAGCCCGCTCAGTTCCTTGTTGTGCCCAAAATAGGGTTCCACGGCTGGATCGGGTACCTCCACACCATCCACCACGAACCAGTAATAGTGAAATCCCGGCACCACGGGACCGGTGGTGAGGCTCCATGTTCCCTGGTCGTCACGATGCATCTCAAGTGGGCCCCTTCCGATACCGTTGTCGGCGCTGTTGGTAGCCATTCCCACCTGGTGCGCCCCAGGAGCTGCGACCCGGAAGGTAACATGTCGATCAGAAGTAATGCAGGGGTAGGGCGCTCCCTGGGTGTTTGACGGCGCGGGCAGGCAACCTTGTTCCGGCTGCGCCCAGCATGTTACGCATGTAAAGGCAAAGATCCCAATATGCAAAGAACGGTTCATCATCACCCTCCATATTTCAGTGGACCAGACGCCATTGTCGCGCCGTGCGTCCTTCCATTCCAGCCACGCCTCACGTTGGCAACATTTATCACAACGCTTTTCCCGAAAGTGCCAGCCCCGGTCGGCATCGGCGCCACGCCAGGCTGGGGCCGCAAGTGGCACGGCGCTGACCTATCCCGGCATTGACAGCGGGACGTGTTCACTCACAAATGCTGATGGATTGCTTATTATTAGTTCATGCATTCGTCTCCCCTGATATGAAGCGCAGATCGACCTTCGGCTTGCTGCTGGCTTTGGCCGCCTGCTCGCGGCAGGCCATGGTGCGCGACGCCCAGGCACCGGTTGCGGAATGGCAGAGTTATGGCAACGACACGGGAAGCGCGCGGCATTCCCCGGTCCGCGAGATCGACAAGGGAAATGTCGGAACACTCAAGGTCGCGTGGACATACCACACCGGCGATGTGTCGGACGGGAAAGGCTCCTGGAACGGGCAGCGAATTCGGGCGAAGAGCACGTTCGAGGCAACGCCCCTGATGGTTGACGCCACACTCTATATCGCGACTTCGTTCAACCGCATCATCGCCCTGGACGCGGAGACGGGTAGGGAGAAGTGGACCTTCGATCCGAAGCTCGACCGGGTTGGCTATTACGGCGACGATTTCACCTGCCGGGGGCTGGCGTTGCGGGTCGACTCGGAAATCTTGCCTGGAGGCGCCTGCCGGAAAACTCTTTATGAAGCGACGCTGGACGGCCGCCTAATCGCTGTGGATGCCGAAACGGGGAGGGCCTGCACAGGGTTCGGAACCGGCGGACAAGTATCGCTGAAGGACGGGATTAACCTGGCTTCCGGAACCGACCACTTGATCCCGGGCGAGTATCACTTCACCTCGGCGCCTGGGGTGGTCGGCAATGTCGTGGTGGTGGGCTCGGCAATCAACGACAACGATCGCGTGGAAATGCCTTCGGGCGTCGTCCGCGGCTACAATGCCCGCACGGGCTCGCTGGTCTGGTCGTGGGACCCGGTGCCGAGAGACCCCGCCGACCCGGCGCGATCGACGTGGCAGAATGGCGCTGACCGTAGCGGCGCCGCCAATGTCTGGGGCCCGCTATCATCCGATCCGGAGCATGATCTGGTATTTCTTCCAACCACCAGCCCCAGCCCCGATTATTTCGGTGGTGAACGCAAAGGGGCCGATCGCAACGCGGATTCCTTGGTGGCGCTGAGGGCATCGACGGGTAAGCTGGTCTGGGCATTCCAGGTAGTTCATCACGATCTGTGGGACTACGATCTTCCGTCCGCGCCGTCGCTCATCGAGGTGCACCGCGATGGCAAGAGTATCGCCGCGCTGGCGCAGGCGAGCAAGATGGGCCACCTTTTTGTCCTCGATCGCGACACGGGTCAGCCCGTTCTTCCTGTCGAGGAAAGGCCGGTGCCGCAGGGTGGAGTCCCGGGCGAATGGCTTTCTCCAACGCAGCCTTTCCCGGTGGCTACGCCGCGCCTAGTGCCCGAGCACCTGAGACGGGAGGATGCCTGGGGGCTGACGCCGTGGGACCGCGGGCAGTGCCGCGAAATGATGGCCGAGCTGCGGAATGATGGGATTTTCACGCCCCCGAGCCTGCAGGGCACGCTCCAGTACCCCGGCAACGCCGGCGGAACCAATTGGGGAGGGGTTTCCTTTGACCGGTCGCGCGGGTTGATTATCGTTAATCAGAGCCGACTCGCGGTCGTCATGCAACTCATTCCCCGAGACCAGGTCAAGGCGCGGTGGCAGCATTCGGGTGGGACCGAGGACGGGTGGGAATATGCACCCATGAAGGGAACGCCCTACGTGATGCGCCGGAAAGCGTTGCTCTCGCCTTGGGGCCTGCCGTGCAGTCCTCCGCCGTGGGGAACGTTGGCGGCGGTGGAAGCCGATACGGGCAGGATTCGATGGCAGGTTCCGCTGGGAACCGTCAGGGAACTGGCCCCCGTTCCCCTGCCCATCGGTTGGGGTACGCCGACGTTGGGCGGGCCATTGACTACCGCAAGCGGCCTCACCTTCATCGGCGCCACCATGGACAGCACCTTCCGTGCATTCGACACCGAGACGGGGCGCGAACTTTGGCACGTTGCAATGCCGGCCTCCGCCATGGCGACGCCGATCACCTACAGGGCACGGACAGGCGGCCGGCAGTACGTGGTGGTGGCTGCCGGCGGCCACGGCAAGGTGGACAAACTTAAGCTTGGGGATACGGTCGTGGCGTTCGCGCTGCCATAGCGTGTAGTTGCGGTCTGGCGCGGCGCGCCGCACCATCGGTAGCGGCTTAACGGGAATGAGCGGCGGCATCAGGACCTCACGGCGTTTTTCTCGATGTACTCTTCGGCCTTGGACTTCGTCGGCCGCCGATCGATGTAATAGAAGCAACTGGCGCACGTAGGCACGGTCGGCGGTGCGGTCATCGCCACCGAACAGCGGCAGGCGCTTTCCCTGCCGCGCCAGTTCCGCCCTCAACAGCGAACCGCGATTGCCGTCGCCCTGGGACTTACATGCCGCGATGGCATCGATCTTCTTGTCGATTTGTGAGCTGATGTCGACCACCCGGTTGAACGGCTGCCTCGGCCGGGCATAGAAACAATACCGCTCGGTCACAGCGTGGGGCTGAATGCCCGCCAGCATGTGCTCGTGAAAATCGTTGGGCATTCCGGCCATCCAGCAGGCCTCTTCCACGGCACGCCCGGTTACCCAGTGGTCGGGATTTTCTTCGTCCTCCCGCGACGGATTGAAGGAGACGATGGTGTCCACCTTGAGCATCCGGAAAATGAGGATCAGGCGGCCGCGCAAGTCGATACAGGAGATGCCGTCCATGTCGTGGTTCAGGTAGTAGAAATCGAACACATCCTGGAACCCGAGCGCCGCGGCCATGCGCCCGTGGTCCTGCTCGTTGCTGTAGATGTTCTGGGCGTTGGTGTGGCCGCCGGATCTTTCATCATTGGTGGTGCGCACGATGTAACCGGTGTAGCCCTCTCGCATCAGCTTGGCGCACAGCCCCGCGGCGTAGTAAGGGATGTCGTCACAATGGGCATGCACGGCGGCGAAGACTTTGCCCTTGTGGGGCTGCCCCGGCTGGTCCTTCATGACGACGGCTTCCCTGGCATTGGCCTGGGACGCCGCGGCGGCCGAACCCGTCATTTCATCGTAATCGTACATTGTCTGTCTCCTGAGTGGGCCTACAGCGGAATCGCATTGGCTTCGACGTATTTGCGAATCGACGGTTCGTAGCTGGCTTCGGGACCGATATACCGGAAAGTCTCAGCGTATTCAAGGCCGAACTGGTGTCCCAAGGTCCGGAAATCCTCCATGATGAAATGCTTGGTGTACTGGAAATTGGCGGTTTCGTCGTCGTTGCCCAGCAGGGGCAGTCGCTTGCCCCGGCTTGCCAGTTGCTGGCGGAGGCGAGCCCCGGCATCGCCGGCCGGTCCCTTGGCCTTGTTGGCCACGTTCGCCCGCACCTTGACGTCGATGTAAGAGCTGACATCCACCACCCGGTTCACCAGATTGTGTCCTTGCGGCGCCCGCGAGTGGTAGTATTTCTCGCTCACGCGTCCCGGTTTCAGCCCGGCCTTGAGCTGCTCGGGATACTCCCGGCCGCCGCCGGGGGTCGACATCCAGCAGGCCGTTTCCACCGCCTTGCCGACGACCAAGTGATCGGGATTTTCGTCGTAATGGTCATAGGGATCCATCACGAATACGGTATCCACCTGGAGCAGCCGGAGCATGAAAATCAGACGCTGGCGGAGTTCAATGATCGCGACATCGTCCATACGATGATTCCGGTAATAGAAGGAGAACGATTTGAGGCCCAGCGCTTTGGCCGCTTCCTGGTAGTCGATCTCATTCTGGGTGGTGCCCCACCCGACGCTCGGGCCGGACTTCTCGTCATTGGACAGGCGGATGAGGTAGCCGGTGTAGCCTTCGCCGAGGAGCTTGGCGACCGTACCGGCGCAGAACAGGATGATGTCGTCCGAGTGGGCCTGGAAGGCGGCAAGAACCTTGCCCTGGTACGGCTTGCCGGGCCGGTCGCGTTCGATCACCAGGTCGTCCGCATACGTGAGGTAGTCCGGCGTGAGCAGCGGGCTGCTTGGGCCGCGGGGCACGGACCATGCCGACGGCGAGGTGCCGGGCGGCAGATTGGAGCGCTGCCGGTTGGGGGCGGACTGCTGAGGCAGCGCCGCGGCGCCGCCGAGGGCCAAGCCTCCCCCCACGGTGCGAGTCAGAAATTGACGTCTTTCCATGGCGATTGTGACTCCTTTCCTGCTGGAGCGCGAAGCGTCCAGAGTCCCATTATGCACAGGCAGGCGCTAGCGGGGACCCCCGCCCCTGCCCCCAGGAGGGGCTTGACGTGGTCGGCTCGCTTCAGCCAGCAGAGCGTCAAATTCAGCCCGCGTCATTTTCAATTTTTCGGGATGAGCGTCGATCCACTTCCCCAAAGCGCTCAATTTCTCCGCCGTCCAGCCGCCTTCGAATTGTGCGCCGTTCTTGCCCTGCCTGTTCAATTCAAAATTAAAAGCATCTTGCAGGTTGGTAAATTCGGCCTTATTGACCGCCGCCGCGGCCAGCACCGCGGGGATAAAGATAACCCCATCTTGCTTGGCCAGGACCAGGTCCCCCGGCAACACAACGGCCCGTCCGATCCGAACCGGAACGTTGATCCCCGTCAGTTGCATTTGCGCCCATGCCGAGGGATCGTAGCCCCGATAAAATCCATTGAGGTTAGCGATCTCCCGGTTTTCTTCCGCATCCCTTATCCCGGCGTCGAATATAAAGCCGGAATGGGTGTGGGCGGCGATGCCGCTCCCCAGGTTGGAACCGATCAGGGTGCCTTCAATGACCTTCCCATAGCCATCGGCGACCATCGTGTCACCCATCTGAAGTTCATTGATCACCCAGCTATTGGTTCCGCTGACGCGTCCCTCCGCCTTGCCCTCGGCACCGACGGCAGCCGCCATGTCGGGCCGCCGCGGCATGAATTGCGCCGTGAGCGCGCGTCCGGCAAAAGGCTTTTCGACGTGGAGAGCCTGCCAGCCACCCTCAAACTGGTTCGTGTAGCCTTGGCCACGTAGATAGTCCCACACATCCTCGATCGACAGATCCAAGGCGCGCACAAGCAGATTGTCCGCTACCTTCGGGCGTCCATCGGGGAAGCGCTCGCCCTTCCATTCCGACGTGTAATACATCATTTGTTCCTTCGTCTGCTTGATTTGAGCGAAGGCAGTCGACGGACCCATCGCGGTGCAGGCGATCAAAATAGTCAAAACGGTCTTTTTCATAGAACTCCCTCTCTTCAATTGATAGCGTCAACTCACAACTCTGCGATGCTTTCGATCACGGCATCGCCATTATGGAAAGGCTCCTCACGAAGCTCTATGCCCAGCCCGGGTGTTTCGGGCGCCGTCACGTACCCGTTCACCGGCGCAGGCACGTTTTCGATGAAGTGTGGGTACACGTCGTTGTACATGTGGTACACGCTCTCCATAATGAAGAAATTCGTCAGCGATGTCGCCGTGTGAATGGAGGCGAACCACAAGACCGGCCCGCCCCCCGTGTGCGGGCACACCGGAATCTTGTAGGTGTCCGCCATATATGCAATCTTCTTCGCCTCGGAGATTCCCCCGCACCAGGTGACATCCCACATCACCACGCCGACTGCCCGTTGTTCGAACATCTCCCGGAACCCGAAGCGCGTCGCCAGCCGCTCGCTGATGCAGACGGGTATGCTGGTCTGCCGCGCCAGCGTCGCATACGCTTCCACGTTGTCGGCCAGCATGGGGTCTTCGAGGTACATAATTCCGTATGGTTCCAGCGAATGGGCGATCATCACCGAACAGGTGAGGTTCCACTTGCTGCTCAAGTCGAGAAAGATCCCCATCTCATCGCCCGCCGTCTTGCGAATACGTGCGATCGGATCGAGCGACGCCTTCAACTCGGCCATGGAGATGAACGTGCCGCCGTGCTGGGCGGCGGCGTTTACCGGACCACGGTCGTAGGGGTAAATCTTGATCCCCTTGATGCCCCGGCTGAGCAGAAACTCAGTCAGCTTCTCGGGAGCGTCATGCTCCCGCATGCCGTTGATCGGCCACCCGTTCATAGTGTTGTACACCTGCAATTTCTCCTGGGCCTTGCCGCCCAGCAGCCTATAGACGGGAAGGCCGGACGCCTTGCCGAGAATATCCCACTGCGCGATATTGAGGGCGCTGAGCATGCGCGTCTCGGCCCCGCCCCAAGGCGCATACGAAATTTGATAGAAGAGGGTCTGCCAGAGGCGATCAATGTCGGCCGCATCCTTCCCCAGAATCAGGCGCGCATATGCCTTCAGTACGGCCACGTGCGACTCGTGGCCGGCACCGGAATAGGATTCGCCAATGCCGACAATACCTTGATCGGTGTGCAGACGCACCCACGTCCAGTCGGGTGAAATTCCTTGTATGCGCAACTCCCGCCCAAAACGCACGGTCTCGATTTTGGTAATTTTCAGAGGTCCCACACGCGCGGCGGCGGCCCGCGCCTCTGGCGTACATAGTCCAGTTCCGAGTATCGCCAGAGATCCGGCGCCTCCGGCGCCGAGAAAACCCCTTCGCGTCATTTGACTGTCTTGCATCCGACCCTCCTCCTGGTCGCTTTGAAGGTTATGCGGGCGCCGCCATTTCCACGACGGCGCCGCCGTTGTTGACTATCTCAAGCTTAATTCCCGCCACGATGCCCGGCAGTTCCGGAGGCGTGATCGCAGGAACGCACGACATTCCTATCGCGTGGCCGGGGTCTCACTGATGCGGACGGGCACGCTAGTCTCAGCGCGAGTTGGGCATATTGAGAAAATGGACGATCGATACTCCGCGGGTCGCGTCCAATCAAGCGCCGCGCGTAGCTTTTGACCGTGTCCGCAGGGACCCCGGCATATGTCTCAGCCGTTCCCACAATCCCGTTATCCGTGTGAAGTTGAATCCAGGACCACTCGGCGCCGTTGATCCGCCTGTCCGAGCCGCCGTCGATCCTCTCCGGAAGGTCACGAAATCGCTACTGCGTCCTTCCTTTATTGCATGACCGAAGCCACAACCATCTCCAGCAGCCTGCGGACGCCATCATCCCCGCCAACCGGGCCATCATGAAACTGATCGTGCAGACCTGCTTTCCAATTGTCGCGGGAATGGCCCATCTGGTACGTGACCGGCAGGCCCGTCAATTGGGGATCGAGTTGCGCATCGCTGGAGGACATTTTGTAGACGACCAGGTCGAGCGACGGCACCACGTAGATGGCCGAGCCGCCAGCCCCCGACTTGAAGAACGCGTCGCGGGGCGCTCCAAAGACGTGACCATCCGCGTTCGTTTCGAACATCAGGCTCATCGGCGAGTGCGGGTTATAGGGCGAAGGACTGCCGCACATGGCGACATACTCGGCGGGCACCAATTGGCGATTGGCCCAGCGGCCCTTGTGTAGCAGAAGATAGGTGAACCGAATCGCATCGGTGGCACGCAACGCGATACCTCCGCCGCCAGGCGTGTGCGGCAGGGTGCTTCCGTTGCGGTGCAAAGCGTAACCCCACGGCCCGAAGCCCATCGGCTTGGCCAGTTTCTCGTCGATATATTGCTGCATCTCCATTCCGGTCAGGTGGCGCAGCACGATGGAGGCCACGTGCGGTGAGCCCGAGGCGTAGGAGTATCCTTCGCCGGGCCTGGTCCACATCGCTGATCGTAAGGCGCTGGTGTCCTGGTCCTCGGGTGCGGCAGGGCGCGGAACCGGCTCCAGCGGCCGATCCTCGCCACGGACCATTCCCGGATTGCCACCGTCCCCGTGCATGCCGGAGGTCATGGTCAGCAACTGCCCCAGCTTGATATCCGCTTTCAATGGGTCGCTCAGCGGAAATGCTTCCGGCAGGTACCTCTCGGTGAAGACCTTGGTCTCCAGGCCTTCGGGGATCTGGTCGTGCTTTTCCTGCAGCATGATCCCGCAGGAAATGCTGGTGAACGCCTTCCCGATCGACGCCATATCGGGATGCGCCTCGCGATTGCCTTTGCCGAAGTATTTTTCGTAGACCAGGTAACCGTGTCGCACCACCACGAGGCCACCATGTTGGCTGGTTTCCTTCGCGAATTCGAATGCCTGGGCAAGCCTGCCGAGATCCATGCCTCCCAGTTTGCGGACCTTCGCGGCATCCGTTAGACCGCGCCAGCCCCCCGCGTTGTCAGGAGGAGGAAAGTAGCCGTCGTCCCCGGCCACCACCAGAGGCAGGCATAAGAGCAGGGCAGAAGACACCGCTCGTTGCAATATACCTTCGATCATGCTGTCCCCATTATTATTCCGCAAATCACAACTGGTGGGCGACACTGCTGGGACCGCATGGCCTTGTGAGCGCCGCGCCTTTTATGCCGGCGGCAGAAGCTCGTGTACTCGAACTAATTACAGATCGCGGCCGTCGGGGCGCCGCGGCGCCGGAGCGATCAGTTTCCGCCGCAACGCCTGGCTGCGCTCTCTGCGGGCAAGCTTGCCTTTTCGTTCGCGGTGGAAGCGCGCTTTATCTCCATTGAATGCTGACATGGTGACCCAAGCGTAGCAGGTTCCGGCGCGCGGTGGTGATTGCAGGACCAACTCATGTAAAGTGGGCGATGATGACGGACCCGCTGGGCGATCTCGCAAAGTACACTCTTCTGGTTGTCGGCGCGCTGTTTCCGATCGTCAACCCGATCGGCAACACACCCATCTTCCTGTCCCTGACGCGCGGATTGTCCGGCAGGGGGCGAACGGCGCTGGCCAGGATGATCTCATTGAACGGCCTGATTCTGATCCTGACCTCGATCTTCATCGGCACCCACATTTTGGCCTTTTTCGGCATCTCGCTGCCGGTGGTGCAGGTCGGGGGCGGGCTGGTGGTGATCTCAACCGGCTGGGCGCTGCTGCGTCAGCCGAACGGCGACGACTTCGCGGCCAAGGGTTCCGAGCCGGAGTGCCATGAGGCCGACTACTCCCGGCAGGCGTTCTATCCACTGACCCTCCCGCTGACGGTGGGACCGGGAACGATCTCGGTGGCGATCACCGTGGGCGCCGATCGGCCCGAAGGCTCTGAATGGCGCTGGCCTCTGATCGGAGGGATGGTGCTGGGCTCGGTTCTGATTGCGGCATCCATCTACCTGAGTTACCGGTTCGCCGAACGGATCGGGCGCACCCTCGGCGATTCGGCCATGAACGTCATCATCCGCCTGTCGTCGTTCATCCTGGTGTGCATCGGGGTTCAGATT